>NZ_CAJMYY010000187.1:0-100 GCF_905220185.1 Paraburkholderia sp. J11-2 | reverse complement strand
GACGAACCAGAACCTGACGAACCTGTCGGGCAACGTCACGAACATCGCTGGCGACATCACGAACATTAAGGGCAAGCTGGCCGATGCAGTGATGTACGAC
>NZ_CAJMYY010000186.1:0-103 GCF_905220185.1 Paraburkholderia sp. J11-2 | reverse complement strand
ATCTTTTTCGCTTCGTCAACCCCTTTTTTTCGCTCACCGCTTAAAAAAGCTGCCGACTCCTGCGTCCACCGGTTTCCGCGGCGGCCTTCGCTGCCTGACGTCA
>NZ_CAJMYY010000185.1:0-103 GCF_905220185.1 Paraburkholderia sp. J11-2 | reverse complement strand
ACTTAAAACCAGTGGTGCGCTTGCATTGCGTTACCCATGACAATGCCCCTTGGTTTCCCTTGCAGACCCGGCCGCTGCGCGCGTAGCGAGCAGCGGGAACGGA
>NZ_CAJMYY010000184.1:0-113 GCF_905220185.1 Paraburkholderia sp. J11-2 | reverse complement strand
TCTTCATAATCTCGTTTCTCTGCTGCTGACGCAGCAACGCAGAAAGAAGCCGGTGGTTGAGCAGTTCTAACGGCAACTTCGCGATCGATCTTTAAAAATTTACAGCCGATAAG
>NZ_CAJMYY010000183.1:0-113 GCF_905220185.1 Paraburkholderia sp. J11-2 | reverse complement strand
CTTATCGGCTGTAAATTTTTAAAGATCGATCGCGAAGTTGCCGTTAGAACTGCTCAACTACCGGCTTCTTTCTGCGTTGCTGCGTCAGCAGCAGAGAAACGAGATTATGAAGA
>NZ_CAJMYY010000182.1:0-118 GCF_905220185.1 Paraburkholderia sp. J11-2 | reverse complement strand
CGTACAACAACGCTGGCGATGCCTTCACGGCGCTCAACGGCGACATCACGAACATCAACGGCCAACTGGCCGATGCGGTGGCGTACGACTCGTCGGCGCATGACTCGGTCACGCTGGG
>NZ_CAJMYY010000181.1:0-121 GCF_905220185.1 Paraburkholderia sp. J11-2 | reverse complement strand
TGCTGGCGTGAGCCGGAACACGCGCGGCCGCTGCGTCCACTCCCTGTCCATATACGGCACAAGGCGACCACTGCGCACCACATCGCACAAAACGCGCCGGACATCGTCGTTGGTCTGTGGC
>NZ_CAJMYY010000180.1:0-121 GCF_905220185.1 Paraburkholderia sp. J11-2 | reverse complement strand
CGGTATGCCAGCGTTGCCCCTGTGCGGGGCGGCACCTACTTTTCTTTGCAGCGGCAAAGAAAAGTAGGCAAAAGAAAGCCGCTCAAACCGCCAGCGCCTGCCACAGTTCACATCGCGCCAC
>NZ_CAJMYY010000179.1:0-128 GCF_905220185.1 Paraburkholderia sp. J11-2 | reverse complement strand
GCGTACAGCTGCGAACCATTCACCGCGTCGAGGCTCGACGCGTTCAGCGCGCCGTTCGCCACGTTCGTCAGCGCAACCGCCGTGCTCGAATCCACACCACCCAGCGTCACCGTGTTATGCGCCGACGA
>NZ_CAJMYY010000178.1:0-128 GCF_905220185.1 Paraburkholderia sp. J11-2 | reverse complement strand
GCCAGTTATCTGTGCGCCGGCGACCGTGGCCCGGTCGTGCTCATGCTCCACGGCACCTATTGGAGCCGGGTCTGGCAACCCGTCATCGACGATCTGGCTGCTGCGGGCCTGCGCCCGATCGCCGTCGA
>NZ_CAJMYY010000177.1:0-136 GCF_905220185.1 Paraburkholderia sp. J11-2 | reverse complement strand
AGCCTGACGATTACCTACTTTCACACGGGCAATCCGCACTATCATCGGCGTGGAGTTGTTTCACGGTCCTGTTCGGGATGGGAAGGGGTGGGACCAACTCGCTATGGTCATCAGGCATGACGGGTTGCTGCGTCGC
>NZ_CAJMYY010000176.1:0-137 GCF_905220185.1 Paraburkholderia sp. J11-2 | reverse complement strand
ACGACGAGCGGCACGCTCAGACCGTCCTGCTCGATCGTGCGGCGCGTGACGTCGATGCCCGAGACGTCGACCTCGACGCTGCGCTGCGCGCCTGCGAGAACCTCACGCGCTTCGGCGGGCGTGAGCGTTTCGATGGC
>NZ_CAJMYY010000175.1:0-139 GCF_905220185.1 Paraburkholderia sp. J11-2 | reverse complement strand
TGCCTGACTGCCACCGTCACCGACGAAGGTGCGATCGCGCGCTGTCTTGCAACGGCGGAAAAGCTGCCCATCTCGGCCACTTCGATCAGCGTGCGCAGCGCGTCAATCCTGTCCATCTTTTGAAGAGCTCGTAAAGTGA
>NZ_CAJMYY010000174.1:0-140 GCF_905220185.1 Paraburkholderia sp. J11-2 | reverse complement strand
GCCGATACGGGTATCACCGTCAATGCGGTCGCACCTGGGCCGACCGAAACCGAGATGTTCCGCGCGAATACACCGGAGGGCAGCGAAGCGGAGCGCCGTTTCCTCTCGATTGTTCCGATGAAACGGCTGGGGCGTCCCGA
>NZ_CAJMYY010000173.1:0-150 GCF_905220185.1 Paraburkholderia sp. J11-2 | reverse complement strand
ACCCTTTCCCGTCATTCGTTCCCGTACGCTCTCGATGGCAGCTATCGGGTGCCCTGCAGACATCCGTGCGGGCATGCCAGCCGACGCGTGCGTGACCACCCCGATTGCATCGGTCCAGTGCGGGAACCGAATCGAGCTGTAGCATTAATC
>NZ_CAJMYY010000172.1:0-151 GCF_905220185.1 Paraburkholderia sp. J11-2 | reverse complement strand
CGATCATCGGCTTGGAATGGAGTCTAGAAATGAAGCCGTCGGCGATTAAGACGGGTCGCGCGATAATCAATTTTGCTGCGCGTGCACGGAATCATGTACACGCCTGCGCGTATGAGGCCAGACTGCCCTACTTGCGCTTCGTCTGCTGCTT
>NZ_CAJMYY010000171.1:0-152 GCF_905220185.1 Paraburkholderia sp. J11-2 | reverse complement strand
ACGAACAGCGTATGCGTTTCACCTGCCGGCTCGTGCGCATACGAGCCTTGTTCGGCGACCCAGTCGTGTTCGAGGTAATACCAGCGACCGCGCAAGACCATGGCATGCACCGGACCGGTGTGACGATGACGCGAGAGCACGCCGGACTGGCG
>NZ_CAJMYY010000170.1:0-164 GCF_905220185.1 Paraburkholderia sp. J11-2 | reverse complement strand
ACGAACCTCGATGGCCGTGTGACGCAGAACACGTCGGATATCACGAACCTGACGAACAACATCAACAACGGCACGATCGGTCTGGTGCAGCAAGCCACGCCGACGAGCACGGTGACGGTGGCGGCAGCGACGGGTGGCACGACCGTGGACTTCACGGGCACGGC
>NZ_CAJMYY010000169.1:0-166 GCF_905220185.1 Paraburkholderia sp. J11-2 | reverse complement strand
CACGTCGTGTCGCAACTCGAAGGCTCGCCCGCAAGGACCTATGGTCCCGGCGAAGCCTGGTACGAGCCGCCTGGCGCGCATCATCTCGTTTCGAGGAATGCCAGCGACACAGAACCCGCGCAGATCGTCGTGTTCGCGCTCGCGGGGCCCCACGACCCGATCAAGA
>NZ_CAJMYY010000168.1:0-173 GCF_905220185.1 Paraburkholderia sp. J11-2 | reverse complement strand
CCCGCGAGATTCGACACATTCGTGTTCGTCGCGTACAGCTGCGAGCCGTTCACCGCGTCGAGGCTCGACGCGCTCAGCGTGCCGTTCGCCACGTTGTGCAGTGCCACCGCCGAGGTCGCGCCCGTGCCGCCCAGCGTCACCGAGCTATGCGCCGACGAGTCGTACAGCACCGC
>NZ_CAJMYY010000167.1:0-174 GCF_905220185.1 Paraburkholderia sp. J11-2 | reverse complement strand
AGGTTCCAGTGGGCGAAGTCCAGAATATCGGATAGATACTCCTGAATTGTCTGCAGGCCGCGCTGACCGGTTATCGTGCGCAGGTCATCCTTCGGCCTGAAATAGCGGTAGAAGTCGCCCCGGTCCTCGTCGCGCTGACGTTCAAGCTCATCGCGCTCCCAGCGCTTGCGCTCA
>NZ_CAJMYY010000166.1:0-176 GCF_905220185.1 Paraburkholderia sp. J11-2 | reverse complement strand
AGGCTGATGTTCCAGTTCGGCGCCATCGACGACAGGAAGCGCATGAGCGCGCCCGGGCGCTCCGGAAACTCGAAGCGGAACAGGCGCTCGTCGTGCGCGAGCGGCGAGCGCCCGCCCACCATGTAGCGGATGTGCTGCTTCGAAAGCTCGTCGCCGGTGAGATCGACCGTCGGGAA
>NZ_CAJMYY010000165.1:0-181 GCF_905220185.1 Paraburkholderia sp. J11-2 | reverse complement strand
CCCGTGATATCTCAGGCGATCCTGATCTCTCCTGGCATCGCCAACGTACATGGCACAGACGTCATTGCATTTCTGCATCATGATCACACTTCCGCCGGAGTTCAGGGACAGCTCGAGATACTCGGCCAACGTCAGAAGTGACTCAGTCGTCGTCATGGCGATTCCCCTGAAAGCACGGCTC
>NZ_CAJMYY010000164.1:0-182 GCF_905220185.1 Paraburkholderia sp. J11-2 | reverse complement strand
TGCTGCACCTGGCTCGAGATCAGGCTCGACAGCTGGCCCGTGCTCAGACCCGCCACCTGACCCGTCGTCAGCGAGGCGATTGCCAGCGTTGCCAGCTGCGCCGTGCTCAGCGCGTTCAGCGCCGTCGTGGTCAGCGACTGCACCTGCGTGCTCGTCAGCGAAGCGATGCCTGCCGTGCCAAG
>NZ_CAJMYY010000163.1:0-186 GCF_905220185.1 Paraburkholderia sp. J11-2 | reverse complement strand
CTGCCCGGCGATCTGTCAACAGGTTTTTTTACATCGCTCAACCTGCCGCTCAACTTCCCATCACCCGCAGACCCAGTCGCCACAAGGCTTTCGCCTGGGCTTCCCGTCTCCCCGCGCCTTCATCGAAAGCGCGAAAGACCGGAATTCTAGTCATGCAGATGACATCTTGCAAGCGGTTTTTTGACG
>NZ_CAJMYY010000162.1:0-195 GCF_905220185.1 Paraburkholderia sp. J11-2 | reverse complement strand
TGGTGGTGTGGGTGTTGCCCGAGAAGAGAACCTTGTCGATCGTGGTCATGATCTATTCCTTGATAGTAACGTGGTCTGAGCTACGTAATATCGCGTACGAGTACATCGCGTGCGAGTTATTTATGATGCGTAAAGAAATCTAGGTTGAGCGTCGTGCGGACGCGATTGCCCGCCTCGGAACCAGCGGCGAGCACA
>NZ_CAJMYY010000161.1:0-198 GCF_905220185.1 Paraburkholderia sp. J11-2 | reverse complement strand
ATGGTTCATAACGTCGTCGTCTCGGATGTTATTCAGGAATGCTGTTTTATTCAGGCTCGAATGCTGACTGCGGCTTATTGCTCGGACTCGAATGCGAGCGGGCTGTGCTTGGCGATTGCGCCGTTCTGCACGAGCTTCGTCATTGCGGCGATGTCCGGCGCGAAGTAACGGTCCAGATCGTAATGCGGCACCTCGGCG
>NZ_CAJMYY010000160.1:0-200 GCF_905220185.1 Paraburkholderia sp. J11-2 | reverse complement strand
GCCGAGGTCGCACCCGTGCCGCCCAACGTCACCGAGCTATGCGCCGACGAGTCGTACATCACTGCATCGGCCAGTTGGCCCTGCATGTTCGTGATCTGGCCATTGATGGTCGTCACGTCGCCCGAGAGCGTCGAGACGTTACCCTGGATGGTCGTGACGTCGCCCTGGAGCGTGGTCACGTTGCCAGCGAGGTTCGACAC
>NZ_CAJMYY010000159.1:0-205 GCF_905220185.1 Paraburkholderia sp. J11-2 | reverse complement strand
TAACGTGACGAACCTTGCTGGTGACGTGACGACGATCAACGGCCAGATCACGAACATGCAGGGTCAGCTGGCTGACGCGGTGCTGTACGACTCGTCGGCACATAGCTCGGTGACGTTGGGCGGCACGGGCGCGACCTCGGCGGTGGCGCTGCACAACGTGGCGAACGGCACGCTGAGCGCATCGAGCCTCGACGCGGTGAACGGC
>NZ_CAJMYY010000158.1:0-220 GCF_905220185.1 Paraburkholderia sp. J11-2 | reverse complement strand
AACATCTGTCACCGCGGTCTGGACTTCCGAACGAGACCCTAGTGGATGTGGCTGATCGTCGCTGGGAATCTCCTCGATACGGCGATAACTTCAAGTGAATTTGTACAGTGAGACGTCCCAGCTCATGTTGGATGCTCCAGTGAGGCTATCGGTCAATAGGGGCAGACAGGGGAAATTGTCGGCAATTCACGCCCTCATGTCGAACGACCGGTTGTGGCCG
>NZ_CAJMYY010000157.1:0-232 GCF_905220185.1 Paraburkholderia sp. J11-2 | reverse complement strand
GCGCCTGGCCGCGCAAGAATCAGGCAGTTGTGGCCCGTCAGGTCGTCGGGCACTTTGGCCTTGCCATGCGTACGCCAGTAGTGCGGCGAGGCGCACACGAGCCGCTCGCCGCGCACGAGGAGCCGCGCGTGCAAGCCGGAATCCACGAGCGGGCCATTGCGCAGAGCCAGATCGATATGCTCATCAATCAGATCGACGGTGCTGTCGCTGAGCAGCAGGCTGATATGAACAC
>NZ_CAJMYY010000156.1:0-239 GCF_905220185.1 Paraburkholderia sp. J11-2 | reverse complement strand
GCTTGAAGAGGAACTGGGCACTTCGCTGATTACGCGCTCGACACGACGCCTTGTTTTCACACACGAAGGCTTGCTGTTGCTGGAAAGCGCTCGTCGTATCGTTGCCGAATGGGACGCAGCAGTTACGGGGTCGAGAGAGGACGGCCCGTTGAGCGGGCCGATACGGGTGACGGCAACGAACGATTTCGGGCGCGCTCAGTTGCGAGCGCTGCTCGACCGGTTTCAGGCCCTTCATCCCA
>NZ_CAJMYY010000155.1:0-239 GCF_905220185.1 Paraburkholderia sp. J11-2 | reverse complement strand
ACTCGAAGGCGAACTCGGCACGACGCTGATCACGCGCTCGACACGACGCCTCGTTTTCACACACGAAGGCTTGTTGTTGCTGGAAAGCGCTCGTCGTATCGTTGCTGAATGGGACGCAGCAGTTACGGGGTCGAGAGAGGATGGCCCGTTGAGCGGACCGATACGGGTGACGGCAACGAACGATTTCGGGCGCGCTCAGTTGCGAGCGCTGCTCGACCGGTTTCAGGCCCTTCATCCCC
>NZ_CAJMYY010000154.1:0-245 GCF_905220185.1 Paraburkholderia sp. J11-2 | reverse complement strand
CCGCCGTATGCCTCTTGCGAGGCGCTCGCGTCGCTGCGCTCGGCGGCGAGCGTTTGCACGCTCTGGCCACGTTGTGACGCGGGTGCGCCAATCGCGGGACGATATGCAGGGGCAGGGCCATAGCCACTGGCAAACGCGGGCGCGGCTGCAGCGCTCGAAAGTGCGACGAGTACTGCGGCGATGAGTTTGGTCTTCATGATCGGGATCTCGCAATGGGTTCAGTGAGAGGCGAAGGCGTTGGAAGG
>NZ_CAJMYY010000153.1:0-250 GCF_905220185.1 Paraburkholderia sp. J11-2 | reverse complement strand
GTTCGTGTTCGTCGCGTACAGCTGCGAGCCGTTCACCGCGTCGAGGCTCGACGCGCTCAGCGTGCCGTTCGCCACGTTGTGCAGCGCCACCGCCGAAGTGGCCGACGTGCCGCCCAGCGTGACCGAGTCGTGCGCCGACGAGTCGTACAGCACCGCGTCAGCCAGCTGACCGTTGATGTTCGTGATGTCGCCCGACAGGTCCGAAATGCTCTGGTTCGTCGCGTACAGCTGCGAGCCGTTCACCGCGTCA
>NZ_CAJMYY010000152.1:0-250 GCF_905220185.1 Paraburkholderia sp. J11-2 | reverse complement strand
CACGTGGCGATGGCCTAAATCATGAACAGGCGATCTATCATTGCATTTATGCAAAGATAGGTTACGAACACTTCTATTTCGCAAATAGCTCCCGATCCGTATTCTCCTTTCCATCGGCTGCACGACATCACGTCGCAAGCCACTCAACCACCCGGAAAGGAGAATCACGATGAACACGCAAGCTCACCCGAACACGCCCGATACCGCAACCGTCGCCTTCCTCGATGCGCTCAACAGCGGCACCGGTCCA
>NZ_CAJMYY010000151.1:0-250 GCF_905220185.1 Paraburkholderia sp. J11-2 | reverse complement strand
CGGACCGGTGCCGCTGTTGAGCGCATCGAGGAAGGCGACGGTTGCGGTATCGGGCGTGTTCGGGGTGGCGTGCGTGTTCATCGTGATTCTCCTTTCCGTGTGGTTGAGTGGCTTGCGACGCGATGTCGTGCAGCCGATGGAAAGGAGAATACGGATCGGGAGATATTTGCGAAATAGAATTGTTTGAAACCAATCATTGCATAAATGCAATGATTGGGTGCCGCTTCAGGGCTTGGGCCATCGCCACGCT
>NZ_CAJMYY010000150.1:0-252 GCF_905220185.1 Paraburkholderia sp. J11-2 | reverse complement strand
CACGGACGACGGACATGCCATGCCCATGCCTTTCCCACGATGGAACACCCTCGAGGTACCACTGGAGAACGGGTGGCAATGCACGCTCGTACCGGGTGGCCAGTACCGCGACGCAGTCTGGAGTCAACAAGCGAGCGGGATCAAACCCTACCCGCTCAGAAAGCCGCGATGGGGATGGCCCGACGGCAGGGACGGAACCCTCTCTTCCCGACAGTCTTCGACGCGTACGCCCCGGTGCTGGCGCGACGACCG
>NZ_CAJMYY010000149.1:0-256 GCF_905220185.1 Paraburkholderia sp. J11-2 | reverse complement strand
GCCCGAAGGCGTCGAAGAGATGATCACGTGGTTTCACGTGACAGGTGGCTACACCTACGTCGATCCTCAAGGCAACGCAACAGGCTACGAGGATGTCTTCACCAAGATCGAAGCGGCCCGCAAGCACTACGATGCGATCGGACTTGGTACGGACTACGTCAAGCGCTTTATCCGTTGAGACATACCGGCGCTGCAATCGCGCCATCAAGAGGTTCTGATCATGCAACGAAAGACTGTAGAAGTGGACGGTGTCGCT
>NZ_CAJMYY010000148.1:0-256 GCF_905220185.1 Paraburkholderia sp. J11-2 | reverse complement strand
ACCCGAAGGCGTCGACGAGATGATCACCTGGTTTCACGTGACGGGTGGCTACACCTACGTCGATCCTCAAGGCAACGCAACAGGCTACGAGGATGTCTTCACCAAGATCGAAGCGGCCCGCAGGCACTACGAAGCGATCGGACTTGGTACGGACTACGTCAGGCGCTTTATCCGTTGAGACATACCGGCGCTGCAATCGCGCCATCAAGGGGTTCTGATCATGCAACGAAAGACTGTAGAAGTGGACGGCGTCGCC
>NZ_CAJMYY010000147.1:0-269 GCF_905220185.1 Paraburkholderia sp. J11-2 | reverse complement strand
GCTCGCCGTCCCGACTCTGCTACAAGCATTCCTGCGCTTGCTCAGGTAACGGGCACGAACTCTCCTTCGGCGAAGAACCACGCCGACATCGTCCGTGCCAGTTCGAGCACGACCTCCGCGTCGGTCCGGCCGGAGGACGCGCGCACGTGGAACGAATGATCTGCGTCGTCCACCACATGCAGCGTGGCGCGTGGCCCCAGCGTCTCGACGACCGACCTCAGCAGGGGAAGCTCGGCCAGCTTGTCGCGCGTGCCCTGCAGGAAGAGAAT
>NZ_CAJMYY010000146.1:0-271 GCF_905220185.1 Paraburkholderia sp. J11-2 | reverse complement strand
GGTGGCACTGCACAACGTGGCGAACGGCACGCTGAGCGCGTCGAGCCTCGACGCGGTGAACGGCTCGCAGCTGTACGCGACGAACCAGAGCATTTCGGACCTGTCGGGCGACATCACGAACATCAACGGTCAACTGGCTGACGCGGTGCTGTACGACTCGTCGGCGCACGACTCGGTCACGCTGGGCGGCACGTCGGCCACTTCGGCAGTGGCGCTGCACAACGTGGCGAACGGCACGCTGAGCGCGTCGAGCCTCGACGCGGTGAACGGT
>NZ_CAJMYY010000145.1:0-271 GCF_905220185.1 Paraburkholderia sp. J11-2 | reverse complement strand
ACCGTGATCGACGAAGGCCTTCGCGATCTGCTGCGACTCGCCGCGGTTGCGGATCTGCACGCCCACGAAGATGTGCGCGCGCTCGGCGTCGTCGATGCGGTAGTTGAACTCGGTCACGCTGCGCGTGCCGACCAGCTCGCAGAAACGCTTGAAGCTGCCGCGCTCCTCGGGGATCGTCACCGCGAACACCGCTTCGCGCGCTTCACCTACCTCCGCGCGCTCGGCCACGAAGCGCATGCGGTCGAAGTTCATGTTCGCGCCCGAGGTGATC
>NZ_CAJMYY010000144.1:0-271 GCF_905220185.1 Paraburkholderia sp. J11-2 | reverse complement strand
GCCGTGATCGACGAAGGCCTTCGCGATCTGCTGCGACTCGCCACGGTTGCGGATCTGCACGCCCACGAAGATGTGTGCGCGCTCGGCGTCGTCGATGCGGTAGTTGAACTCGGTCACGCTGCGCGTGCCGACCAGCTCGCAGAAGCGCTTGAAGCTGCCGCGCTCCTCGGGGATCGTCACCGCGAACACCGCTTCGCGCGCTTCGCCCACCTCGGCGCGCTCGGCCACGAAGCGCATGCGGTCGAAGTTCATGTTCGCGCCCGAGGTGATT
>NZ_CAJMYY010000143.1:0-273 GCF_905220185.1 Paraburkholderia sp. J11-2 | reverse complement strand
TCAAGCGGGCCGCTAAAGCACACGCCCCATCAAAGGTTACGCGCAAACCCACCAACGTTTCGCTTCCGACGGATCTGCTCGAGCGTGCCAGGGAACTGAACGTCAACGTTTCGCGGGCAAGCGAACGCGGCTTGCGCGAAGAGGTTCAGGCGGCCGAGGCTCGTGCCTGGGCGGAACGGAACGCGGACTTCATTGCGGAAATGAATGCACGTATCGAGCGTGACGGCTTGCCCCTGGAAGAATATCGGATGTTTTGATGGCGCGTTTTGATCT
>NZ_CAJMYY010000142.1:0-284 GCF_905220185.1 Paraburkholderia sp. J11-2 | reverse complement strand
GGTTTCCGCGGATTCTGGCCGCTGCGTGCCAACGATGCGCGCTGCGCTTGCCTGGGCGTGCCAGGCGCCTGTCGAAACGCAAGCGCATCGCGTGATCGCATGCCCTGGCACGCCCAGTCAACTGCAACCGTCGACGACGGCGCCTGAAGACCAGTGCCTTCGCGGAAAGGCCCATACGATTGGCCAGCCTGAGCGCTATCTGAAGCTGCCGGTAAATGCGTAAGGGATGTCGGATTCACAGGGCTCTCAATCTCGTGCAGCAAATCGCCGGAGGTGGCTAATGT
>NZ_CAJMYY010000141.1:0-286 GCF_905220185.1 Paraburkholderia sp. J11-2 | reverse complement strand
GATGGCCGATCGCGCGCTCGCCGGCTTCGCCGTTAGCTGTCGTTCAAAACAATCCCGGGCGCGAACGGCAGTTTTGTCGTGCCACAGCTTAGTGGGTGAAACCGGCCAACAGCGTTCGGCCGCATCGCCACATTGACATTTGAGTGTCGAATTTGCTCAAAAATCGGTCACTCGGCGGAGGAAATATTTAATTTACCTTTCTGTTTTTTTGATCTATTGGCTCAGCATGTAGGGATATTTTTCGGGTCTATTGCGGATTTTCTCGGGTCTATTGTGCAGGGACAAA
>NZ_CAJMYY010000140.1:0-289 GCF_905220185.1 Paraburkholderia sp. J11-2 | reverse complement strand
CCACTAGCCACCTCCGGGGATTTGCTGCACGAGATTGAGAACCCTGCTAACCCGAAATCGCTTACGGATTTACCTGCCGTTTCGGATAGCGCGCAGGCCGGCCAATCGTATGGGGCTTTCCGCGAAGGCACTGGTCTCCAGGCGCCGTCGTCGACGGTTGAAGTTGCCTCGGCGTGCCAGGGCACGCGATCAAGTCGCGCGATGCGCTCGCCTTTAGACAGGCGCCTGGCACGCCCAGTCAAGCGCAGCCCACATCGTTGGCACGCAGCGGCCAGAATCCGCGGAAACA
>NZ_CAJMYY010000139.1:0-316 GCF_905220185.1 Paraburkholderia sp. J11-2 | reverse complement strand
CATCGCGGCACTGACCTCCAGCCAGGTTGCCCAGCTCGGCACCGCCGACCTGAACGCGCTGAGCACGACTGAAGTGCAGGCACTGGGTTCGGCAGGCATCGGCCAGCTGAGCTCGTCGCAAGTGCAGTCGCTGACCTCGACGGCGCTCAACGCGCTGACGACGTCGCAGCTGGCGACGCTGTCGGTGAACCTGCTGACGAGCGCACAGGTTTCGGGTTTGAGCACCGGTCAACTCGCGGCGCTGAGCTCGACGCAGGTGCGCCAGCTGAACTCGGCTGACCTCAAGGCGCTGAACAGCTCGCAACTCGTGAACGGC
>NZ_CAJMYY010000138.1:0-317 GCF_905220185.1 Paraburkholderia sp. J11-2 | reverse complement strand
AGGCGAACTCGCTGTGCTGCACTTGCCCGCTCCATCCCTTCGCTATCCGCAGATGGTCGGTCGCATAGCCACGATAAGCGACGCCTGTCGCGTCAGCGACGTTTTCACAGTACCGAGTGAGTGAATTTGTCAGATCCGCTCGCGGTGATCCGCCGCGGAAATCGCGGAGGGCGTCTGCTTTGATTTGGCCGACACACCACCAATGTCGACGCCGATCCGTGAGTGACCGCTCAGGGATGCTGGCGGAACCAGACTGGCAGAGCGTCGAACGACGCGCATTGGCCGGTCACTGCCCGACGCGGTCGCCCGAAACCGAC
>NZ_CAJMYY010000137.1:0-325 GCF_905220185.1 Paraburkholderia sp. J11-2 | reverse complement strand
ACGTCGGCGCATAACACGGTGACGCTGGGTGGTGTGGATTCGAGCACGGCGGTGGCGCTGACGAACGTGGCGAACGGCGCGCTGAACGCGTCGAGCCTCGACGCGGTGAACGGTTCGCAGCTGAACGCGACGAACCAGAACCTGACGAACCTGTCGGGCAACGTCACGAACATCGCTGGCGACATCACGAACATTAAGGGCAAGCTGGCCGATGCGGTGATGTACGACACGTCGGCGCATAACACGGTGACGCTGGGTGGTGTGGGTTCGAGCACGGCGGTGGCCCTGACGAACGTGGCAGCGGGTGCGGTGACTGCCTCGAGCT
>NZ_CAJMYY010000136.1:0-329 GCF_905220185.1 Paraburkholderia sp. J11-2 | reverse complement strand
TGGGTGTCGGCTCCCTGTTGCAGATGCCATTCGTCGGGCGGCGCGACGGGGCTTTCGAGTTGCAGCAGTGCATGATTGGCCAGATCGGTCAGCTTTCGCGGATAGCCACGCTGCTTGAGATATGACTCGGAGGCAACCGGCACTGCGTACGCCGCGCCCAACGCTTGTGAGATATAGGCAGAGTCCGGCAACTGGGTGGCCGAGACGATCGAAAGGTCGTAGCCGTCCTCGACAAGGCTCGGCATGCTCTGCTCGACCTTGAGTTCGACGGAAACATCGGGAAATGCCTGCTGATAGCTCGCAAGCACCTGCGCCACGCAGCTGTACGC
>NZ_CAJMYY010000135.1:0-337 GCF_905220185.1 Paraburkholderia sp. J11-2 | reverse complement strand
TGTCCGGTTGCTCCGCCGCGCGCTGGAAGCGACGGCTGCGTCGGCGTGGGCCTCGCAGATCTCCATTGCCCGTGCCAATGCGGGAGACAGCGTTGTACGCAGATGCGCGAGCAAGGTGCGCACCTTGGCATCGAGGTAGCGCCGCGAAGGATAGACGGCATAAACCGTGAACGGCCGCAGATGGATCTGCGGCAGAACGCGCCTGAGCTTGCCACTCGCGAGATCGTCAGCCACCGAATAGGTGGCAAGCGTGCCAATGCCCGCTCCGGCCAGAATCGCCGCCCGCAATGCCTCGGGCGAGTTTGCCCGGAACGGCGTGCGCGTAATGGTCCAGACG
>NZ_CAJMYY010000134.1:0-349 GCF_905220185.1 Paraburkholderia sp. J11-2 | reverse complement strand
TGTCTGGACGATTACGCGCACGCCGTTCCGGGCAAACTCGCCCGAGGCGTTGCGGGCGGCGATTCTGGCCGGAGCGGGCATTGGCACGCTTGCCACCTATTCGGTGGCTGACGATCTCGCGAGTGGCAAGCTCAGGCGCGTTCTCCCGCAGATCCATCTGCGTCCGTTCACGGTCTATGCCGTCTATCCTTCGCGGCGCTACCTCGACGCCAAGGTGCGCACCTTGCTCGCGCATCTGCGTGCAACGCTGTCTCCCGCATTGGCACGGGCAATGGAGATCTGCGAGGCCCACGCCGACGCAGCCGTCGCTTCCAGCGCGCGGCGGAGCAACCGGACAAAGCAGCAGACG
>NZ_CAJMYY010000133.1:0-361 GCF_905220185.1 Paraburkholderia sp. J11-2 | reverse complement strand
AGCCGATTTCACACTAGCCCGCATTGGTGGACGAGTCGTTGCGTGCGCAAAGTCACGACGACCTTATCCTGCGGCAAGTTCGTCCGCGAGGAACTGGATGAGCGCTGTCACGCGCCGCGCCGGTAACTCGGCCGGATAAACGGCATACAAATCGACGTGCTCCGCGACGTACTCCTCCAGCGCCGTCTCCAGCGTCCTGGACGCGAGTTCCGTCCGAATATCCCAACGGTTCTTGATGATGACCCCTACGCCCTCTAACGCCCACTCGCGGAGTACGCCACCGTCGCTCGCCTGGCGATCGCCTGAAACCTTGACGTTGTGCGGCTTGCCTGCCATGCGAAACGGCCAGATCGCGAGCGGC
>NZ_CAJMYY010000132.1:0-361 GCF_905220185.1 Paraburkholderia sp. J11-2 | reverse complement strand
CGCCGATTTCACACTAGCCTGCATTGGTGGATGAGTCGTTGCGTGCGCAAAGTCACGACGACCTTATCCTGTGGCAAGTTCGTCCGCGAGGAACTGGATGAGCGCTGTCACGCGCCGCGCCGGTAACTCGGCCGGATAAACGGCATACAAATCGACGTGCTCCGCGACGTATTCCTCCAGCGCCGTCTCCAGCGTCCTGGACGCGAGTTCCGTCCGAATATCCCAACGGTTCTTGATGATGACCCCTACGCCCTCTAACGCCCACTCGCGGAGCACGCCACCGTCGCTCGCCTGGCGATCGCCTGAAACCTTGACGTTGTGGGCCTTGCCTGCCATGCGAAACGGCCAGATCGCGAGCGGG
>NZ_CAJMYY010000131.1:0-364 GCF_905220185.1 Paraburkholderia sp. J11-2 | reverse complement strand
CCAGCAATGCGCGCATCTGTCACCGGCTCGGGAACCGAGATCCGATTATGAAGACCAAGCTCATCACTGCAACGCTCGTTGCTTTCTCGGCTCTTGCAACCGCTCTTGCGTTTGGTGGGAGCCATGGGCTGCTTTCGACCTATAAGCCCGTATCGGCTGAATCACTGAGACAGCGTGACGAGATTATGCAAGAACCTAATGTCTCGCAACAGGCGTCCAGTGGTGTGATCGGCTTCGGCCGGGAAGGGGGCAACCGCCTAGCATCCCGCGGCAAAAAGTCTTTCGCTCGCCACATATATATCGTATGCGATGGCAGCGTGTGCGATATTAGATCCAGCGAAACATCGTATCAATCAAGGACTGA
>NZ_CAJMYY010000130.1:0-382 GCF_905220185.1 Paraburkholderia sp. J11-2 | reverse complement strand
ACCGCTCACGAGCTGGCTCGTGCTCAGCGCGTGCAGGTCAGCCGAGTTCAGCTGGCGCACCTGCGTCGAGCTCAGTGCCGCGAGCTGGCCCGTGCTCAAACCCGAAACCTGTGCGCTCGTCAGCAGGTTCACCGACAGCGTCGCCAGCTGCGACGTCGTCAGCGCGTTGAGCGCCGTCGAGGTCAGCGACTGCACTTGCGAAGACGTCAGCTGGCCAATGCCTGCCGAACCCAGCGCCTGCACTTCAGTCGTGGTCAGCGAGTGGAGGTCGGCCGTGCCGAGCTGGGCAACCTGGCTGGAAGTCAGTGCTGCGATGCCTGCCGAGCCCAGACCGTTCACCACCTGGTTCGTGCTCAGCGCCTTGATGTCCGCCGAACCCAGC
>NZ_CAJMYY010000129.1:0-384 GCF_905220185.1 Paraburkholderia sp. J11-2 | reverse complement strand
ACCAACAGTCACGTACGCGAAAATGGAACCCGGATGCATGTGTGGCTCAGAAGCCTGACCAGGTGCGAATGTCACGGTGGCGATATCGACGTTTTTGCCGGGTAGCTCCGGAATCGGTTGCTGCATCACCGGCTTGATGGCTTCCTCGCCAGCACCTTCTGCCATGGCGGTCTGAATGCCAGCGAGGGACAGCGTAGCGGTTGCGAGTGAACAATAAAGGACTGCAAACCGAAAGGCTTTCATCTCGGCTCCTCAGGCTGGCGTTTTGCGGAATGCGATGGCGAAACGGTTCCAGCTGTTGATTGCGCAGATCAGCAGGGTAAGATCCACCACTTCGGCGTCGCTGAAATGCGGTGTGACGCTTTCCCATGCAGCGTCCGGTAT
>NZ_CAJMYY010000128.1:0-384 GCF_905220185.1 Paraburkholderia sp. J11-2 | reverse complement strand
GCCAACAGTCACGTACGCGAAAATGGAACCCGGATGCATGTGTGGCTCGGAAGCCTGACCAGGTGCGAATGTCACGGTGGCGATATCGACGTTCTTGCCGGGTAGCTCCGGAATCGGTTGCTGCATCACCGGCTTGATGGCTTCCTCGCCAGCACCTTCCGCCATGGCGGTCTGAACGCCAGCGAGGGACAGCGTAGCGGTTGCGAGTGAACAACAAAGGACTGCAAACCGAACGGCTTTCATCTCGGCTCCTCAGGCTGGCGTTTTGCGGAATGCGATGGCGAAACGGTTCCAGCTGTTGATTGCGCAGATCAGCAGGGTGAGATCCACCACTTCGGCGTCGCTGAAATGCGGTGTGACGCATTCCCATGCAGCGTCCGGCAC
>NZ_CAJMYY010000127.1:0-385 GCF_905220185.1 Paraburkholderia sp. J11-2 | reverse complement strand
CAGCGCGCCGCCCACGTTGTTGAACGTGCTGCCGCCAATGAGGTACGTCGGAGCCGAGATCGAACCGTCGCTGTTCACCGTCGAGCCACCGCCCAGCGCAGCCGCCGTCGAACTGGACACCGTGTACAGCTGGGAGCCGTTCACCGCGTCCAGGCTCGATGCGTTCACCATGCCGTTCGCCACGTTGTGCAGCGCCACTGCCGACGTTGCCGACGTGCCGCCCAGCGTTACCGAGTCATGTGCCGACGAGTCGTACATCACGGCGTCGGCCAGTTGGCCGTTCATGTTCGTGACATCACCCGCGAGGTTCGTGATGCTCTGGTTCGTCGCGTACAGCTGCGAGCCATTCACCGCGTCCACGCTCGATGCGTTCACCGCACCGTTC
>NZ_CAJMYY010000126.1:0-389 GCF_905220185.1 Paraburkholderia sp. J11-2 | reverse complement strand
AAGATCGCCGCGAGTTCGGCGCCGAGCACGCGCGAGGGAAAGAGCGCGAGGAAAAACGTGACCGTGAACGAGATGTATCCGAGCACCGGCACCGACTGCAGGATGTCGAGAATCGGCACGAGCAGCAGGCCCGCGCGGCGGCTCTTCGCCGCGAGCGTGCCGTACACGAGCGTGAAGGTCAGCGAGGCGACCATGGCCGCGAGCATGCGCAGCGTGGTGCGCATGGCGTACTCGGGCAGGTTGGCCGGATCGAGCGAGATGACCTGGGTCTTGAGCGTGGCGATGGGCGCCATCGTCTCGTGAAAGCCCACGGCCGCCATCGCGATCAGGCCGATCATCAGCGGGAACGCCACGAAGTCCCAGCGGTTCGGCAGCACGCGCCACGCCGA
>NZ_CAJMYY010000125.1:0-392 GCF_905220185.1 Paraburkholderia sp. J11-2 | reverse complement strand
GTCTCTCCCTCACTGGCCAAAGTAGATGGGCTTGAGTCCGGGAACGTCGTTCACGTCACCCGAAACCGTGCGCTGCGCGCGCCGGCCCGCTTCGCTCGAACCGGCGGCAACGCCCCCCTGGTCGCCGAAGGCACGCGACGCCGTTGCGGGCTTCGCACCGCCGTTGGCGGCGGCGAGGACAGCGTCCGGATAATGCGCATCGCCCGCCGTTCCGGGAGCGGCGGCGGACTCGAAGGTCACGAGCTGGTCGCGGACCTGTGCACGCGTGATGATTGACTGTGAAAAGGCTGCAGCGGGGGCGGCCAGCGCGGCCGCGAGCAGGCAGGAAAACAAGGTGGGTTTCATGGGGTGACTCCAGTATCGGATTGAGAATCCGTCGATGAACGATCGAG
>NZ_CAJMYY010000124.1:0-392 GCF_905220185.1 Paraburkholderia sp. J11-2 | reverse complement strand
ACCTCTCCCTCACTGGCCGAAGTAGATGGGCTTGAGTCCGGGAACGTCGCTTACGTCGCCCGAAACCGCGCGTTGCGCGCGCCGGCCCGCTTCGCTCGAACCGGCGGCAACGCCCCCCTGGTCGCCGAAGGCACGCGACGCCGTTGCGGGCTTCGCACCGCCGTTGGCGGCGGCAAGAACGTCGTCCGGATAGTGCGCATCGCCCGGCGCTCCGGGAGCGGCGGCGGACTCGAAGGTCACGAGCTGGTCGCGGACCTGTGCACGCGTGATGATTGACTGTGAAAAGGCTGCAGCGGGGGCGGCCAGCACGGCCGCGAGCAGGCAGGAAAACAAGGTGGGTTTCATGTGGTGACTCCAGTATCGGATTGAGAATCCGTCGATGAACGATCGAA
>NZ_CAJMYY010000123.1:0-392 GCF_905220185.1 Paraburkholderia sp. J11-2 | reverse complement strand
GCGATCTTCGTGCCGATCGGCGGCGGCGGGTTGGCGGCAGGCGTGGCGGCCTACGTGAAGGCCGTGCGCCCCGACATCAAGGTGATCGGCGTGCAGACCGACGATTCCTGCGCGATGGCGCAGTCGATCAAGGCAGGCAAGCGCGTCGAGCTGACTGAAGTCGGCCTGTTTTCGGATGGCACGGCAGTCAAGCTCGTGGGCGAGGAAACCTTCCGCCTGTGCCAGGCCTATCTCGATGAAGTGCTGACCGTCGATACCGACGCCCTGTGCGCCGCGATCAAGGACGTCTTCCAGGACACGCGCAGCGTGCTCGAACCCGCGGGCGCGCTGGCCGTGGCGGGCGCGAAGCAGTACGCGGAGCGCGAGGGCATCGAAGGCCAGACGCTGGTGGC
>NZ_CAJMYY010000122.1:0-394 GCF_905220185.1 Paraburkholderia sp. J11-2 | reverse complement strand
GGCGGGAGAGAGACCATGTTGAAAACGACTCTAGCGGGAGTGGCGACGCTGATCGCCCTGCTTTTCTCGGCGCTCGCCGTCGCCGCAGACGCGAACTACAAGATCGTGACCGGCCCCGAGCGCGGCACGTACATTCAGATCGGCCAGGATCTGTCGAAATGGGTGGCGCCTCCGGCCGGCATCGACCTCGAGGTGATTCCATCGAAAGGCTCGGCGGAAAACGTGCAGCGCATGCGTTTCGAGCCCGGTGTGAAGCTCGCACTCGTGCAGTCCGACGTCTATCAGGCCTACGTCGATATGGCCAACTCCGGCAACGAAGAGGCCGGCACACTGATACGGCCGCTGCGGCTCATCATGCCGCTCTATGACGAGGAGATTTACTTCGTCGTGCGTA
>NZ_CAJMYY010000121.1:0-395 GCF_905220185.1 Paraburkholderia sp. J11-2 | reverse complement strand
GGCCTCACGCAGTTCGTCGGCCGTGAAGTCACGAAGCTCGACCGTCCGGAACTCACGAGCGCGAAGATCATCGTCTCGGGTGGCCGGGGTCTGGGCAGCGGCGAGAACTACACGAAGGTGCTGGAGCCGCTCGCCGACAAGCTCAACGCAGCGCTCGGCGCCTCGCGTGCTGCAGTTGACGCGGGCTACGTGCCGAACGACTACCAGGTCGGTCAGACGGGCAAGATCGTCGCGCCGCAACTGTACGTGGCGGTCGGCATCTCGGGCGCGATCCAGCATCTGGCCGGCATGAAGGACTCGAAGGTCATCGTCGCGATCAACAAGGACGAAGAAGCGCCGATCTTCAGCGTGGCCGACTACGGCCTCGTGGGCGACCTGTTCACGGTCGTGCCGGA
>NZ_CAJMYY010000120.1:0-398 GCF_905220185.1 Paraburkholderia sp. J11-2 | reverse complement strand
TTACGCCGTGACGACGTTCTGGTTCACGTCGATGTTGCCGTGTACGGCCTTCGAGTACGGGCAGATCTGATGGGCGCTGCGTGCGATCGCTTCGGCAACGTCCTGTGCGAGCCCGGGAACCCGCACCGTGAAATGGGCTCCGAGGAACCAGGCTGCGCCAGTCTGGCCGATGTCGACCTGGATGTCCACGGAAGCGTCCGGCGGCAGCGCGACTTTCTTCAGCGAAGCCGCAATGCCGAGTGCCGAGATGTAGCAGGCCGACCATGCACCGGCGAACAGCTGCTCGGCTCGCGGATGCGGTTCGGTGGCAACGAATTCAACGTTTTCGCCGCCGGACGAGGACAGCTTGAGGTCGACGACACCGTACTCGCCACGCTGGGCGCTGGGGTCGTGATTGA
>NZ_CAJMYY010000119.1:0-400 GCF_905220185.1 Paraburkholderia sp. J11-2 | reverse complement strand
GAATCATGCAAACAATCGACCTCGTTCATCACACGGTCAGGGCGAACGGCATCCGGCAGCACTACGTGGAGGCAGGAGATGGGCCGCCCGTGGTGCTGTTGCACGGCTTTCCGGAAACGCACTACGCGTGGCGCCATCAGATTCCGGCGCTCGCCCGGAAGTATCGCGTGATTGCGCCGGATCTCCGCGGCTATGGCGAAACCGACAAGCCGGCGAGCGGCTACGACAAGCGCACGATGGCGAACGACGTGCGCGCGCTGCTGGATCATCTGGGTATCGATCGCGCGGCGCTCGTGAGTCACGATCGCGGATCCCGCGTGGCAACGCGCTTCGCCAAGGACCATGCGAACCGGCTGGACCGGCTCGTGGTGATGGACAACGTGCCCACGCGGGTCGTGGC
>NZ_CAJMYY010000118.1:0-404 GCF_905220185.1 Paraburkholderia sp. J11-2 | reverse complement strand
GGCCGATACGATAGGCTCGCGTCAGCGTTGCCACATTCCAAAATCCGAAAGGCGTACCACGTCCGCGCGCCGCCTTCGGCTCATTCGAAGGAGCTGTCATGCAACCACGTCTGGACTTCTATCAGGCCAACCCGCTAGCCATCAAGGCGCTGCTCGCGCTGGAAGAGCGGATTGGAAAGAGTACGATTGAAAAGCCGCTGATCGAGCTTGTGCGCCTGCGCGCGTCACAGATCAACGGCTGCGCTTACTGTGTCGACATGCATACGAGCGACGCCCGCAAGAACGGCGAAACCGACCGCCGGCTGGCAACGCTGGTGACATGGAGAGAGGTGCCGTTTTTCACGCCACGCGAGCGCGCCGCGCTGGAATGGGTCGAGGCGGTCACGCTCGTTGCGCAGAGTCAT
>NZ_CAJMYY010000117.1:0-422 GCF_905220185.1 Paraburkholderia sp. J11-2 | reverse complement strand
CGGTTCGGGTGCGACTTCGGCAGTGGCGCTGCACAACGTGGCGAACGGCGTGCTGAGCGCATCGAGCTACGACGCGGTGAACGGCTCGCAGCTGTATGAGACGAACACGAATGTGTCGAACCTCGCGGGCGACGTGACGACCATCAACGGCCAGATCACGAACATGCAGGGTCAACTGGCTGACGCGGTGCTGTACGACAAGTCGGCGCACGACTCGGTCACGCTGGGCGGCACGGGCGCGACCTCGGCAGTGGCGCTGCACAACGTGGCCAACGGTCTGGTGAACGCATCGAGCTTCGATGCGGTGAACGGCTCGCAGCTGTACACCCTCGCCAGCTCGACGGCCAGCTCACTGGGCGGCGGCTCGACGGTGAACAGCGACGGCTCGATCTCGAACCCGACGTACAACATCGGCGGCAATG
>NZ_CAJMYY010000116.1:0-438 GCF_905220185.1 Paraburkholderia sp. J11-2 | reverse complement strand
AGCAAGACCGCGAAGACCGCCATGGCCTGGAACCACATCGAAACGCTCTCGAATGCCATAGGCGGAAAAATCGACCCGGCGAACAAAATGGCCTTGGGGTTGAGCACGGTGGCGCTGAACAGCGTGCGCGTGCTGACCACGCCGTTTGCCGAGGTTTCGATCGAGTTTGCCGTGAGCCAAAGACGCAAGGCGAGCCAAGCGAGATAAAGGCTGCTGGCCACGCGCAGCACTTTGGGCAGCCAGCTCAGCGACTGCGAAGCATGGGTGAAGCAAAGTCCCCAGAGGGTAATCGACACCAGGTACCCGGCCAGTTCGGCGGCGGTCAGATGCACGGAGCGGCGCAGACCCTGCCTCAAACCGGCTGCGGCGAGCAGGGTGTTGGTGGGCCCCGGCATGAGCAGCACGATCGCGCAGCCCGAGACCATCAGTCCGATGGTG
>NZ_CAJMYY010000115.1:0-455 GCF_905220185.1 Paraburkholderia sp. J11-2 | reverse complement strand
AGGCACAAGGCCGGTATACGTAACACGCGTACTGACGCCTGACCTTGCGCCATGTCGACGGTTGCACGACGTTGAATTGGATGGCACTGAAGGTTGTGCCTATCGTTGAACTCGTCACGTTCACGGATGGCGTGATGAGGACCACTCTGGCTTGCCGCCTACGCAACGAAGGCTTTCCCAGTGCAGTGCGGTGTGCACAGAGCCGAAGCGCTGCAGCGCCTCGCTGGCAAGGCTGGCAGCTAATGGCTCAGAATCGCCGAACTCGTTCCGCCACAGCAGGCCTGAGCCTGCAAATGGCGCGATTGCTTTAGTGGGCGAGCGCCCACATGAGCGACACGGAGAAGGCGCCCACCACGACGGACGCGCAACGCTGGAAGAACGCCGGACGAATGAACGGCGCACGCCCATTGCGCGGCGCGGCGCCGATGGCGATCCATGTCATGCCAATGGGGACG
>NZ_CAJMYY010000114.1:0-469 GCF_905220185.1 Paraburkholderia sp. J11-2 | reverse complement strand
TAACGGTGCGGTGAACGCATCGAGCGTGGACGCGGTGAACGGCTCGCAACTGTACAACCTCGCAAGCTCGACGGCCGGCGCGATGGGCGGCGGCTCGACGGTGAACGGCGACGGTTCGATCACGAACCCGACGTACAACATCGGCGGGAGCACGTACAACAACGCAGGCGACGCGTTCACGGCGCTCAACAGCGACATCACGAACATCAACGGCACGATGGCCGATGCGGTCATGTACGACTCGTCGGCGCATGACTCGGTGACGCTGGGCGGCACGGGTGCGACCTCGGCAGTGGCGCTGCACAACGTGGCCAACGGCATGGTGAGCGCATCGAGCCTTGACGCAGTGAACGGCTCCCAGCTGTACACGGTGTCCAGTTCGACGGCGGCTGCGCTGGGTGGCGGCTCGACGGTGAACAGCGACGGCTCGATCTCGGCTCCGACGTATCTCGTGGGCGGCGACACCTAT
>NZ_CAJMYY010000113.1:0-488 GCF_905220185.1 Paraburkholderia sp. J11-2 | reverse complement strand
GTGCTCTCCAGCTTCGAGTGACCGAGCAGCAGCTGCACCGCCCGCAGGTTCTTCGTACGGCGGTAGATCAGCGAAGCCTTTGTGCGTCGCATTGTATGCGTTCCGTAAGCAGCGTCGTCCAGTCCGATCGACCGGATCCAGCGATGTACCAGCCGGGCGTACTGGCGTGTCGACACATGCGGCGATCCGTGGATCCGGCTCGGAAACAGATAGTCACCCGACGCGAGAGCTGCCGCCTGGATCCACGCTTCCACGCTCGCACGTGTCTGTTCGGTGATTTCAAACTGCACCGGCCGCTGCGTCTTCTGCTGCATGACGGTTGCTCGCGCCGCCACACGCGAGCCGTGACAAACGTCTGAGACGCGCAGCCTTGTGAGATCGCATGCCCGAAGCTTGCTGTCGATCGCCAGATTGAACATTGCCAGGTCCCGTGTGCTTCCCGCGAGTTGCAAACGGATACGAATCGCCCAGATCTCTCTGAGTTTCAG
>NZ_CAJMYY010000112.1:0-493 GCF_905220185.1 Paraburkholderia sp. J11-2 | reverse complement strand
CGCACCGACTGCATCACGTGCGCGAGCGCCGGGCTCGTGTGGTGCGGTGCGCGCAGGTCCACGCCCTGGGCTGCCGCGAGCAGTTCGATCGCGAGGATGTTGGCCGTGTTGTCGGCGATATCGGCGAGCTTGCGCGCGGCGAACGTCGCCATCGAAACGTGGTCCTCCTGGTTCGCCGACGTCGGCAGCGAATCCACCGAGGCCGGATGCGCGAGCGTCTTGTTTTCCGAAGCGAGCGCTGCTGCCGTGACGTGCGCGATCATGAAGCCCGAGTTCACGCCACCGTCCTTCACGAGGAAAGGCGGCAGGCCCGACAGCGTGGCGTCGATCAGCAGTGCGATGCGACGCTCGGCGAGCGCGCCGATTTCGGCTGCGGCCAGCGCGAGATTGTCGGCGGCGAAGGCCACCGGCTCGGCGTGGAAGTTGCCGCCCGACAGCACTTCGTTCGTTTCCGGGAAGATCAGCGGGTTGTCCGACACCGCGTTCGCCTCGA
>NZ_CAJMYY010000111.1:0-493 GCF_905220185.1 Paraburkholderia sp. J11-2 | reverse complement strand
GACGCGTTCGCACACGGTCGCCGCTCAAGGCGGTATCGGCGCCTCGCTCGGCAACATGAGCGAAGACAATTGGCACTATCACTTCTACGACACGATCAAGGGCTCCGACTGGCTCGGCGACCAGGACGCGATCGAGTTCATGTGCCGTGAAGCACCGAACGCCGTGTACGAGCTCGAACACATGGGCATGCCGTTCGACCGTAACGCCGACGGCACGATTTACCAGCGCCCGTTCGGCGGCCACACGGCCAACTACGGCGAGAAGCCGGTTCAGCGCGCCTGTGCTGCTGCTGACCGTACCGGCCACGCGCTGCTGCACACGCTGTATCAGCAAAACGTCGCGGCGAAGACCACGTTCTTCGTCGAATGGATGGCGCTCGACCTGATTCGCGACGCCGAAGGCGACGTGCTCGGCGTGACCGCGCTCGAAATGGAAACGGGCGACGTCTACATCCTCGAAGGCAAGACCACGCTGTTCGCCACGGGCGGCGCA
>NZ_CAJMYY010000110.1:0-493 GCF_905220185.1 Paraburkholderia sp. J11-2 | reverse complement strand
CGCGCCGCCCGTGGCGAACAGCGTGGTCTTGCCTTCGAGGATATAGACGTCGCCCGTTTCCATTTCGAGCGCGGTCACGCCGAGCACGTCGCCTTCGGCGTCGCGGATCAGGTCGAGCGCCATCCATTCGACGAAGAACGTGGTCTTCGCCGCGACGTTCTGCTGATACAGCGTGTGCAGCAGCGCGTGGCCGGTACGGTCAGCAGCCGCACAGGCGCGCTGAACCGGCTTCTCGCCGTAGTTGGCCGTGTGGCCGCCGAACGGGCGCTGGTAGATCGTGCCGTCGGCGTTACGGTCGAACGGCATGCCCATGTGTTCGAGTTCGTACACGGCGTTCGGCGCTTCACGGCACATGAACTCGATCGCGTCCTGGTCGCCGAGCCAGTCGGAACCCTTGATCGTGTCGTAGAAGTGATAGTGCCAATTGTCTTCGCTCATGTTGCCGAGCGAGGCGCCGATGCCGCCCTGCGCCGCCACCGTGTGCGAACGCGTG
>NZ_CAJMYY010000109.1:0-520 GCF_905220185.1 Paraburkholderia sp. J11-2 | reverse complement strand
CGCTCAGGCGACGATGTTGGGTCTTAATGACATTTTTTGGCTCTCCGCGGTCATTTTCATAGCTATCGTGCCTCTGATCTGGGTAACGCGGCCTACGCAAGATGCCAGTAACAGCGCGGTCGCGGCGGGGGGACATTGAGGTCGACCGAGGCAGCGGCAAAATGAGAATATATTTGGCGATCGCAGTCCCAACGCCTGCCCGAAGAATACGCCTAACATTCCAGCCCGGGCAACAGACAATCCTTAGCCTCGAGACTCTCCCATGACCTGGTCGCGGTATTTCCGCCACTTCTCCAGGCCGGTGGCAGGGTGCTCGTACTGGTCGAGCAAGCTACCGTCCAAAAGGTCAATGGCCTGACAGCAAAGGCGCTCGCAGAGCTGGAGGATTCCGCCGACGATCTCTGTGCTCGCCCGTACGTCAGGCTTTGCACCGAATCGTCTTTTCCGAGGTTGAACTCAATCGAGCCGAACTCGCCGTCGTAGATGCCCAACCGGGATCATTCCAGTTCGTGCCTGGAAA
>NZ_CAJMYY010000108.1:0-526 GCF_905220185.1 Paraburkholderia sp. J11-2 | reverse complement strand
CGCGAGGATTTTCGCTGCGTCTGGGCTCCGGCCGCTACGCCCGGATTATTCTTGACGGCTCTGGGCGTACCGCCAGTTGCTTTCCTGGGCATTTGTGCTTCCTCGGACAAACTGTTTTTAAGAGATGGTTGCGGGTCGACGCTCAGGGCAGAAGCCGGTTCAAGTGCTTCGGATGTCGCGTCTGGTCCGTCGTTGGCTTGAATAAAGTCGAGTGGCGACTTCAGCCGGGCGATGGTCTCGGCTGTGAGCCCAGGATTGGGCTGGTCAAAAAAGCCATGCGGCAACCCGAGCGTAGTTTCCATATGAAAGGCGGTCTCGGGTGTGAACCTCTCGCCCTTCAACAGTTCGGCCACGCGCGTCATGCTGGATTCAAGTGCGATGGCAATATTCTCTGCGCCTACCGTATCGACCAGAAACTGGAACGACCGTGTCTTGAAAATGGAGGCGGTCTGGGCGGAGTCCTGCGCAGGCGCCTTCACATACGATTGTTTCGGCCGGTTGGGCTGAGATTTCTTTTCGTGGCGAG
>NZ_CAJMYY010000107.1:0-527 GCF_905220185.1 Paraburkholderia sp. J11-2 | reverse complement strand
CTTCCAGGCACGAACTGGAATGATCCCGGTTGGGCATCTACGACGGCGAGTTCGGCTCGATTGAGTTCAACCTCGGAAAAGACGATTCGGTGCAAAGCCTGGCACTTCACGTACGGGCGAGCACAGAGATCGTCGGCGGAATCCTCCAGCTCTGCGAGCGCCTTTGCTGTCAGGCCATTGACCTTTTGGACGGTAGCTTGCTCTACCAGTACGAGCACCCTGCCACCGGCCTGGAGAAGTTGCGGAAATACCGCGACCAGGTCATCGGAGAGTCTCGAGGCTAAGGATTGTCTGTTGCCCGGGCTGGAATGTGAGGCGTATTCTTCGGGCAGGCGTTGGGACTGCGATCGCCAAATATGTTCTCATTTTGCCGCTGCCTCGGTCGACCTCAATGTCCCCCCGCCGCGACCGCGCTGTTACTGGCATCTTGCGTAGGCCGCGTCACCCAGATCAGAGGCACGATCGCTATGAAAATGACCGCGGAGAGCCAAAAAATGTCATTAAGACCCAACATCGTCGCCTGAACA
>NZ_CAJMYY010000106.1:0-561 GCF_905220185.1 Paraburkholderia sp. J11-2 | reverse complement strand
AGTGTCGGCCGTCACACTCGCGGGCACGATGGTCTTACTCGGGCGGATTTGACCGCTTATCGAGCAACTTACATAGGAGTACGATTTAAAATGAAACGAACTTTCCTGATTACGGGTGCAAGCAAAGGTATCGGGCGTGCGCTGAGCGAGCGTCTCGCGCGTGATGGTCACAATGTGGTCGGCCTTGCGCGCAGTTCCGGTGACACGACTTTTCCAGGTACGCTCGTGTCCGTCGACCTGACGGACCGGGAGGGGACGCAAGCGGTGTTGTCCGATCTCGACGCGCGCTTCGTATTTGACGGCGTCGTCAACAACGTCGGGTTCGTTGAGCTTTCGCCGCTCGGCTCGATCGATCTCGATGATCTCGACAGGGCGATGCGCGACAACCTGGCACCCGCTGTGCAAACGGTTCAGACCTTGCTGCCGCGAATGCGCAAACGCGGCTGGGGCCGTATCGTGAATCTGTCCAGCCTCGTCGTGCTGGGCGTGGCTCAACGTTCGACGTATGCCGCTGCGAAGGCCGCGATGATCAGCCTGACCCGAACGTGGGCGCTCGAACTT
>NZ_CAJMYY010000105.1:0-561 GCF_905220185.1 Paraburkholderia sp. J11-2 | reverse complement strand
GAGTTCGAGCGCCCACGTTCGGGTCAGGCTGATCATCGCGGCCTTCGCAGCCGCATACGTCGAACGTTGAGCCACGCCCAGCACAACGAGGCTGGAAAGATTCACGATACGGCCCCAGCCGCGTTTGCGCATCCCCGGTAGCAAGGTCTGAACCGTTTGCACGGCGGGCGCCAGGTTGTCGCGCATCGCCCTGTCGAGACCATCGAGATCGATCGAGCCGAGCGGCGAAAGCTGAACGAACCCGACGTTGTTGACGACGCCGTCGAATTCGAAGCGCGCGTCGAGATCGGACAGCACCGCTTGCGTCCCCTCCCGGTCAGTCAGGTCGACGGACACGAGCGTGCCAGGAAAAGTCGTGTCACCGGAACTGCGCGCGAGGCCGACCACATTGTGGCCATCACGCGCGAGACGCTCGCTCAGCGCACGCCCGATACCTTTGCTTGCACCCGTAATCAGGAAAGTTCGTTTCATTTTGAAATGCACTCCTTAGTAAAGTAATTGATGAGCGATCAAAGCCGCCCGAGTAAGACGATCGTGCCCGCGAGTGTCAGGGCCGACATC
>NZ_CAJMYY010000104.1:0-572 GCF_905220185.1 Paraburkholderia sp. J11-2 | reverse complement strand
ATGACTGACATTGTGATCGTTTCGGCCGCACGTACGGCAGTTGGCAAATTCGGCGGTTCGCTCGCGAAGGTGGCGGCGCCCGACCTGGGTGCGATCGTCATCAAGGCTGCGCTCGAGCGCGCAGGCGTGAAGCCGGAGCAAGTGAGCGACGTGATCATGGGTCAGGTGCTGACCGCCGGTTCGGGCCAGAACGTGGCGCGCCAGGCATCGATCAAGGCGGGCCTGCCCACGGCCGTTCCCGCCATGACGATCAACAAGGTGTGCGGCTCCGGCCTGAAGGCCGTGATGCTGGCCGCGAACGCGATCATCGCGGGCGACTCGGACATCGTCGTGGCCGGCGGCCAGGAAAACATGAGCGCCGCGCCGCACGTGCTGCCGGGCTCGCGCGACGGCTTCCGCATGGGCGATGCGAAGCTGATCGACAGCATGATCGTCGACGGCCTGTGGGACGTGTACAACCAGTACCACATGGGCGTGACGGCGGAAAACGTCGCGAAGGAATACGGCATCACGCGCGAGGAGCAGGACGCGTTTGCGGCGCTCTCGCAGAACAAGGCCGAGGCGGCGCAGAA
>NZ_CAJMYY010000103.1:0-606 GCF_905220185.1 Paraburkholderia sp. J11-2 | reverse complement strand
TGAAAGAGGCACCAACGGCCCGGCCACCGCGCCCTGAACAACCCGTGCCACGAGGAGCACAGCGAGGTTGGGCGCCAGTCCGCACGCAGCTGAAGATGCTACGAAGAGCAGGATCGCCCAGACAAACAGGCGCACCTGGCCCACGCGCTGTGTCAGCCATCCCGTAAGCGGAATTGCCACTGCGTTAGCAGCGGCAAAGAGCGTGATGACCCACGTTCCCTCGTCCACCGACACACCGAGATTGCCCGAGAGCGTTGGGATCGCAACGTTTGCGATCGACGAATCGAGCACGTTCATGAAGGTGGCAAGGGCGACCGCGAACGTGCCAATCATGAAGCGCGCGCCACTGAGGGGGGCGACGCCTTCTGGCGACCCGGATGAATTCATCGTCAGCCTCGCTGCACATTACCGGCTAGTTGTTATCTGGCTGGCGAAAGCGCCCAGGAATGGAAGCACGTGTTAGTGGCACTCTCCGTACCCCCCAACACCGGGCCTGGTTCGCGGAAAGTCCCGCAAGTCGCCACGACCCGGAACGATCACGCGACGACGATGCGAAGCGGATCCGCAGCAGCGAGCGCTGCCGTGCGATCTGCGCCCGGCGGATAA
>NZ_CAJMYY010000102.1:0-610 GCF_905220185.1 Paraburkholderia sp. J11-2 | reverse complement strand
AGAAAGAGGCACCAACGGTCCGGCCACCGCGCCCTGAACAACGCGTGCCACGAGAAGCAGAGCGAGGTTGGGCGCCAGTCCGCACGCAGCCGAAGATGCTACGAAGAGCAGAATCGCCCAGACAAACAGGCGCACCTGGCCCACGCGCTGTGTCAGCCATCCCGTAAGCGGAATTGCCACAGCGTTAGCCGCGGCAAAGAGAGTGATGACCCACGTCCCCTCATCCACTGACACACCGAGATTGCCCGAGAGCGTCGGGATCGCAACGTTTGCGATAGACGAATCGAGCACGTTCATGAAGGTGGCAAGAGCGACCGCGAAAGTACCAATCATGAAACGCGGGCCACTGAGGGGGGCGACGCCGTGGGGCGGCCCGGATGAATCCATCGTCAGCCTCGCTGCACGTTAGTGGCTAGTTGTTATATGGCTTCTCCGGCGAACGCGACCAGGAATGGAAGCACGTGTTAGTGGCGTTCTGCGTACCCGAAGCAGCGACCCGGTTTCCCACAAAGGCCCGCAAGGCACCACGACCCGGAACAATCAGGCTACGACGATGCGAAGCGGATCCGCAGCAGCGAGCGCTGTCGCGCGATCTGCGCCCGGCGGGTAG
>NZ_CAJMYY010000101.1:0-611 GCF_905220185.1 Paraburkholderia sp. J11-2 | reverse complement strand
GGAGCAACTGGACGCCCGCATCGCCCGCGCATACTGGTTCTTCCTGTTCCACCAGGTACCGGACCTGCCCGAAACGCTGGTTGCCGGCAACGAACGCGCGTGGCTGCGCCACTTCTTCTCCGACTGGTGCTATGACCCGAATGCGATCAGCGGGGACGCTTTTGAGGCCTACGTGCGCGCTTACGAAGCCCCCGGAGCGGTGCGTGGCGCGATGGCCGACTATCGGGCGAACGCCGAGGACGTTGCCCAGGACAAGGTGGATGCCCACGTACCCATCAGCGTCCCGACACTGGCGCTGTGGGGCGCCGAGTTTTACGCGGTCGGCAAGATGTTCGACATGGAAGCCGTCTGGAAAGGCATGGCAACCGATGTGCGCACCCATGCGATCGAGCGCGCGGGGCATCTGCCGCACGAGGAGCAACCGGAGCGGGTCAATGCACTGCTGCTCGACTTCCTGGAGGGATGGAAGGGCTAAGCGTGGCATGCAGGCGGACAGCCATTGCGCTGTCACGCCTGAAGCCCCGCGCATCTTCCGCATATCGCCATGAGCCACGAAATCGCTTTTGCCCTGGTGCCTTTTCTCTTTTCGATGGGTGCCGGTTATCTCGCCC
>NZ_CAJMYY010000100.1:0-613 GCF_905220185.1 Paraburkholderia sp. J11-2 | reverse complement strand
TGAGCAGCTGGACGCCCGCATCGCCCGCGCATACTGGTTCTTCCTGTTCCACCAGGTACCGGACCTGCCCGAAACACTGGTTGCCGGCAACGAACGCGCATGGCTGCGCCACTTCTTCTCCGACTGGTGCTATGACCCGAATGCGATCAGCGGGGACGCATTCGAGGCCTACGTGCGCGCTTACGAAGCCCCCGGAGCGGTGCGTGGCGCGATGGCCGACTATCGGGCGAACGCCGAGGACGTTGCACAGGACAAGGTGGATGCCGACATTCCCATCAGCGTCCCGACACTGGCGCTGTGGGGCGCCGAGTTCTACGCGGTCGGCAAGATGTTCGACATGGAAGCCGTCTGGAACGGCATGGCGAGCGATGTGCGCACCCATGCGATCGAGCGCGCGGGGCATCTGCCGCACGAGGAGCAACCGGAGCGGGTCAATGCCCTGCTGCTCGACTTCCTGGAGGGCTGGAAGGGCTAAGTGCGGCATAGCGGCGCAGACGGCCACTGCGCTGTCGCGCCAGGAGCCTCGCGCATCTTCCGGATATCGCCATGAGCCACGAAATTGCCTTCGCCCTGGTGCCTTTTCTCTTTTCGATGGGTGCCGGTTATCTCGCCG
>NZ_CAJMYY010000099.1:0-699 GCF_905220185.1 Paraburkholderia sp. J11-2 | reverse complement strand
GAAAGGAACATGTTGACGCCAAGGAACGCGAAGGTCGTCACCAGCAGGCCCGTGAGCGCCCACCAGGCCGCCACGCCGCCACGCAGGCCCTTCATGAGGCGCATATGCAGCCAGGCCGCGTAGTTGAGCCACACGATCAGCGCCCAGGTTTCCTTCGGGTCCCAGCTCCAGTAGCCGCCCCAGGCCTGCGCGGCCCACAGCGCGCCGAGAATCGTCGCGATGGTGAAGAACGCGAAACCCACGGCGATCGACTTGTACATGACGTCGTCGAGCACCTCGAGCGCGGGCAGGCGGTCCGCCAGCACGCCGCGCTCCTTCATGATGTACGCCACGCCCACCATGGCCGACAGCGCGAAGCTGCCGTAGCCGATGAAGTTCGCCGGCACGTGGATCTTCATCCACCAGCTTTGCAGGGCGGGCACGAGCGGCTGGATCTGCTGCGCGTCGCGCGAGATCGAGTACCACATCAGGAAGCCCACGGCCGCGCTGATCACGAGCAGCACGAACGCGCCGAGCGCGCGCGTGTTGTAGTGCTGCTCGTAATAGAGGTAGAAGAGCGCCGTGATCAGATTGAATAACACGAACACTTCATACAGATTCGAAATGGGAATGTGGCCGACGTCCGCGCCGATCAGGTAGGACTCGTACCAGCGCGCCATCAGGCCGACGAAGCCCATGAGCACCGCCGCCCACGTGAGC
>NZ_CAJMYY010000098.1:0-700 GCF_905220185.1 Paraburkholderia sp. J11-2 | reverse complement strand
AACATTGCCGCAACCCAGGCCGAAGAGATTCTTGAGCAAACCCACGCTGGACGAAACCGGCTGGAGATCGGCGGACAGCTATATCGTTTCATCCGGAGCTTCAAACATTTTGAGGATCGCGGCGCGGTCGTATTCGCGCCGTCGTAAGCACGACAATTTCGGGAAACTTAAATTTGACGCTTCCCAGCATGTTGTCCATTCCCAAATACTGAAAATCCTCAGCAGGGACTTGTCAGGCGAAGTACGTTGCGCTCGAATTGCATCGAGTGATCGAATTGCCGGTCGACGGCGGCCAGCGTGATGAGCAGGTCAGTAAAGCCCCCGCTCCATTCGCCGAAGCGCCGATGCCTGTGAAATCAGAATGCCTTGCCTTGAAAGGGTTATCGGCTTGCCGTCGGCACCGTTGACCAGTGCGCCGGGTTCATCGCGGATCCATGAATGGTTACCTGAAATTGCTGCGGGCCTTCATTCGTTATCCTCTACATTTCATATCCGCTCTCGGGGAACGGGTACTTCAAGGAGCCCGCCAGCCTCACCCGGGCGTACATTTACGCGTCATGGAGCGAATGACGCATCAAATACCAACATCGCCGCGTCTATAATAAACACCTGCCGGACACCAACGATCGCATGGAGCCCTACTTTATGAATCAAGCCCGCGGGCGATATGCGGGATCCCGCGACAGCGGCCAACGCCAAC
>NZ_CAJMYY010000097.1:0-711 GCF_905220185.1 Paraburkholderia sp. J11-2 | reverse complement strand
TACATTGCCGCAACCCAGGCCGAAGAGATTCTTGAGCAAACCCACGCTGGACGAAACCGGCTGGAGATCGGCGGACAGCTCTACCGTTTCATCCGGAGCTTCAAACATTTTGAGGATCGCGGCGCGGTCGTTTTCGCGCCGTCGTGACACCGGAAGCACGACAGTTTCGGGAAACTTGAATTTGACGTTTCCGGGTATGTTGTCCGTTCCCAAATACTGAAAATCCTCATCAAGGACTTGTCAGGCGAAGTACGTTGCGCTCGAACAGGATCGAGTGATCTGGTTGCCGGTCGACGGCGGCCAGCGTGATGAGCAGGTCAGTAAAGCCCCCGCTCCATTCGCCGAAGCGCCGATGCCCGGAAAATCAGCATGCCGCGCCTTGCCTTGAAAGGGTTATCGGCTTGCCGTCGGCACCGTTGACCTGTGCGCCGGGTTCATCGCGGATCCATGAATGGTTACCTGAAATTCCTGCGACTTCATTCGCTATCCTCTACATTTCATATCCGCTCTCGCGGAGCTGGTACTTCAAGGAGCCCGCCAGCCTCAACCGGGCGTACATTTACGCGTCATGGAGCGAATGACGCATCAAATACCAACATCGCCGCGTCTATAATCAACACCTGCCGGACACCAACGATCGCATGGAGCCCTACTTTATGAATCAAGCCCGCGGGCGATATGCGGGATCCCGCGACAGCGGCCAACGCCAGG
>NZ_CAJMYY010000096.1:0-809 GCF_905220185.1 Paraburkholderia sp. J11-2 | reverse complement strand
CGACGCGGTGAACGGTTCGCAGCTGTACGCGACGAACCAGAGCATTTCGGACCTGTCGGGCGACATCACGAACATCAACGGTCAACTGGCTGACGCGGTGGCGTACGACTCGTCGGCGCACGACTCGGTCACGCTGGGCGGCACGGGTGCGACCTCGGCAGTGGCGCTGCACAACGTGGCAAATGGCACTCTGAGCGCATCGAGCCTCGACGCAGTGAACGGCTCGCAGCTGTATGAGACGAACACGAATGTGTCGAACCTCGCGGGCAATGTGACGAACCTTGCTGGTGATGTTACGACCATCAACGGCCAGATCACGACCATGCAGGGTCAGCTGGCTGACGCGGTGCTGTACGACACGTCGGCGCATGATTCGGTAACGCTGGGCGGTTCGGGTGCGACTTCGGCAGTGGCGCTGCACAATGTGGCGAACGGCGTGCTGAGCGCATCGAGCCTCGACGCAGTGAACGGCTCGCAGCTGTATGAGACGAACACGAATGTGTCGAACCTCGCGGGCGACGTGACGACCATCAACGGCCAGATCACGAACATGCAGGGTCAACTGGCTGACGCAGTGCTGTACGACTCGTCGGCGCACGACTCGGTGACGCTGGGCGGCACGGGCGCGACTTCGGCAGTGGCGTTGCACAACGTGGCCAACGGTCTGGTGAACGCGTCGAGCTTCGATGCGGTGAACGGCTCGCAGCTGTACACCCTCGCCAGCTCGACGGCCAGCTCGCTGGGCGGCGGCTCGACGGTGAACAGCGACGGCTCGATCTCGAACCCGACGTACGTGGTGAGTGGCGGTA
>NZ_CAJMYY010000095.1:0-811 GCF_905220185.1 Paraburkholderia sp. J11-2 | reverse complement strand
ACGCTCGACACGACCAGCGTCGTGCCCGCCGAGGTGTCCTTTACCCCATAAGACAGGCCAAACAGGATGCTGAACGAACCGCACGGGATCGCCGACAGAAGAATGGCCTGGCCGGCTAACGGCTGCGGAAGCGCCAGCAGCCGGACAAGCGCTAAGGCAAGCAGGGGCTGCACGACATTGCTGAGCAAAACGCCAACCAGTGCCTGTGCGTCGAGCCGGAACGGTTGTGCGGCGAGTATCAGTCCCGTGGAGAAAAGCGCGAGTCCGGCAGTCGTGTTGCCGATGATCCCCAGCGACTGCGTGAGGAGTGCAGGCAGCGTGCAACCGGACAGCGACACCAGCAAGCCGGCTAGCGGCGCGATCATGACGGGTTTGACGAAGGTATTGCGCAGTGCCTTGCCGAGCAGCGCCTGTCCGTCGCGATGCTGCGCACGCTCGAGCAGGATGAGGGCAGCAGGCGACATGACGACCGCCCCCATCGTGACCGCGATGGCGACGGTCAAATCGGCACCCTCTCCATACACCGCCCGAAGCAGAGGCAGCCCAACGGAAGCGAAATTCGGCATGCCGACCGTGACCGCCTTGACGGCCGCCTGCGCGAGATCAGAACGAAAGACGTACCGCGAAAGCAGGAGCGAGATCGAATACGGCACGATCATCACGATCGTCAGCACGACAATGAGCGCCAGATGCGCACCCAGGCTCTCGCGCTGCATCCGCGCGGTATAGACAAAGAGCGCGAAGGGCAACGCGTAATGCACCAGCATCGTGTTGATGGCGGCGAGCGGCATGGGCGTCGTGCTCAGCCGCC
>NZ_CAJMYY010000094.1:0-829 GCF_905220185.1 Paraburkholderia sp. J11-2 | reverse complement strand
GCGTACAGCTGCGAACCATTCACCGCGTCAACGCTCGAGGCAGTCAAACCGCCATTCGCCACGTTCGTCAGCGCCACCGGCACATGGTCCGGACCGCCCAGCGTCACCGAGTTGTGTGCGGTTGAGTCGTAGATCACGCCGTCCACGTTGCCGCTTACCGCCGCCGCCATGACCGCCTTCAGCGCATCGCCCACATTGTTGTAGGTGTGCTGGGAGAGAATGTAGTCCGGCGCGCTGATCGAGCCATCCGCGTTCACCTGCGTATTGCCACCCAGCGCGCTGGCCGTCGAACTGGCCAAACCGTAGAGCTGCGTGCCGTTCACCGCGTCGAGGCTCGACGCATTGACTGCACCCGCCTTGACATTATGGAGCGCCACCCCGGTGCTTGTACCGGCACCGCCCAGCGTGACCGAGCTCTTCGACGTGTCGTCGTAGGCCACGAACGCATTCGTGATGTTGCCCGATGCGTCGGTCGTCGCGCCCAGTGCGTACAGCTGTGAACCGTTCACCGCGTCAACACTCGCAGCGCTCAGCGCGCCATTCGCCACGTTCGTCAGCGCCACCGGCGTGGTCGAACCCGAACCGCCCAGCGTCACCTTGTCATGCGCCGACGAGTCATACACCACGGCATCAGCGATCGTGCCGTTGATGCTCGTGATGTCGCCATAGAGCGCCGTGAACGTATCACCGGCGTTGTAATAGGTCTTGCCGCCGATGTTGTATGTCGGCGCCGAGATCGAACCATCGCCATTTGCCGTGGAGCCGCCGCCCATCGCGTCTGCCGTCGAGCTCGCCAGGTTGTAAAGCTGCGTGCCGTTCACCGCGTCGA
>NZ_CAJMYY010000093.1:0-890 GCF_905220185.1 Paraburkholderia sp. J11-2 | reverse complement strand
GAAAACGTCTCATAGGCCTTGAGCATGTCGTCGAACGCGAAGCGATGCGTGATCAGCCGGTTCGGATCGATCCGTCCGGCGCACACCGTCTTGAGCAGCATGGGCGTGCTCACGGTATCGACAAGGCGCGTCGTGATCGACACGTTGCGGTCCCACAGCTTGTCGAGGAACAGCGACGCCGGCACGCCATGCACGCCGATGTTCGCGATCACGCCGCCCGGCGCCACAATCTGCTGGCACAGCTCGAACGTTGCAGGCACGCCGACGGCCTCCATCGCGCAATCCACGCCCACGCCGTCCGTGAGTTTCATGACCGCATCCACGGCGTCGCCCGCGCGCGGATCGATGCACGCCGTCGCGCCGAATCGCTTCGCGCATTCCAGACGGTTGGCGTCCATGTCGATCATGATGATCTGCGCAGGCGAATAAAACTGCGCGGTCAAAAGCGCGGCCAGCCCGATCGGTCCTGACCCGACGATCGCGACCGTGCTGCCGGGTTCGACTCGGCCGTTGAGCACGCCGCACTCGAAACCCGTTGGCAGGATGTCTGAAAGCATCACGAGCGCCGCCTCGTCGAGGCCCGCGGGAATGCGGTACAGGCTCGTTTGCGCGTGCGGGGTCCGCACGTATTCGGCCTGCGTGCCGTCGATGCGGTTGCCGAGAATCCAGCCGCCCGTCTTGCAGTGCGAGTACATTCCGCGCCGGCAGTATTCACACTGCCCGCAGCTCGAAATGCAGGAGACGAGCACGTGATCGCCGGCTTTCAGCGTCGACACGCCCTCGCCGACTTCGTGCACGACGCCCACGCCCTCGTGGCCGAGAATGCGGCCCGGCTCGCAGCTCGGCACGTCGCCCTTGAGAATGTGGAGATCGGTGCCGCAGATCGTCGT
>NZ_CAJMYY010000092.1:0-941 GCF_905220185.1 Paraburkholderia sp. J11-2 | reverse complement strand
GGGAACACCTTCGAGAGCACGCAAACCGACAGGCCGGCACGCGCGAGTTGCAGCGAAGCGCGCATCCCCGAGCCGCCAGCACCGACGATGACCACGTCGAACTTGCGACGCGGCAGTGAATTCTTGATTGCAGCCATTCTTTTACACTCTCCAGAGAATCTGAGCGGCGTAGCCGAGGCTGCCCAGCAGCCATGCGATCGTGAGGACGTCCAGCGTGATGCGCAGGCCGACCGGCTTGATGTAGTCCATCCAGATGTCACGCACGCCAACCCACGCGTGCAGGAACAACGCGACCAGGGTGACGAACGTGGCGAGCTTCATCCACTCAGCGGAGAAGATCGACGCCCAGCCGTCATACGAGAAGTCGTGCGCGCCGAAGAACAGGACAAGCAGCACGACCGTGTAGATCGCCATGATCACGGCGGTGGCGCGTTGCGCGATCCAGTCGCGAATGCCGTAGTGAGCGCCGACGACGTGGCGCTTCGGACCGATACCGTTTTTAGCCGACATTTTTTAGAACGCTCCGAAGAGTTTTGCCGCAAAGGCGATCGTGAGAACCGTGGAGATGATCACGACGACCAGGGAGGTCGACTTGCCTTTTTCCTTGCTCACGAGGCCATGGTTGAAGTCCATGCACAGGTGACGCACGCCAGCGCAGAAGTGAAACAGGAACGCCCACCCGAGGACCAGCACGATGAGCTTGACGATGATGTTGGAAAGGAAGCCCTTGAATACCTCGAAGCTAAGCTCCGAAGTGAGGCTCTGGTCCAACAGGAACAAGATGAAAGGCAGGAACAGGAACAAGAGCACACCGCTGATGCGGTGGCCGATCGACACACGACCTGCCAACGGCAGGCGGTATGCGAACAAGATCTGCCCAAGCCCGATGTTCCGGTATTCCGGCCTCGGTTTTTTTGCGGCTTCTGCCATGCTAGACCCCT
>NZ_CAJMYY010000091.1:0-989 GCF_905220185.1 Paraburkholderia sp. J11-2 | reverse complement strand
TTTGGCGTTCGGATGGCTAATCAAGCGTTCGGCACCCCAGTATAGTCGGCGACGTTGAATCCGAAACCCATCGAGGATGAAAGATGAAGACGTTAGTGATCGTCGCACACCCCGACATCGAAAACTCGCGCGGCAACAAGGCCCTTCGCGATGCAATCGCCCACGAACCGGATATCACCGTGCGTGAGTTGTACAAGCTGTACCCCGACTTCCGCATCGACGCAACACGGGAACAGCAACTGATTCGCGAGCATGGACATCTCGTTCTGCAATTTCCGTTGTACTGGTACAACTGCCCGCCATTGCTCAAGAAGTGGCTCGACGACGTTGTCAACGACACGCTGTTCGGCAGCGCGCCGGAAAAATCCCTGGTACTGGATGGCCGGACGCTCCAGCTTGCCGTGACGATCGGGCGTGTTCGCGAACGCTATTTTCCGCCCTCTCGCGAACACATCTGGGCCGAAGGCGTCACGCGGCCGTATCTCAAGCCAGCGCTGCTGGAGCGCCATGGTGAACGCATCGTCGATACGCTGCTTGCGCCGTTCGAACAGACTGCGCACCTCGCCGGCATGGAATATGGACGTCCGTTCGTCACCTACAACATCGGCCCGCTGACACGGACCGGCTCCATCAGCGACAAAGCGCTGACCGAGCGCGGCACAGCATACCGACAACTGCTGCGCGGCCTTGGGCCCGTAAGGTCTGTTGCGCCGGTAGAGGCGGTTTGAGCGCGTGATGCGCAACAGAACATCGTTTGATCTGACAAGGACATCATCATGAGCGAAGCAACAACACGCAAGCCGGACGAACTGGCGATCCCCTATCAACATCCGCAGCCTGCCGACATGTCGGCAGACCTCGTTCACGCTGGCGTGCTCGACCAGTGGCTGCAGGACGACAACCTGTGGGTGCCCACGACGAAGACCGTATCGTTCAAGCCCCTGCTCCTCAACGCGAGCCAGGGCTACTACGTCAATCTGCTGCGCGTG
>NZ_CAJMYY010000090.1:0-990 GCF_905220185.1 Paraburkholderia sp. J11-2 | reverse complement strand
ATTGGCGTTCGGATGGCTAATCAAGCGTTCGGCACCCCAGTATAGTCGGCGACGTTGAATCCGAAACCCATCGAGGATGAAAGATGAAGACGTTAGTGATCGTCGCACACCCTGACATCGAACACTCGCGCGGCAACAAGGCCCTTCGCGATGCAATCGACCAGGAACCGGATATCACCGTGCGTGAGTTGTACAAGCTGTACCCCGACTTCCGCATCGACGCAACACGGGAACAGCAACTGATTCGCGAACATGGGCATCTCGTTCTGCAATTTCCGATGTACTGGTACAGCTGCCCGCCATTGCTCAAGAAGTGGCTCGACGACGTTGTCAACGACACGCTGTTCGGCAGCGCGCCGGAAAAATCCCTGGTACTGAACGGCCGCACGCTCCAGCTTGCCGTGACGATCGGGCGTGTTCGCGAACGCTATTTTCCGCCCTCCCGCGAACACATCTGGGCCGAAGGCGTCACGCGGCCGTATCTCAAGCCGGCGCTGCTGGAGCGCCATGGTGAACACATCGTCGATACGCTGCTTGCGCCGTTCGAACAGACTGCGCACCTCGCCGGCATGGAATATGGACGTCCGTTCGTCATCTACAACATCGGCCCGCTGACACGAACCGGCTCCATCAGCCACGAAGCGCTGACCGAGCGCGGCGCAGCATACCGACAACTGCTGCGCGCTCTTGGGCCCGTAAGGTCTGTCGCGCCGGTAGAGGCGGTTTGAGCGCGTGATGCGCAACAGAACATCGTTTGATCTGACAAAGGACATCATCATGAGCGAAGCAACGACACGCAAGCCGGACGAACTGGCGATCCCCTATCAACATCCGCAGCCTGCCGACATGTCGGCAGACCTCGTTCACGCTGGCGTGCTCGACCAGTGGCTGCACGACGACAACCTGTGGGTGCCCACGACGAAGACCGTATCGTTCAAGCCCCTGCTCCTCAACGCGAGCCAGGGCTACTACGTCAATCTGCTGCGCGTT
>NZ_CAJMYY010000089.1:0-1037 GCF_905220185.1 Paraburkholderia sp. J11-2 | reverse complement strand
TTGAGTGAGCTTTCAAAGAACGCGAGCGCTTGCGGGGTTCCGACATTGAGCGTTCGCTCGAAACTCTCTATTGCGCCAGTAAACGTCGGATTATCGACACTCGCCTGTTCCATGAGGCGCGCGTGATGCAGGATTGTGCGATTGTTCCAGCCGGTACTGACGAGCGAAGTGCCCACTGCGCCCGCGAAGATCCGTACGAAGTTCGAAAGCCCCGCGGCAGCGGGAATTTTCTCGGGGGGAAGCCCTGAAAGAATAATCGCTGTGAGCGGCGTGAAAAAGAGGGCTGTCGGTATCCCCTGCAGGAGGGTCGGTAGCACAAGCGTGTAACGGTCAACCTCCGTCGTGTAAAGCGAGCGCATGTAGAACACACCCGCGAATCCTAAAAATGCGAGCGTCGCCAGCACCCGCATATCCGAGCGAGGCATGATCTTGCCCATCACTGGCGCCAGGATGACCGCGAAGACGCCGAGTGGCGCTGTTGCCAGCCCCGCATCAACGGCGCGATAGCCTAAAAAGCCCTGAATCCACTGAGGGAGAATCACCAGGTTGGCGAAAAAGACCGCGTAGGCAACTGAAATCGCTATCGTCCCGCCAAGAAAATTTCGGCCCTTGAAGAGCCGCAAATCGATCACCGGCCGCTCGTCGGTCAGCTCCCATATCACGAAAAACGCGAACACTACTACTGCGACGATACCCAGCGTCCAGATGAGTGGCGAGTTGAACCAGTCGAGGTCCTTACCCTTGTCGAGCATGACCTGGAGCGATCCCACCCAGATGATCAGCGAGATCACGCCGACCTTGTCGATCGGCAGCTTGCGCGACGGCGTTTCGCGGTCGCGGTAGATCGCCCAGATCGCACCCGCAGCAAAGAGCCCCACCGGTACGTTGATGTAGAAGATCCATGACCAGCTATAGCTGTCGGTAATCCAGCCGCCCAGCGCGGGTCCGGCAATCGGCCCGACTGTCGCCGTCATCGCCCATAGCGACAGCGCACTCGCACTCTTCTCCTTTGGAAACGAGGCAAGCAGGAGAGCCTG
>NZ_CAJMYY010000088.1:0-1064 GCF_905220185.1 Paraburkholderia sp. J11-2 | reverse complement strand
CGTGAAGAGCGGCAGCGTGACCGTGCTCGCGCCGAAGCGCTCCGCGTGCGGGAACATGCCCGCCTTGAAACCGCGCTCGCGGTAGAGCGTGAAGAGGTGGATGGCCGGGTAATGCACGCCCGAGCCGATGCCGCGCGCTTTCAGCTCACCCATGAAGCCCGCGCGGTCGATCGCGAGCTTTTCGAGCGGCAGCGTGATCTGGAACATGTGCCAGTTGCTGTTGGCGAAATCGGCGAGCGGCAGGCCCATGCCGAGCTTCACCGCCGCGCCGCCCTCGAAACCCGCGAAGTAGGCCCTCGCAAGCGCACGACGCTGCACGGTGAAGCGCTCGATGTGCTTGAGCTGGCCGAGCCCCACGCGCGCCGCCACATCGGTGAGATTGTACTTGCCGCCGAGCACGTCGCAGTCCATGCCGTCGAAGCCGGTGCGCGTGATGCCCTGGAGGCGGTACTTCTGCGCGAGCACGGCCTCGGCTTCGTCGTTGAGGACGAGCGCGCCGCCTTCGATCGACGTGAGGTTCTTGTTGGCGTGGAAGCTGAACGAGACGATGTCGCCGATCGCGCCGATGCGCTTGCCGTTCCAGCTCGCGCCGAACGCCTGCGCGGCGTCCTCGATCACGCGCAGACTGTGCTGGCGGGCGATCGCGTAGAGCCGGTCCATGTCGACGGGCAGGCCCGAGAGAAACACCGGAATGATGGCTTTCGTCTTCGGCGTGATGGCGGCTTCGAGCTTGTCGAGGTCGATGTTGCGCGTGACGGGATCGATGTCGGCGAACACGGGCGTCGCGCCCACTTCGTAAATCACGTTGCTCGTGGAGACCCACGATGCGGGCGTGGTGATGACTTCGTCGCCGGGACCCACGCCGGCAATGCGCAGCCCGATTTCGAGCGTGGCGGTGCCGGAGTTGAAGGTGCGCACGGGCCGGCCGCCGCAGTATTCGGAGAGCGCCGCCTCGAACGCCTGGTTCTGCGGGCCGGTCGTGATCCAGCCCGAGCGCAGCACGTCGGCGACGCCCTGGATGGTTTCTTCGTCGATTTCGGGGCGCACGAACGGCAGGAACGGAA
>NZ_CAJMYY010000087.1:0-1081 GCF_905220185.1 Paraburkholderia sp. J11-2 | reverse complement strand
AACGGCCGCTCATCCAGGTCATTGCACGGACGTTTGAACGTCAGCGTCGCCTCGCATGACGGACGGTCATGCCGACTCCTCTCATCCCTCGTCGTCGAAGTCAGGTAATTGTTACGCGTATGCGCGTTAGCGCACACTTGGAAAGTAGCGACGAGAATACTGTTTGTCTCGAAGTTGGTCTTGCACAACGCTGGAACCCGCAAACGTCGCAGAGTGTTTGCGGAGAAGGAAACGTCCCAGTTGCCTTGGCTCTCGCAAAACTGTAATACGCTGATGGCGTCGCGAACCCACAATCCGGCGAGAATCCCGTCGCGTTCGTGGAAAAAAATCTGGCATTGACCGAGGCAGATGGGGCCGTCTTCGCGCGGGCCGCATTCGCTTTTAACAAATTGCCGCAGCGACTAGTCTTCTTGAACGGTCCGCCGAAAACGCCTGCCTGCGAAGTGCTACGGTGGCAATGGCAAAACCCATTGATAAATTGAATCTAAAAATTCCGTCGGCGCGCCGTGCCGCAATTGCTGCTTCCATTGCCTACGACCGTAGCGGCCTGACGAAAAATCCCGATCTGGAGGAGGTTTAAAATGACTCCCAGCGGCGCGCCGCCAGGCGAACCAATCATCATTGGACAATTGCAGATCCGATACCTGATCGACGGAACTGCCACAGGCGGCATGGGTATTTTTGAGCTGACCGTGCCGCCCAACTCTCCAGTTCCGCCGCCACATAGCCATACCCTTAACGAAGAATGCGTTTATGTCCTGGAGGGCGTGCTTCGATGCTCGGTTGATGGAATAGTCCGAGACCTGACGCCGGGAGAATGCGGGGTTAGCCCAAGAGGATCGGTTCACCACTTCAGCAACCCGTACACTGACACAGCACGCGCCCTCGTCGTCCTTACGCCCGACATCGGAGCGCAGTATTTTCGTGATGTCGGAACGATCATAAATGCCGGCGGCCCCCCCGACCGCGACAAGCTGATCGGTGTCATGTCGAGGTACGGACTGGTGCCCGCTCCGCTTCCGTGAAATAGCGAACGGTCGTTGCCCGACAATCGTTTCTGGCTCTCGATGCCCGATCTGCG
>NZ_CAJMYY010000086.1:0-1102 GCF_905220185.1 Paraburkholderia sp. J11-2 | reverse complement strand
CCGCAGTTCTGGCAGTCGGCAAGTGCATCTGGTGGGGGAAACGCGAACCGTCCATTGACATGGGATCAGTGGGTTGCTTTCAAGGCTGCACAGGACGGGAAAACGGCTGGAGCGGGGTCTGCCCTCTCTCAGGCATTCGATGTGCCTTCGCAGGTAGCCAAAGTCGCAACGGGGTTGACGCAGGCTCCAGACAGTGCCGCGGGCAGTAACGAAGGCGACGGAGGCGCAGGATTGTTTGGAGCCGTTGGGTCGGCGGCAGGCGCTTTGCTCGGTGGCGGCGAAGGCAATTCGGACGGCGACGACACCGGAAGCGACGATGGTGGTACGTTTGACGATGACCTGCTCAATGCGAATCCAGGCGTCAACGTGACACCGCTCGGCGACGCGCAACCGTTCGCGTATCAACCGGACCATTTGAGCGATGATGTTACGCAAGTTGCCGCCCGTGGTGTCAGCGCGGCCGACGAGGCCGATTGCTTTGGCGAATTCGAGTTCGATCTGGAACAATGCGATTTCGTCAGAGCGATGACCCAAGACCCACGAGCCTATGCGGTCTGCAAGGAGACCGCATTCCAGAACTATCAACGTTGCAGAGGCTTTTGAAATGACGAAACGCGCCCGCGCTACAGTGATCTTTTACAACGAAGATACGCAGCAGATTCAACTTTGCACTGTGTATCGTGACGAAATCGGGACTGCAATCGATCGGCAGATCGCGCGAGGTTCGGCGATGAATCTACCTCTCGGCGAGCCGGATGACAGCACGACCCCAATTACGGATGATGCTCTTCGTCAGATTGGCGGCATGGCCGTACTCAATCAGGCATCGGTGCATCCTGAGTTGCGTGGGCGCCTGAAAATTACAACCGAAGCGCCAATCGAGTGGACACAACCAAAAGGAACGGCGCAGTAAAACAGGACCACGAACGGCCTGTGGCCGGCCATCTGATTAATGTCGAATTCGCGCGCCGCATTGGCGAGGCTGCGCTTCCCTGGTTTGCCACTCAATACCCGGAATTTAGCGCCCGGCGCTCGGCCGAAATAGGCATCTCCCGGCGTAAGCCGTAGATTCTTTCAGTCGCCCTTCCATGCTTTCCCTTTT
>NZ_CAJMYY010000085.1:0-1132 GCF_905220185.1 Paraburkholderia sp. J11-2 | reverse complement strand
ATCCATTCGCAATTGATCTGGCGCTTGAGCTTCTTCGCCTCCGCGCCCTTCATCTTCACGTCGCGCTCCCAGCCTTCGGTATAGACCGCGCCCCAGGGGCCAAGATCGAGACACGTCACGTATTTGGGCTGGCTATATGGAATCGGCTCGAGGCCCAGCAAATCTGCTGCGACGTTGTGCCCCGCTGAGCGGCCCAGATTCATCGCGTGCTGGCACGACATCATCGTGTGATTGCCTTCGTCGTCCGTGGCGGCGTACGCCACGTCGCCGGTCGCGTAGACACCTGTCACCCCGTCAACCGCGAGGTAACGGTCCACATAGAGACGACCGCTCGCATGCCGTCGACCGGGAATCTGCTCCGTAAGCGAGCTTGCTCGCAGTCCGGCGGTCCAGACCACCGTACTCGATTCGATACGCTCTCCATCCGCGGTGACAACGCTCTCGTCATCCATCGATGCGACGGCCGAGCCGAGCTTCCATGTCACGCCAAGCTCGCGAAGCGCCTCTTCGATGACCGGCCGGGGCCCTGGGCCAAGATCGGGCCCGATTGCCTCGTTGCGTTCGACGATGATCACGCGCACATCCGCATCCTCGCCCAGCGCGGCACGCAGGCGAGCCGGCATTTCAGCCGCCGTTTCGATACCCGTAAAGCCGCCCCCCGCTACCACCACCGTGTTGCGCGCCAGCGATTCCGGCCGTTCAGCCAGCTTCAGGATATGCGCTTCCAGTTCAACCGCCTCGTGGGTCTGGTCCACGCTGAACGCGTGCCCGGCAAGACCTGGGATAGCGGGCCTGAAGAGCCGGCTGCCGCTCGCGAGCACGAGTCGATCGAAATCGAGCATCCCGCGTCGTCCATCCTCACCAACGACCTCGACCGTACGGGTCGGCACCTGAATGCGCTCTACCGTTCCCTGCACGAACTTCACGCCCACCGCGTCGAAAATCTCCGTGAGCGGCGCCCTGAAGTTGGCCGGCCCCTCCTCGTACAAGCGCGGGCGTACATGCAAATGCGGATCGGGCGCAACAAGCGTGATTTCCACGTCGGTCCTGCCATGTGCATCCAGCAGGCGCGCTGCACTCAGGGCGCTCCACATGCCGGCAAACCCGGCTCCGATGACAACGATACGCTGGG
>NZ_CAJMYY010000084.1:0-1213 GCF_905220185.1 Paraburkholderia sp. J11-2 | reverse complement strand
TGGTTTTCTGCAAGCGTGTTTGCACAATCGTCTGTCACGCTGTACGGCGTTCTAGACAACTCTATTCAATATGTTCACAATAATGGCGGGGCCAACAACTCTCTATCGATGCAGAGCGGACAGATGTCGCCAACTGTTTTCGGCTTTCGAGGAAGCGAGGACTTAGGTGCCGGTTGGTCCGCAATTTTCACCCTCGAGAATTGGTTCGATATTAATAGTGGTGCGTCGACGGATTCCAAGAGGCTTTTCTCCCGGCAAGCATTCGTCGGACTGAAAAGCGATCAATACGGCACTTTCACCTTTGGTCGTCAACTCGACGGCATGTTAAACCTTGTGGCGCCAGTTCAAGGTAACTTCTTCCTCGAATACTTCACAGCACCAGGGGACATTGATCTCGCCGACGGAACGACGCGAGTCGATAACGCTGTCCAATGGTCCAGTCCGACGTGGGCGGGGCTTCAGATCGCGCTCCAATACGGTTTCGGTAACGTCGCTGGTTCACTGGGTTCAGGTCAGTCCTACAGTGCAGCATTGAACTATTCGATCGGCGCGCTAACGTTGGCCGGAGGCTACTTTCATGCGGACAATGGCAACGCCAGGACCTCGACCCGCGGGCTTTCAAGCGCTTCTGGCGGCTTCTTTAGTCCCGTGAATTCCGCGTACGCAAGTGCAAGTGGTTACAACGTTGCGCGAGTTGGAGCTGCATACGCAATTGGTCCAGTCACCATCGGCGGGTATTACAGCTATGCTGAATATCTGGCGGATGCAGATTCGACCTTTCGATCAGCTGAGCGCTACAACAATGGATCTGTCTTTGCCGCATGGCAGATGACGGAAACGACAATGCTTGAACTCGGGTACGACTACCTGAAGTCGCATGGTGACTCGTCCGCTACCTATCATCAGATTACCTTCGCGGCAGACTACGCACTGTCGAAGCGAACGGACTTGTACTTCTCTGCCGGGTATGGCCATGCGTCCGGAACGAACGGAATTGGCCCGGCTCAAGCGGTTATCGCGGATTCGTATACTGCGGGTGGAACAGCCTCGCAAGAGCTCGCGATCGTGGGCATACGACACCGCTTCTGAAAACCAGGTTCATTGCGCACGTTCTTTCAGGCTACCTCATTGCGGCACGCTTCAAACGTCGGCAGCGGTAAGCACATAGGGTAACGCCAATCGGGTAGGGTCGGTTAGTTAGCTTGTCCGACCC
>NZ_CAJMYY010000083.1:0-1229 GCF_905220185.1 Paraburkholderia sp. J11-2 | reverse complement strand
GGCGGATTCAACCGGTCGATGCAACGATTTGGCTAAATCGCTCAGCCGGCGTGTCGAAGTTTAGTGTTTTTCGGGGGCGTTCGTTGAGCCGTCTGGCTACGGCATCCAGTCTGGCCTGCGAGTAGACGGAGAGATCGGTGCCCTTAGGGAAGTATTGCCTCAGAAGCCCATTCGTGTTTTCGTTCGAACCGCGTTGCCAGGGGTGTTGCGGATCGCAGAAATAGACCTCAATGTCGGTAGCGACGGTAAAGCGGTTGTGGTCGGCCATTTCCGAACCCCTATCCCAGGTCAGCGATTTATATAGTTCCCGAGGTAACTTGCTGTCGTGTCGTATCAGCGCGTCAACCACAGCCTCAGAATCCTTGCTGGCCACTTTTACCAGCATCACGAATCGACTTTGACGTTCGACGAGAGTTGCAATCTGGCTCGTAGCGTTGCCATACAGCAAGTCACCTTCCCAGTGCCCGGGTATTGCGCGATCCTCCGCTGTAGCGGGGCGTTCACTGATCGACACGGCGTCGCGAATGTTCGTGCGGTCCTCAGTTTTCAGTGTGTGATGACGGGACCGGCGCATGGTTCGAGCGCGTCGCAAGTGCTCGAGCAATTCCTTTTTCAGAGCGCCACGAGCTTGAATATAGAGGCTCCGATAGATTGTCTCGTGCGACACTAGATAGTCCTTGTTGACCGCGTACACATGTCTGAGCCAACCAGAAATCTGCTCGGGAGACCACTGCAGCTTCAGCTTTGCAGCGACAACTCGTGCCAGCGTCTGGTTTTGCACCAATTTGCAAACCTTCGGGCGACGTGCCCGATTCCAGGCGAGCGCATCCGCTTGATTTGCTCGATAACCTTGACTGCCTCCGTTGCGTTGCAATTCGCGGCTTATAGTGGAAGGAGCGCGTCCCAGCCTGGTGGCTATCGACCGGATCGATAATCCGGACACCAGAGAGCGGGAAATCTCCTCGCGCTCCGCAAGCGTCAAGGTCTGCGGCGCGCGGCGTCTTTGCGGTGGCTCGATGCCGCCGTTCTCCGCGAGTATCCGCTGGATCGAAGAGTGGCCCCGATCAAACAGTTTTGCAATCTGATGGATCGTTTCGCCTTTGCGCCAGCGCTCCCACATCAGTCTTCGTTGGCTCTCGGAGTAATAGATCCTCGGTCGCTGTTTCATTTGCAACACCTCCGCTGCTCACGCAGGCTGTAGTGTGTTGCATCGACCGGTTGAATCCGCC
>NZ_CAJMYY010000082.1:0-1262 GCF_905220185.1 Paraburkholderia sp. J11-2 | reverse complement strand
CCGAACTTCACCGATCCCCGCCTCGACCCGACCCGCACGATCCGCGCGCCGCGCGGCAGCGAGAAGGTGTGCAAGACCTGGCTGGCGGAAGCCGCCTACCGGATGATCCAGAATAATCTGGACCCCGAAGTCGCCGAGCATCCGCATGCGCTCGTGGTGTACGGCGGCATTGGCCGCGCCGCGCGCAACTGGGAGTGCTTCGACCAGATTCTCGCCTCGCTCAAGGACCTGAACGAAGACGAAACGCTGCTGATCCAGTCGGGCAAGCCTGTGGGCGTGTTCCGCACGCATGCCGACGCACCGCGCGTGCTGCTCGCGAACTCGAACCTCGTGCCGCACTGGGCCACGTGGGAACACTTCCACGAACTGGACCGCAAGGGCCTCATGATGTACGGCCAGATGACGGCGGGCAGCTGGATCTACATCGGCTCGCAGGGCATCGTGCAGGGCACGTACGAAACGTTCTATTCGGTCGCGAACCAGCACTTCAACGGCAAACCGAATGGCCGCTGGATTCTCACGGGCGGTCTCGGCGGCATGGGCGGCGCACAGCCGCTTGCCGCGACGATGGCGGGCTTCTCCATGATCGCGGTGGAATGCGATGAAACGCGCATCGACTTCCGCCTGAAGACGCGCTACGTGGACCGCAAGGCGAAGACGATCGACGAGGCGCTCGCCATCGTCGAGGAAGCGAAGCGCACGGGCAAGCCGGTTTCGGTGGGCCTGCTCGGCAACGCCGCCGACGTGTTCGCCGAGTTCGTCAAGCGTGGCATCACGCCGGACTGCGTGACGGACCAGACGAGCGCGCACGACCCGATCAACGGCTATCTGCCGCAGGGCTGGACGGTTGCGCAGTGGCGCGAGGCGCAGAAGGTTGCGCCCGAAACCATCGTGAAGGTCGCGAAGGAGTCGATGGCCAACCAGGTGCGCGCGATGCTCACGCTGCAGGAACGCGGCGCGGCCACGCTCGACTACGGCAACAACATCCGCCAGATGGCGCTGGAAATGGGCGTGGAAAACGCGTTCGACTTCCCGGGCTTCGTGCCGGCGTATATCCGCCCGCTGTTCTGCGAGGGCAAGGGCCCGTTCCGCTGGGTGGCGCTCTCGGGCGATCCTGAGGACATCTACAAGACCGACGCCAAGGTCAAGGAGCTGATCCCTGACGATCCGCATCTGCACAACTGGCTCGACATGGCGCGCGAGCGCATTGCGTTCCAGGGGCTGCCCGCGCGTATCTGCTGGGTGGGCGTGAAGGATCGCTA
>NZ_CAJMYY010000081.1:0-1268 GCF_905220185.1 Paraburkholderia sp. J11-2 | reverse complement strand
TGAGGTCGGTCGGAACGCGTGGACGCCAACGCGTTAAGCAGCGACCTGATTCAGGTAGTATCGCTGCGTGAATGCTACAGGTGACAGGTAATCAAGCCGAGCTTGCGTGCGCTGCCGGTTGTAGAAGATCTCGATGTATTCGCTGATGGCTCGCCGTGCCTCTTCGCGGGTGGCGAAGCGTCGATGATAGACCAGCTCGCTTTTGAGCGTGCCCCAAAACGATTCGATCGGTGCATTGTCGAAGCAGTTTCCTCGTCTACTCATTGATGTCTGCATGTGGAACTGGCCAACAAGCTCCTGATAGGCATGGGCGCAGTATTGAGACCCTCGGTCCGTGTGATGGATCAGACCGGGCGCCGGGCGGCGCGATGCAACGGCACGGAACAGCGCCTGCATCACCAGATGCTTCGTCATGCGCTCGGCCATCGCGTAGCCGACCAGTTCGCCGCTGAACAGATCTTTCAAGCCGGCGAGGTACAGCCAGCCTTCATCGGTCGCGATATACGTGATATCGCCACACCAGGCCTGATTTGGCGCAGTTGCGGCGAAATCCTGGTTCAGCAGGTTCGGTGCCACAGGCAGGTCGTGCTTCGAATTGGTCGTCGCCTTGAACTTGCGTTTCTGCTTGCAACGCAATCCAAGCTTTCTGCGCAATCGCTTGATGCGATGCACGCCAACCTTCACACCGTGCTCCCGCAAATCTTTCTGCAGTCGCTCAACGCCGAACGTCTCGCGCGTGCGCTGGTGCGCGGCGAGGACTTCTGCTTCCAGACGGGGTTCTTGTTGCGCACGGGACGACGCTGGCCGCTTGCGCCACGCGTAGTAGCCGCTGGTCGACACACCCAGCAGCCGGCACATCGGCGGCACGGGATAGTCCTGTCGCATCTGCTCAATCACGCCGTACTTCACCGCGACTCCTTCGCGAAGTAGGCCGCGCACTTTTTTAACAAATCGCGCTCCATCTTCACTTCGGCGAGTTCCCGTTTGACCCGGTTCAGCTCCATCTCCAACTCAGTCAGAGGCTTCTGCTGTTGCCCAACCTTGCCGAGTTTGCCCGCCTTCGCGGCGTACACCCAGTTCGCCAGCGACTTCATCGGGATCGACAGCCGGCGTGCTGCTTCCGAAACGCCAACGCCTTCCGTCAGTGCGAGCTTGACTGACTCTTCGCGAAATTCCTTCGTGTAGACCGCTTTCGGGATTCGATTCATCTATGCCTCCGTTCCTCTATTTTACGAAACGTTGGCATCCACTTTTTTCAGCCGCCCTCA
>NZ_CAJMYY010000080.1:0-1323 GCF_905220185.1 Paraburkholderia sp. J11-2 | reverse complement strand
AGTTCGATACTTGGGTATCGAAGTCGACGACGCGCTGGAGATGGCGGAGCAAACCGACGTGTGAAGCTGGAGCGCCGGACAGCGCGCGGACGCTGTCCGGCCATGAAGGGACATTCGACATGTGATCTCGGATCGTTAACAATCCCAGACATCTCATAGTCCCCTGTCTAGTCGGAGCGTTTGATGCCTTGGCTTCCCTTCTATGCGTGCCGTGACGATATCGCAAGTCTTGAGAGCTTTCTGAATCAATCACGCGATGTCGCGATAATTCAACCGGCGACCGCGGGAAGATGGCGCGCGCACCGACCCATTCATTTGCAAACCGGGCGCAATTGCCTGTGGTACGTACCAAGCGGATTGCTGCCGCTAATCCCCGCCAGAGACGGTGACTGCCACGGTGTGATCGACAATCCTTGGGCAGGGTGGGCGGAGCAGCGTCAAGGTGCGGACCCGAAGCAGCCGTTCTTCGGGCCGGGGCATCCCGGAGTTCTCTGGCTGAATGTGCATGAGCGCTCGCAAGCTCAGCCAGATGCCATCGCCGTGTCCTCATTCGAATGGAGTGGAGCACGGTACGCAAACGGCTCGGATGTACGACCAGCAAAGCGGTTTTGGGCTTCGCTTCTGCGCTGGATGAGCCAACACGCAACAAAAATCCCCCGAAGTGGCCGATTGGATGGCGAGCCCGCCGAGATATACGCGTTGCACAAAGCACTCGCTGAAATCCAAGGAGGGAGGCCCAGATCACCAAATCCGCCGCCTTTTGAGCTCGTCACATAGAGCGCAATCCACCGTCGATAACGCTATCTACCTGCCATTGCGGACTGCGAGTGGCCGCTTCGGAGAAGCATAGATGCCTCTCCCGGGCTGGGTTATGCCTGCTGCATGAGAGGCCGAGCACAAGGCACTTGCGGCGCACGGGCGTTGGGCGGTGGTCGGCCAGTTCGTGTCATTCGACATCGCCCCCCCAGATCGTCGACAATCACGAGAACGCGAGCCAACAACGTTGACGACGCACATGAAAACACTACGTTTGACGAACACGAACCGCCTATGCTGATTTGGGCGCCAACTCGAAAATCCCTTGACGGACGAGGCGAAAGCGAAGGTACGACCGCGAAGATCGAGATTGAAGAACTCGAAGGCGGAATCTTTCTACTGATGCGCTATGAGTCTCTGGATGCGCCATTTCCGACTTCAGATCATTTGTATCTGTCAATCGACGAGGCATACGACGAATGTGATCACGTCTATGGCATCGGTCGCGACGATTGGCTTCAACGGTGACTGCATCCGGGCCGTCACGCCCGGCCCCAAGACTTTGTA
>NZ_CAJMYY010000079.1:0-1417 GCF_905220185.1 Paraburkholderia sp. J11-2 | reverse complement strand
CCCATCGACAGCAACGCGTACAGTCTTTCGCTCGCCGCGCAGCACGGTCCGCATTCGCTTCTGCTCGGCTACCAACAGATTCTCGGCGACCAGTTCTACGACTACGTGAACGAGACGGCGGGCGACTATCTCGTCAACTCGATGGACGTGGACTACAACGCGCCGCACGAGCAGTCGTTCCAGGTGCGCTATGGTTTCGATGGCGCCTATGCGGGCCTGCCGGGCGCGAAGGCGATGCTCTGGTACGCACTCGGCTGGGGCGCCAACGCGTCGGCGGGTGCAGCCGCCAATCCCACGCCCGCGAGCCCGTTCTACAACCTGTACTGGAGGAACGGGCAGCCCGTGCACGGCTCGCACCACGAATTCGGCTTCATTCCGAGCTATACGCTGCAAAGCGGGCGCTTCAAGAACACCAAAATCACCTTTATCGCCATGTGGCACCACGCGTCGAAGTACTACTCCGACCCGAGCAACCAGGAATTCCGCCTCGTCATCAACATGCCGTTGAAGCTGTTCTGAAGCGCCGCGGCCGTCACGCGGCGATGCGGGCCGCCGCCGCGTGCGTCGTGCGCTTCAAGCCTCGCGTGCAAACACCTCGCGCGCGGCGAAGAGGCCGTTGAGCGCCGCGGGAAAGCCCGCGTACACGGCCATCTGCATGATCGTCTCGACGATCTCCTCGCGCGTGAGGCCCACGTTCAGGCCCGCGGCAATATGGACCTTGAGTTGCGGCTGCGCGTGGCCAATGGCCGTGAGCGCCGCGATGGTGGCGATCTCGCGCGAGCGAAGGTCCAGACCCGGCCGCGCGTAGATGTCGCCAAATGGAAATTCCAGCAGATACTGCGCGAAATCCGGCGCGATATCGGCGAGCGAGTCGATCACGTGCTCGCCGCCGCTGCCGTCAATCGCCGAGAGCATGCGCCTGCCTCTTGCGAGGCGGCTTTCCTGCCGGGCGGCGCTGGTCTGATTTGTCGTTTCGTGCATTCTCGTTCCTTTGCATGGCGTGGGAATAACCTTCGATCTTGTTGTCGAGGACGAGAAGACACGCCTGGAGTTCGGCCACCTGCGCACGCACCGCTTCGCGATGCGCCGCCAGCAATTCGCCGCGCTCGCGCTCGGTTGCCTTGCCGGCCGCGCGCAGCTGCGCGTAGCGCAACATGCCCTGGATCGGCATGCCCGTGGTCTTCAGACGGCCCAGAAAACCGATCCATTCAAGCACCGAACGGTCGTAAGCGCGCTGGCCCGTTTCGTCGCGCACCGCATAGGGAATCAGCCCGATGCGCTCGTAGTAGCGGATCGTATGAGCCGAAAGGCCCGTGAGCGCGGCCAGTTCGCCAATCTTCATGCGCTTCTCCTCATCGACGTTCTGAATGGTGGGACTTCGAGTGCACTCCAGGTCAAGCATTTTTTGGCGCGGGTA
>NZ_CAJMYY010000078.1:0-1434 GCF_905220185.1 Paraburkholderia sp. J11-2 | reverse complement strand
TATGAAAACGCTGTTTCTGCAGGCCCCGTCGTATGACGGCTTCGACGGTGGCGCGGGCTCGCGCTACCAGGCAAAGCGCGAGATCCGCTCGTTCTGGTATCCCACGTGGCTTGCGCAGCCCGCGGCCCTCGTGCCCGACAGCCGCGTGCTCGACGCGCCGGCCGACGGCATCGGCGTGGAAGCCACGCTGAAGATCGCGATGGACTATGACCTCGTGATCATTCACACGAGCACACCGTCGTTCCCGACCGACGCGCTCTTCGCCGAAGACCTGAAGAAGCGCAAGCCGACGCTCATCGTCGGCATGGTCGGCGCGAAGGTGATGGTCGATCCGCACAACTCGCTCACGGCGACCGAGGCGATCGATTTCGTCTGCCGCGAGGAATTCGATTACACCTGCAAGGAAATCGCCGAGGGCCGGCCGTTCGCCGAGATCAAGGGCTTGAGCTGGCGCGCGAAGGACGGCTCGATCGAGCACAACGAAGCGCGGCCGATTCTCGAGAACATGGACGAGCTGCCGTTCGTCGCGCCCATCTACAAGCGCGACCTGAAGATCGACAACTACTTCATCGGCTATCTGAACTACCCGTACGTGTCGATCTATACGGGGCGCGGCTGCAAGTCGCGCTGCACGTTCTGCCTGTGGCCGCAGACGGTGAGCGGCCACCGCTACCGCACGCGCTCGGTCGAGAACGTGCTGGCGGAAGCGAAGTGGATCCGCGACAACATGCCGGAAGTCAAGGAACTGATGTTCGACGACGACACCTTCACCGACGACCTGCCGCGCGCCGAAGCGATCGCGATTGGCCTCGGCAAGCTCGGCATGACGTGGTCGTGCAACGCGAAGGCGAACGTGCCGTACAAGACGCTGAAGGTGATGAAGGAGAACGGCCTGCGTCTGCTGCTCGTGGGCTTCGAGTCGGGCGACGACCAGATTCTCGTGAACATCAAGAAGGGCGTGCGCACGGACTTTGCGCGCCGCTTCAGCGCCGACTGCAAGACGCTCGGCATCAAGATTCACGGCACCTTCATTCTGGGGCTGCCGGGCGAGACGCAGGACACGATCAGGAAGACGATCGAGTACGCGAAGGAAATCAATCCGCACACGATTCAGGTGTCACTCGCCGCGCCGTATCCGGGCACGACGCTGTACAAGCAGGCCGTGGAAAACGGCTGGATGGAAGAGAACAAGACGATCAACCTGGTGAGCAAGGAAGGCGTGCAGCTGGCGGCAATCGGCTATCCGAACCTGCCGCGCGAAGAGATCTATCACCATCTGGAGCAGTTCTATCGCCAGTTCTATTTCCGGCCTTCGAAGATCTGGGAGATCGTGCGCGAGATGCTCACGAGCTGGGACATGATGAAGCGGCGTCTGCGCGAAGGCGTGGAGTTCTTCCGCTTCCTGCGCGCGCACGAGGCATGATGGACCGCGCG
>NZ_CAJMYY010000077.1:0-1647 GCF_905220185.1 Paraburkholderia sp. J11-2 | reverse complement strand
TGTAGGAGCTATATCCTAATGTCGTGTTCTGGCTATTTACAGATGTCGTGTTTTTGACCACTGGCATGCTAACCGGCTCGTGCGAACTGCGGAGCCAGCCATGCGACCAGGCGAACTGGTGACACTGACGATGCGAGAGCTTGACCGACTCAAGGTGATCCAGGCGGTGGCCGAGACGGGTTTGAAGCCCGGGCGTGCCGCCGAACGGCTGGGTCTGAGCGTGCGCCAGGTTGAGCGACTGGTGATCCGCTATCGCGAACACGGACCCGCGGGCGTGGCTTCGGGCCGACGCGGACGGCCAGGCAACCGGAAGCTCGACGAAGGCCTGGCGTTGCGCGCGCTGGCACTGATCCGCGAGCGCTACGCCGATTTTGGCCCGACGCTGGCGTGCGAGAAGCTCGCTGAATGTCATGGCATCCGGCTCGCGAAGGAAACGGTCAGGAAGCTGATGGCAGACGCCGGGCTATGGATTCCACGTGCGCAGCGTCCGCCGAAGGTCTACCAGCCCCGTGCGCGCCGCGCGTGCCTGGGCGAACTGATCCAGATCGACGGCAGCGACCATCGCTGGTTCGAGGAGCGCGCGCCGGCCTGCACGCTGCTGGTGTACGTGGACGACGCGACGAGCCGCCTGATGCACCTGCACTTCACGGCCACGGAGTCGACCTTCAGCTATTTCGAGGCCACGCGTGCGTACCTGGAGCGTCACGGCAAGCCGGTGGCGCTGTACAGCGACCGCGCCAGCGTGTTTCGCAGTGTCAGCGCCGGCAAGACCGGGCGCAGCGTGACGCACTTCGGGCGCGCGATGTACGAGCTGAACATTGACACGTTCTGCGCGAACTCCAGCCCGGCCAAGGGCCGCGTGGAGCGTGCGCACCTGACGTTGCAGGACCGTCTGGTGAAGGAGATGCGGCTGCGCGGCATCAGCACGCTGGCTGAAGCGAATGCCTGGGCGCCCTCCTTCATGGCGAGCTACAACGCCCGCTTTGCGAAGCCACCGAAGAGCGGCTTCGACGCCCACCGGCCGCTGCGCGCCGACGAGAATCTCGATCTGCTGATGACCTGGCGCGAGACGCGGCGGGTGACAAATGCGCTGACGGTGCAGTACGACCGCGTGATGTACCTGCTCGACGATACGCCGCAGAACCGCAAGCTGGTGCACCGTTACATCGAGGTGTGGGAGTACCCGGACGGACGCATCGAGATCCGTGCTGACGGCCAGCCGCTGCCGTACCGCGAGTATGACCGCCTCACTGAGGTGGACCAGGGTGCGGTGATCGAGCACAAGCGGCTGGCGCACGCGCTCGCGGTGGCGCAGGCCCTGCAGGCGCAGCGCGATGACCGGCGGGCTTCGGGCTCGCCTTCGCGCACGAACCGTGGCGTCGAGGTACGCCGGGCTGAACGGGTGCCGGGCACGAAGAAGACGCGCGAATTCACGCAGGCGGACATGGACGCGGTGATCGTGAAGCTGGCACGGGCGGCAAAGCCAGATTCAAAGTCTGGCCGTCGGTCTGCCAGGGCTCGCTGAATGAACACAGGCGCCCTGCTGCTTCAACCCATGTTCTTCAACAATACGGGCGAACAGAACCATGAAAGAGATACGACATCTGTAAATGGCTGGCCGTACGACATCTGTATCTGGCCATGACA
>NZ_CAJMYY010000076.1:0-1908 GCF_905220185.1 Paraburkholderia sp. J11-2 | reverse complement strand
GGCCGGATCTTCGCGGCATCGACCAACGCGTTCATCAACACCGGTGACGGCCTTGGCATGGCGGCCCGTTCGGGCATCGCGCTGCAGGACATGGAGTTCTGGCAGTTCCACCCGACCGGCGTGGCCGGCGCGGGCGTGCTGATCACGGAAGGCGTGCGCGGCGAAGGCGGCATTCTGCGTAACTCGAACGGCGAGCGCTTCATGGAGCGTTACGCGCCGACCCTGAAGGACCTGGCGCCGCGCGACTTCGTTTCGCGTTCGATGGACCAGGAAATCAAGGAAGGCCGTGGCGTGGGTCCGCACAAGGACCACGTGCTGCTCGACCTTTCGCACATCGGCGCCGAGACGATCATGAAGCGTCTGCCGTCGATCCGCGAAATCGCGCTCAAGTTCGCGAACGTGGACTGTATCAAGGAGCCGATCCCGGTCGTGCCGACCATCCACTACCAGATGGGCGGCATCCCGACGAACATCAACGGCCAGGTCGTTGGCACGCCGAAGGGTCACGAAGAAGTCGTCAACGGCTTCTACGCCGTGGGCGAATGCTCGTGCGTCTCGGTGCACGGCGCGAACCGCCTCGGCACGAACTCGCTGCTCGACCTCGTGGTGTTCGGCCGTGCGGCTGGCAACCACATCGTCAAGCACGTCAAGGAGCTCAAGGAGCACAAGCCGCTGCCGGCCGACGCCGCCGACTTCGCGCTCTCGCGCCTCGCCGAGCTCGACAAGTCGACCTCGGGCGAGTACGCGCAAAGCGTCGCGAACGACATCCGCGGTTCGATGCAGAAGCACGCGGGCGTGTTCCGCACGTCGAAGCTGCTCGCAGACGGTGTGAAGGACATCGCGCAGATCGCTGAGCGCGCGAAGCACATCCACCTGAAGGACAAGTCGAAGGTGTTCAACACGGCGCGCGTGGAAGCGCTCGAAGTGGCGAACCTGGTTGAAGTTGCGCGCGCAACGATGGTTTCGGCAGAAGCCCGTAAGGAAAGCCGTGGTGCACACGCACAGAGCGACTTCGAACACCGTGACGACGAAAACTGGCTGCGCCATACGCTCTGGTTCAGCGAAGGTGACCGACTCGATTACAAGCCGGTCCACATGCAACCGCTGACCGTCGAGTCCGTGCCGCCGAAGGCGCGTACGTTCTAAGGCACACGCCAGTCAAAAGGAATTGGAAATGGCCAAACGCATTTTTGAAGTCTATCGCTACGACCCGGACAAGGACGCAGCGCCGCGCATGCAAACGTACGAGCTGGAACTCACGCACGAGCGCATGCTGCTCGACGCGCTGGTCAAGCTCAAGGAAGTGGACGAGACGCTGTCGTTCCGCCGTTCGTGCCGTGAAGGCGTGTGCGGTTCGGACGCCATGAACATCAATGGCAAGAACGGTCTCGCCTGCCTGACGAACCTGAACGACCTGCCGGCGAAGATCGTGCTGCGTCCGCTGCCGGGCCTGCCCGTCGTGCGCGACCTGATTTGCGACTTCACGCAGTTCTTCAACCAGTACCACTCGATCAAGCCGTACCTGATCAACGACACGCCGCCGCCCGAGAAGGAGCGTCTGCAGTCGCCTGAGCAGCGTGACGAACTCGATGGCCTGTACGAGTGTATTCTGTGCGCAAGCTGCTCGACGTCGTGCCCGAGCTTCTGGTGGAACCCGGACAAGTTCGTCGGCCCGGCAGGTCTGCTGCAGGCTTACCGCTTCATCGCGGACAGCCGCGACGAAGCCACCGGCGAGCGCCTCGACAACCTCGAGGACCCGTACCGTCTGTTCCGTTGCCACACGATCATGAACTGCGTCGACGTTTGCCCGAAGGGCCTGAACCCGACGAAGGCGATCGGCAAGATCAAGGAACTGATGTTCCGCCGCGCGGTTTGATGTTGCTGTTCTGAAATGGAATCGCATCAGTC
>NZ_CAJMYY010000075.1:0-2223 GCF_905220185.1 Paraburkholderia sp. J11-2 | reverse complement strand
TATCCGGGAAGAGGCGCAGCTGGATTTGATCGCGCGTGGCGATACGGATGTTGTGATCGTTGAGCTTTGGGGCTAAGGCAAATGAGCCTTCTCGACGTGTGCGACTGTCGTCGGCCAGTTTGAGACATTCGACATCCCTGCTAGGATTGTCGACAATCGTCTAGTGACATCGTGGTTCACCGCGAGACGTGATGATGGTATCAACCCGCGCTCTGAACAAAATGACATAAATTAAGGGGGTTCATTGATCGCTGGCAAGGGGTAAAGGCAAGCAAACTGGCGACCGCGCAGTCTTTCGTGTTGGATCCGTGCGAACTATTTGAGATGCCGAAGTCACACCCCAATGCCGCGCATGACAACATGCTCGAGCGTCCTTTTATTTTTTTGCTTGGTGACGGCTCCAGCAGCGTCGGTCGCGTCGATTGCCACCTGCGAGGCCATTTTGTTCTGGAAGCGAAAAAGCTGAAGGCTGGTATATACCAAAGGGCTTGACGACGCCCTCTTGCGCGCCCGTAGTTAGGGTGAGGCCTATGCGAGGGTGTCGACGTCCACGCAGAACTGACCCATTGGGGATGCGGCGTTGCTGCAAAGAATCGATACTTCGTCTACCGCTTCGAGAATGATGGATTGGGGGGCGTGCATGCTCTGCTCCAATGCGTGATGCGCTACAGAAAATTCTGCTGTCAAAGAAAAAACGCAGAGCGGCCATGTCTTGAAGCCCGACCATATAATCGGCACGAACGCAGAAAGCAAACCGCATTGACAATGACAGACGATTCCGGCCTCACACGCGAACAGCGGGACCTCCCGGGCTACACGGGCCCAAAGCTGAACGAGCTTGCATGGCAGGTCTATGATGTTCTTATGCTTCTTGGGTTCAGGATTGCAGCTACAACCCAATCACCGTCGCCGGGCTCAGCACTAACGTTGCGCATTACTTACCGAGGCGTCTATGTCGGATTAATGCGGCACGACTTGTGGGGCCGAAAAAAGGACCCTCGGACAATCGTCTATCGATTTCCCGGGGCCTCGTCAGCCGCGACACCGTCCGATTTCGTTCTCGACACCTTTGCCAAGACACACGGCATCGATCCCGCTGACCTGTTTTCACGTTACGAACCAGGCGAGCGCAAGCATTACCTGTGGGTAACGGGTATCGAGACAACCAAAAAACTGATGCAGGACTGGGCGCGTTACATCGATGGCGACGTGCTTTCGCAGACAGAAGTGGGCAGTGATGTCACCGCTGCCAGCGACATTGAACGGATTCAGGCGAGCAAAGAGAGCCCGGAGCGAAAGCGCATGCTGGTGGAGGCGCGCATGGGACAGGGCAAATATCGCGATGATCTGCTGAAAGAATTCGGAAGCTCCTGCGTAGTCACGCGGCTATCTGTTGTGGGGGTTTTGCGAGCGTCCCACATTGTCCCGTACGCGAAATCAGAACTACACGAGCAAACCGATCCCCAAAACGGTCTGCTGCTCGCTGCGAACGTTGATGCCTTGTTCGATCGCTACCTCATCACATTCGCCCCGGATGGCACGTTGCGTTGTTCATTCACCCTGCTCAAACATGATCTCGCGGGCCTTGGGCCGATGGGCGATCTGCTGACGCCTCCCTGTGGAGCGCGGGCTGCGTATTTGCAGCGTCACAATGCCGAGTTCGACGAGCGTGAGGCTAAACGCACCGACCTCATCAGTCGAGCATAGATGTGTCCAGCAAGCAAAAAAGGACCCGAAGGTGCTCATCGCTGTTGCTACGAGGTGCTAGATGCTTACTGCGTGATCTGCCAGCCGTTGTCAGTCTTCTCCATGTTGTACTTATAGGAGAAAGTGAACGACGTATCCGAGCCACGCGCATTGGGCTTGTAACTCGGCTGCTGATGTCCGCTGTGTTGACGTGATGGTGCCTACGTACACATAGTTGATCCTCACACAACCCAGCGGGTTTAAGAGGCTCGTTGGATAGGGCATTCCCGCTACCGAATGGTCCAGTCGGTGTGCGGGCAGGCGTCATTGTTCGACAAGGTTGGTTGCGACTCGGCATCGGAACGACCGCTTTGGAGAAGAGCGACGGTCCCTTGTGGGTCGGATATCGTCCGCCGGCGATTGCCTCAGACAGAACCTCCTTCCGTCGAAAGGAGAATCGTCATGGAAGCCATTGACGTCGGCAGCGCGCGGCGCGTGCCTTGGAACAAGGGAAAGCTGACCGGCCAGAAGCCACCA
>NZ_CAJMYY010000074.1:0-2254 GCF_905220185.1 Paraburkholderia sp. J11-2 | reverse complement strand
TTTCCCGGGCTTCGGCCGCTCCGCCGGTGAGTTGACGGTTGCGACCGCTTCCATACCCGCGCTCGCGGATTGGCTGTTTCGCTTCACACAGGCGCTCGGCGTAAGCGGACCGGTCGGCGTTGCCGGCCACGACATCGGCGGCGGCGTTGCACAACACGTACTCGTCGACGGCAAGCTCGAAGTCACCCGCCTTGCGCTCATGAACGCCGTCATGTTCGACTCCTGGCCGGTCCCCGGGGTCGCACGCTTTCGCGACCCCGAAATTGCTGCTGCCACGACGCCCGCCGATGTGCTCGCGGCGAGACGCACGTCGGTGATCACCGCGCTAGGACGCCCCGCCTCCGAGGCAGAAATTGCCGACTATCTCGATCCGTGGACCGAGCCCCGCGTGACGCGCTCGTGGCTAGCCCTGGCGGGCGCGGCATACAGCCACTACACGATGGATCTCGTTCCGACCTTGCGCGCGTCCAGCGTGCCGAAGCTGCTGATTTGGGGCGAAGAGGATACGTTCCAGTTGATCGAGCACGCCGAGCGTTTCGCGACCGAGATACCGCACACCTCGCTCGTGCGTATCCCTGCGGCCGGCCATATTCCGACCGAGAACGATCCGAAAACGATCGCTCGCGTGCTAATCGACTTTTTTGCGTAAAGCTGTAAGTTGGCGCAGGGGAACCAGCGGCGCATTGCGTGTACCGCTGGCTTCCTATCTGCTTCAGCCAGCAGCCTTCACCTCCCTCCGCCCCCCTCGCAACAACACGTTCGATACCGTCGAACGATTTCATCAGCCCCGTCGAACGGCAATCTCGCGCAGCGCGTCCACCATAACGTCAGTGAGACGCGGTCCGCCTCGTAGTGCGCGCGACCCATGCAGGTTTGATGAACTGCCTCATCCCCAAGCGATTTTCTCTCGTCCTTTACCCAGGAAACTCCCATGCTCAAGTTTTACTTCCACCCTTCGCCCAATCCCATGAAGGCCGCCCTTCTGCTCGAAGAGCTGGAATTGCCGTTCGATCTGATCGCCGTCGACACGTTCAAGGGCGAACAGCATCTGCCGGGATTCCGCAGCGTCAACCCGAACGGCAAGGTGCCGGCCATTACCGACGAAGGCGTGACCGTCTTCGATTCGCATGCCATCCTGCTGCACCTCGCCACGAAGCACGGCAAGTTCGTGCCTGCGGATCCTGCCGCGCGCGCTGAAATGCTTTCGTGGCTAATGTTCGTGGCAACCGGGCTCTCGCCGTTCTCCGGTCAGGCCGTGCATTTCCAGCACCACACCCCGGAGCCCTTGCCCTATGCGCGCAACCGCTACCTGAAGGAAGTCGAGCGCCACTATCGCGTGCTCGACGAGCGGCTTGCCAGAACACGGTATCTGGCAGGTGAGCGCTATTCAATCGCGGATATGGCGCTGTGGGGCTGGGCAGATTTCGCCGGCTACATCCTTGGTGAAAAAGGTCTGGGTGACTACGCCAACGTCAAGCGCCTCGTAGACGAGATCGGCAAACGTCCCGCTGCAACGCGCGCGCTCGCACTCAAGGAACGGCTTACGCTGAAGACGGACTTCGACGAAGAAACGCGTCGCGCGCTCTTCCCCCAAAACGTTTGATGCTTCGCTGATGCATCGCGGCTTTGCACGCGATGGCGTCCGTTCGACATGGAACTTCGCATATGGATACCGCACACTTTCAGCCGGCAACGGCCACGCCCGCATTGCGTCTGAACAATATCGCACTCGCCGTTGCGAATCTCGATGCCATGGCCACCTGGTATGTCGAGGTACTCGGCCTCGTCATCGCGGCGAGGGGCCACTTCGATGCCGTTGGCGCGGACTACGCCATGCTCGACGGCATGGGCTTCCGGCTCGAACTCGTCTCCCGCCCTGGCACGCCCAAGGTCGCCGCGAAGCGCACACCTCCGCCGGAGCACCTGGACGAAACGGGCTGGAAGGCGCTGGTGCTGGAGAGCGGCGATCTTGCGGGTACGACTGCCAGCTTCGCCAGGCTTGGCGTAGAGATTGTCTGGGCGCAGGCGCAACTCACGCCCACCATTTCCTCGACGATGATCCGGGACCCCGAAGGGAACCTCATTCATATTCTCGGCCAACCGGAATAGCGGCAAACGCGGAGGCCTCCGCGTCCAGCATCCCAATCAGATCATCGACTTCCCGATCGACGCGCCGCCGTCGACGAAAAGCGTCTGCCCCGTCATGAATCCCGCGTCCTCGCCCAGCAGGAACGCGATGGATGCCGCCAGTTCC
>NZ_CAJMYY010000073.1:0-2264 GCF_905220185.1 Paraburkholderia sp. J11-2 | reverse complement strand
CTTCCCGGGCTTCGGCCGCTCCGCCGGTGAATTGACGGTTGCGACCGCTTCCATTCCCGCGCTCGCGGATTGGCTGTTTCGCTTCACACAGGCGCTCGGCATAAGCGGACCAGTCGGCGTTGCCGGCCACGACATCGGCGGTGGCGTTGCACAACAGGTGCTCGTCGACGGCAAGCTCGGAGTGAGCCGTCTCGCGCTCATGAACGCCGTCATGTTCGACTCCTGGCCGGTCCCCGGGGTCGCACGCTTTCGCGACCCCGCAATTGCCGCGGCCACGACGCCCGCCGATGTGCTCGCGGCGAGACGCACGTCGGTGATCACCGCGCTAGGACGCCCCGCATCCGAGGCAGAAATTGCCGACTATCTCGACCCGTGGACCGAGCCCCGCGTGACACGCTCGTGGCTAGCCCTGGCGGGCGCGGCATACAGCCACTACACGATGGATCTCGTTCCGGCCTTGCGCGCGTCCAGCGTGCCGAAGCTGCTGATTTGGGGCGAAGACGATACGTTCCAGTTGATCGAGCACGCCGAGCGATTCGTGACCGAAATACCGCACTCCTCGCTCGTGCGTATCCCCGCGGCCGGACATATTCCGACTGAAAACGATCCGAAAACGATCGCTCGCGCGCTAATCGACTTTTTTGCGTAAAGCTGTAAGTTGGCGCAGGGGAACCAGCGGCGCGTTGCGTGTGCCGCTGGCTTCTCATCTGCTTCAGCCGGTAGCCTTCACTTCCCTCCGCCCCCTCGCAACAACACGTTCGATACCGTCGAACGATTTCATCAGCCCCGTCGAACGGCAATCTCGCGCAGCGCGTCCACCATCACGTCAGTGAGACGCGGTCCGCCTCGTAGTGCGCGCGACCAATGCAGATTTGATGAACTGCCTCATCTCCAAGCGAATTTCTCTCCTGCTTTACCAAGGAAACGCCAATGATCAAGCTTTACTTCCACCCTTCGCCCAATTCCATGAAGGCCGCCCTTCTGCTCGAAGAACTGGAATTGCCGTTCGATCTGATCGCCGTCGACACGTTCAAGGGCGAACAGCATCTGCCGGCATTCCGCAACGTAAATCCGAACGGCAAGGTGCCCGCCATCACCGACGAGGACGCGACCGTTTTCGATTCGCATGCCATCCTGCTGCACCTCGCCACGAAGCACGGCAAGTTCGTTCCCGCCGATGCTGCCGCGCGCGCTGAAATGCTCTCTTGGCTCATGTTCGTGGCAACGGGGCTCTCGCCGTTCTCCGGTCAGGCCGTGCATTTCCAGCACCACACCCCGGAGCCCTTGCCCTATGCGCGCAACCGCTACCTGAAGGAAGTCGAGCGTCACTATCGCGTGCTCGACGAGCGGCTCGCCAGAACACGGTATCTGGCAGGTGAGCACTATTCGATTGCGGACATGGCGCTGTGGGGCTGGGCCATGTTCGCCGGCTACATTCTTGCCGAAAAAGGACTGAGTGACTACGCCAACGTCAAACGCCTCGTAGACGAAATCGGCAAACGCCCCGCAGCCGCACGTGCGCTCGCACTGAAGGAACGGCTCACGCTGAAGACCGACTTTGACGAAGAAACGCGTCGCGCGCTCTTCCCCCAAAACGTCTAATGCTTTCCAGACGCATCGCGGCGCTGCCCGCGATGCGTCTCTCTAACGAGGAGCCCGGCTCATGAGTACCGCACAATCGCCGCAGCCAACGGCTGCACCCGCACTACGTCTAAACAACTTCGCGCTCGCCGTTGCGAATCTCGATGCCATGGTTGCCTGGTATGTCGACGTACTTGGCCTCGCCATCGCAGCGAAGGGGCACTTCGATGCCGTTGGCGCGAACTACGCCATGCTCGACGGCATGGGCTTCCGGCTCGAACTCGTCTCCCGCCCTGGCACACCCAAGGTCGCCGCGAAGCGCACACCGCCACCGGAGCACCTGGACGAAACGGGCTGGAAGGCGCTGGTGCTGGAGAGCGGCGATCTTGCGGGTGTGACTGCCGGCTTCGCCAGGCTTGGCGTAGAGATTGTCTGGGCGCAGGCGCAACTCACGCCCACCATTTCCTCGACGATGATCCGGGACCCAGAAGGGAACCTCATTCATATTCTCGGCCAACCGGAATAGCGGCAAACGCGGAGGCCTCCTGGGAGGCCTCCGCGTCCAGCATCCCAATCAGATCATCGACTTCCCGATCGACGCGCCGCCGTCGACGAAAAGCGTCTGCCCCGTCACGAATCCCGCGTCCTCGCCCAGCAGGAACGCGATGGATGCCGCCAGTTCA
>NZ_CAJMYY010000072.1:0-2354 GCF_905220185.1 Paraburkholderia sp. J11-2 | reverse complement strand
CGTGCTCGCCGCTGGTTCCGAGACGGGCAACCGCGTCACCATGCCTGGTAACGACCTCTTTGCTCACCACTAAGCGCTCCCGCCGCCGTCGCCCGGTCGCCCGGTCGCCAAACATCGTCGCCGGTGTGCGGCGCCCTGATCGCGCGGTCAGGCCGAGCTCCAAAGAGACATTCGCTTGCCGATACCTGCCATGGCGCCCCAGCGCGATGGCTAACCAGACCGGGAAAGCGGTATCACACGCTTAAATCATCTTGCGATATAATCGCAAACGACTTAATCAATTTTTCGCGACTCATCGGCCTTTGTCTGAAGAGGATGCACATGAAACCTACGGACCTTCCGGCGAACGCCCCCCTGCCGCTCGCCGACTATCTTTGCTTCGCCGTCTACTCCACGAATCTGACGTTCGGCAAGGCATACAAGCCCATTCTCGATGAACTTGGACTGACCTATCCTCAGTTCATAGCGATCATTGCGCTTTGGGAACAAGATAACCAGACGGTAAGTGGTTTGGGCGAAAAGGTGTTCCTTGAATCGAATACGCTTACGCCCATGTTGAAAAAACTTGAAGCGATGGGCTATGTGGAACGCCGACGTGACCCGGAAGATGAGCGTCAGGTGCGAGTCAGTCTGACAAAAAACGGTCGACGACTCCGCGAGAAGAGTCTCAAGGTCGCAGACCTTACGGACGCGACTGGACTAACGCCCGAAGAGTTTTCGAAATTGCAGAAAGCAATCGTGACGTTGCGCAGCAACCTGTTTAACTCTCTCGATTCCAAATAGTTCGCGCTCGGCAGAGCGGACCCGACGGCGCCGCTATCAGTCCGGCACAAGGATGATGCTTGCGCCCGGCTCACCTGCCGGACGAGGCCCGGAGGCGTCCGCCGCGAGTTACTCCCACGGCGTCCAGCGTAGCGCCACCGCGCCGCTCCACTTGCAGTCCAAGCCTTGGATTCTCGTGGTTCGAAACGACGTCGCATCAAACGGAACTTGTCGCGCGCTCTTTCGAGTTGTAGCCGCTGTGCGACACGCCCGCAAACTTCTACCCCGACGGACTACCTCCAACACCAGCCCTACGTTGGCTGGTCAATCGGACAAGCTTAGGAAACCCAATCAAGCAGGTCGGTCTAGTCATCATCGAACATTTTGCGCGCCAGAAAATCGACGAATGAGCGTATTGTCGGTGCCAAATTGCGATTCGATGGCCCTGCCGAGAGGTATTGGTCGGCATGGTCGATATTTCATTGAGCACTGGTATCACGCTGCCCGCGCTTAACTGCCGTTGAATCGCAAAGTCCGGGATACAGCCGATTCCGACGCAGCTTTGCTTGAGTTGGATCAACGCACCCCATGTCTTCACGGATGGAAGTGGTGCCACGCACATATCCGGCTGCGCATCCCGTATCGAGGACCGCTTCGATGTTGCGATCCGGCATGGGGGCGACGCAAGACTCAAGGCTGATGTCCAAGCATCTTGTTTATTCGCGCCGCAGAGTCGTCGGCTCGCTAGGATATTTCTCCCAGCATGGCATCCCTGACAGCCCTCTAGATCTGAGCCAACATGTCCGTCTGCATCACAAAAAGTCCTCAACAGGAAGCTTCCCGCGCCGTCCGCGCGGAACTCGAGGTCAAGCTCGATCTCTGGGAACTCGGACATGAACTCTCGAAGTAGCGGTGCGAGCTAGGAACTTGCGACCTGGATCCTTGCGCGTAGCTTTCCCCGAGGGTTCTTAGCCCGATCAGCAAGACGCTCCTCGATCTGCTAGAACCCTCCACGAATCCGCAGACAGCTCGCAAGGAGAACGTCGTCTTCGTGCGTGAGCGCAATGCTTCGCATACTGCGATGAAAAGGGCGAGTCGACAGCTTTCCTCGAGACGCGCAATCGCCGTCGCGACGGCCGATGCGGGAAGGCCAATCCGCTGTTCTGCACGAGTAAAACTACGGGTCTCCGCAGCATGCATGAACGCATTCAGTGCGCTCAATTTGTCCGCGTCATCTTTCTTCTCGGGAAGCAAGTGGGCAACGTAGGCGGGTGGCACGGCACGCCAAGATCACAATCCTGGCTGGCGTCTCGGAAAGTCCGAAAGTGAGCTGCGGAAGTAAGTCGGTCAATTCGATTGCCGACAACTCGCAAAAGGTGCCGACCACGACACTTAGCGTGGCGACAGGATCAGGGTCGCGTACGAGCTCTCACCGACGCGGTGATAAAAAAGGGCGCTGCAAAGCCGCAACCGCCCCCTCGTATATCTGACTGCCCGTGCAAGCGCAAAACATGGAGAGCGGGCCAAAAACTGCCTTGGCCCGCATGATGGATTGTCGCGATGCGAGATCGGTAGTGTATGCCCTGTGTGGC
>NZ_CAJMYY010000071.1:0-2452 GCF_905220185.1 Paraburkholderia sp. J11-2 | reverse complement strand
ATGACTTCCGCGACGATCGAACGTATCGAAACCCGCCTGGTAGATCTGCCGACGATTCGCCCTCACAAGCTATCCGTCGCCACGATGTACGGGCAAACCCTGATGCTCGTAAAGGTGTACTGCAGCGATGGCGTGACCGGCATCGGCGAAGGCACCACCATTGCCGGCATGGCTTACGGCCCCGAAAGCCCGGAAGCGATGAAGCTGGCGATCGACGCCTACTTCGCCCCCGCGATGATCGGTCAGAACGCCACGCGCATCCAGGCGCTCATGGCGCACCTCGGCAAGCTCGTCAAGGTCAATCACTTCGCCAAGTGCGCGCTGGAAACCGCGCTGCTCGACGCACAGGGCAAGCGCCTTGGCGTGCCGGTGAGCGAACTGCTGGGCGGCCGCCGCCGCGAGCGCCTGCCGGTGGCATGGACGCTGGCATCGGGTGACACCGCCAGGGACATCGCCGAAGCCGAGGCCATGCTCGAAGTGCGCCGCCACAAGATCTTCAAGCTGAAGATCGGCGCGAAGGACCTCAAGACCGACATCAAGCACGTCGCCGACATCAAGAAGGCGATGGGCGAGCGCGCCGCCGTGCGCGTGGACGTCAACATGGCCTGGAGCGAAACGCAGGCGGCGTGGGCGATTCCCGCGCTGGCGGAAGCCGGTTGCGAACTGGTCGAACAGCCGGTCGCTTCACCCGCGGCGCTCGCGCGCCTCATGCGCCGTTTCCCGGTGGCGTTGATGGCCGACGAAATCCTGCAAGGACCGGAAAGCGCGTTCGAGATCGCGAAGAACGAGGGCGCCGATGTGTTCGCCATCAAGATCGAACAAAGCGGCGGGCTGTTCGCCGCGCAGCGCGTGGCCACGATTGCGGACGCCGCGGGTATCGAGCTGTACGGCGGCACGATGCTCGAAGGCGCGTTCAGCACGGTGGCATCGGCGCACCTGTTCGCGAGCTTTGCGAACCTGCAGTGGGGCACCGAGCTGTTCGGCCCCTTGCTGATCACCGAAGAGATTCTGACCACCCCGCTGGACTACAGCGACTTCGAGCTGACGGTGCCGAACGGCCCGGGTCTGGGCATCGAACTGGACGAAGCGAAGGTCAAGCGCTTCACCCGCGACGGCCTGCTGAAAGTGACGAAATAATCCGGACACCTGACAAACGGAATTTGACGATGCTATTCCACGTACGAATGGATGTGAACATCCCGGCCGACATGCCCGCCAACGTCGCCAATGAAATCAAGGCGCGCGAAAAGGCGTACTCGCAGGAGCTGCAGCGCAGCGGCAAGTGGCGCCATATCTGGCGACTGGTGGGCGAGTACGCGAACTACAGCATCTTCGATGTAGAGAGCAATGCTGAGTTGCACGACATTCTCACCGCCTTGCCGCTTTTCCCGTACATGAAGATTTCGGTGACGCCGTTGTGTCGCCACCCGTCCTCCGTCAGGGACAACGACGCTTGAGCTGATTTCCCCCCAATACCAGGAAGCACCAGCCAGTATCAGGAGACAAATACCATGAGCGCAAAAGTATTCGAAACGAAGGAAGTGCAGGACCTGCTGAAGGCCGCTGCGAATCTCAATGGCGGCAGCGGCAACGCGCGTTTCCAGCAGGTCGTCTATCGACTGCTGGGCGATCTGTTCAAGGCCATCGACGATCTCGACATCACGCCCGATGAAGTGTGGGCCGGCGTGAACTATCTGAACAAGCTGGGCCAGGACGGCGAAGCTGCGCTGCTGGCGGCCGGCCTTGGCCTTGAAAAGTACCTCGACATCCGCATGGACGCCGCAGACAAGGCGGTGGGTCTCGAAGGCGGCACGCCGCGCACGATCGAAGGACCGTTGTACGTTGCGGGCGCACCGGTGCGCGAAGGCGTTTCGCGAATCGATCTCAACCCGGACGCCGACGCGGGCCCGCTCGTCATTCACGGCACCGTCACGGATCTCGACGGCAAACCGCTCGCGGGCGCCCTGGTCGAATGCTGGCACGCCAATTCGAAGGGCTTTTATTCGCACTTCGATCCGACGGGTGCACAGGACGACTTCAACCTGCGCGGCGCGGTCAAGACCGGCGCAGACGGCAAGTACGAATTCCGCACGCTTATGCCGGTGGGCTACGGCTGCCCGCCCCAGGGCGCGACGCAGCAGCTCCTGGACGGCCTTGGCCGCCACGGCAACCGCCCGGCGCACGTGCACTTCTTCGTCTCGGCGGATAACAGCCGCAAGCTCACCACGCAATTCAATATTGAAGGCGACCCGCTCATTTGGGACGACTTCGCCTACGCGACCCGTGAAGAACTGATTCCGCACGTGACGGAAAAGTCCGGTGGCACGGCGCTCGGCCTGAAAGCCGACACGTACAAGGCCATCGAGTTCAACGTGACGCTCACCCCGCTGGTCCAGGGTAAGGACAACCAGCTCGTTCACCGCCTGCGCGCCGAAGCCACGGCGTAACCGTC
>NZ_CAJMYY010000070.1:0-2503 GCF_905220185.1 Paraburkholderia sp. J11-2 | reverse complement strand
GGATCGGAAAGATGCCCGGCGAAGTAATCGGACAGCGCCGCCACCTTTGCTGGCCGCGCGCGCGCCGACGGCGTGACGAAGTAAAGGCCGCCCCTGGTCAGCGACCAGTCGGTAAGGATCGCTTCGAGGCGGCCATCGGCCAGATACTCGCCGGCGATGAATTCGGGCAGTTCGGCAATCGCCAGGCCATCCAGAAGCGTGGGCAACAGCGCATCGGAATTCGTCACGCGCAGCGGGCCGGTCGGCATCACCGGCTCCTCCTCGCCCGCGTCGTTGGTGAAACGCCAGACATCGCTACGCGCGCGATACGCGTACGAGAGACACGGCCGATCCGCCAGTTCGCGCGGATGGGCCGGCCGTCCTTCGCGCGCCAGATATTCCGGCGACGCCACCACGTATTGCGTCACCGCACATAGCCGCCGCGCCACCAGCGACGAATCGGGCAACGCGGCAATACGCAGCGCGGCGTCGAATCCATCGGCGACCAGATCGACCGACGCATCCGACAGATGCAGGTCGATCGACACTTCCGGATACGCGCGGAAGAACCCCGGCAGCAGCGGCGCGACCCAGCGCAGCCCGAACGACATCGGCACGGCCAGGCGCACCAGCCCGCGCGGCTGCACCGACATTTCGCGCGCCGCGCTTTCGGCCTCTTCCGCCTGCCGGTAGATCTCGCCGGCCTTCTCGCAGATCGTGCGGCCGAACTCGGTCAGCGACAGCTGGCGCGACGTGCGGTTGAAAAGCCGCGCGCCCAGCCGGTCCTCCAGACGCGCCACACCGCGCGAGACCGTCGCCACCGACACGCCCATCGCGCGCGCCGCCGCCGCGAACGATCCCTCCTCGGCGACCTTCGCGAACATCGCGAGTCCTTCGAAATCAGGCAGCTTCGCCATTTCCCCTCATCTTTTCATTTATGCAACGTTAGGTTGCAATCAATTCTATTTCGATAAGACCGGGACGTCGATATTCTTCTCACATCGCAGCACGCAACACCGAACCAGCCAGCACCCACTTCTACCGAACGAAACGAAAGGAGCACGACCATGGCACGCAAACTCGACAACAAGATCGCACTCGTTACCGGCGCAACCAGCGGCATTGGCCTCGCCACCGCGCAGCGCTTCGCCACCGAAGGCGCGCACGTCTATCTCACGGGCCGCCGCCAGGCCGAACTCGATGCCGCTGTGAAGAGCATCCGCGAAGCGGGCGGCCAGGCGACCGGCGTGCGCGTCGATTCCACGAAGCTGAACGAACTCGACGCGCTGTATGCGCAGATCAAGGAAGAACAGGGCCGTCTGGACGTGCTGTTCGCCAACGCAGGCGGCGGATCGATGCTGCCGTTCGGCAACATCACCGAAGAACACTTCGACGACACCTTCAACCGCAACGTGAAGGGCGTGCTGTTCACGGTGCAGAAGGCCCTGCCGCTGCTGGCCAGGGGTGCATCGGTGATTCTTACGGGTTCGACGGCGGGCAGCGCGGGCACGGCGGCGTTCAGCGTGTATTCGGCGTCGAAGGCTGCGGTGCGCTCGTTCGCACGCAACTGGATTCTCGACCTCAAGGATCGCCAGATCCGCGTGAACACGATCAGCCCAGGCGCGACCCGCACGCCCGGCCTGCTCGACCTGGCCGGCGACGATGCTGCCCAGCGCCAGGGTCTCGCCGATTACCTGGCCGCGCAAATCCCGATGGGACGTCTGGGCGAGCCCGGCGAAATCGCCAGCGCCGCGCTGTTTCTCGCTTCGGACGATGCGAGCTTCGTGAACGGCATTGAACTGTTCGTCGATGGCGGCCAGCAGCAGATCTGAACGTAGCATGGGCGCACGGGTGGGGGCAGTCACATCCGTGCGCCCGAACGGAGTTTCATCATGATCGAACATCGCCCTTTTCTTACTCTCGGCGCAATCAAGAGCGACTGGCTCGACGCGAGGCTGCATTTTCGCGTGGGCGAGACCGGACGCGCGGGACATACGCCGCTCGGCCCGCTCTACGTTTGGAACGACGATGAGTTCGCGCCGCGTTCGGGCTTCGGGATGCATGCCCATCGCAGCGTCGAGATTGTCACGTGGGTGCGCTCGGGCGCGATCACGCACGAAGACGATGCGGGCAATCGCGCCCGGCTCGTCGCCGATTCCGTGCAGGTGATGAGTGCGGGCGCAACGATCCATCACACCGAGCGTAACGAGGAAGATGTCGCCACGCGCGTGTTTCAGATCTGGCTGCGTCCGCGGACGCCGGGCGGTACGCCGCGCTGGTCAATGCGTGTCTGTTCGCGCGAATGTCGCGAAGGCCGTTTCGTGACGCTGGCGAGCGGCGATCCCCAAGATGTGCGCGAAGGCGCGCTGCCCATCAATGCCGACGCACGCGTGCGTGTCGCCACCCTGCGCGAAGGCGCGACAATAAGCCACGTGTTACCGAAGCCGGGCTCGGCCTATCTGGTCGCAGATCACGGGAAGCTCGACGCGGGGCCTATCCGGCTCGCACCGCGGGACGGTGTAGC
>NZ_CAJMYY010000069.1:0-2879 GCF_905220185.1 Paraburkholderia sp. J11-2 | reverse complement strand
CGCATGGGCGTCTATGGCGATGAGGTCCTTAAACGCAAGAAGTCCGAGTGCGGATACCGCTCGCTTTCGACGGGTCCGACGGGTCCGATGGGATTCGGTAGCTCTTCTTTACATAATAAAGGTGATAAACTCTTAATCTGCACTCCTATGTTTCTGAGCTGAAGCAACGGTGGTTTCAGATCAATCGGATGGCGAAAATGGGCTTGACCTTGTTGACGCGTGACGGGCTCCGCTGCCTTGCTCAACGTCAGGTGGGCTGTTTCCGGTGCTCAAATGCTCGACCGTGCTAATGATGCCCCCGCAGCCGGGCTGCTCGATCGGCTGTGGGCTATGCGAGAATCAGCAGATCCATATCGCCAGGGGCGATCGCACATGAGGTCTGGTATCGCGTGAAGAGAAGCTTGATTCCTACGGCAGAGCAGCAGGCCGTGGTCGACGCGGCGCTTTGCGCCGGCGACCTGAAGGTCAAGGCATTTGCCGGCGCAGGCAAGACTTCGACACTTCAGCTCGTGGCAGAGCAGTTCGGCCCGCAGCGCGGTATGTACCTCGCCTTCAATCGGGAAATTGCCGCGAGCGCAGCCCGGCGCTTCCCGCCTCACGTCGTCTCGCGGACGATGCATTCGCTGGCATGGGCCTCCGTCAGTCCGTCGCTGCGAAGCCGGATGAGTCTTCAGGGCGAGCCGCCGCATGAACTGGCTGCACGCTACGGGCTTGGTCCGCTGGAAGTGCGCACGGTGACGGGAAAGGCTGTCGAGATTGCTCCGTTCGAGATCGGGCGGATGATTGCCGACGGGCTCGACCGGTTCTGCCGTTCCGCGGATCTTCAGCCGGCAACGCAGCATATCGTCGTCGACGAAAAGATCGACGGCGAGGTGGCCGCGCAACTGCGCGCCTACCTGCTGCCTTACGTTGGGCGGCTGTGGGAAGAGGGCGCAGCCACTCGCGCTGCGAGCGCCATTTCACCGGACGTGCTCCTGAAACTCTGGGCACTCGCCGAGCCGCGCATCGAAGCCGATTTCATCCTCTTCGACGAGGCGCAGGACAGCGACGGTGTGATGCTTTCGGTCCTTGGCCGGCAGCGCCGCGCGCAGATCATCTACGTGGGCGACCCTTACCAGCAGATCTACGAGTGGCGGGGAGCGGTCAACGCGATGGCGCAGATCGACGCGCCCGAATGTGCGCTCACGGAGTCGTTCCGCTTTGGCGACACGTTCGCGGCGCTCGCGAGCCGTCTGCTCACGCTGCTGGGCGAACGCACGCCCATCCGGGGACAGGAAGCGATCGGCTCGCTCATGGTGGAAGATCCCGCGCTGGCGCCGCCGGTCGACGCGATCCTGTGCCGGAAGAACGTTACGGCGATCTGGCAGTTCGCCGCGGGACTCGAAGCGGGACATCGACCGGCAATCCGGATGAGTTCGGCCGAGATTCTCGCTTACGCTGATGGCGTGGACCGGTTGCTGGCCGGCCAGCGGGCGTTCCGCCCGGCGGCGCTTTCGCTGTTCGAGAACTGGAGCGAGGCGCAGGCGTTCGCGCGCAGTGCGTTTGGCCAGGACCTGCTGCCGGTGGTGCGCATCGTCGACGAGCTGGGTACAGGCTATCTGCGGGCCCTGGCACAGCGCTCGGCGGCGGAAGGCGCCGCCGACTATGTGATCTCGACCGTCCATCGCGCCAAGGGCCTCGAATGGAAACGGGTCAGGGTGGCCGACGATTTCCGCCTGCGGGGTGCCGAGGGCAACCCGATGCCGGACGACGATGAGTTGCGCCTGCTCTACGTGGCCGTGACCCGCGCACAGCATGTCCTCGATATCTCCGGATTGCGCGATGAGCTGCTGCGGCTTTTCAGTCTCCGGCGCTAGCGTCTGCGGGTGAAAGCGCCGTGGGCGGTTGCCCAATGATGTTTATGCGGTGCCGTTCGGCAGGTCGGGGCGCAGTTCGGCCTCGATCTGATCGATGGTCGGCAGACCGGTCTCCAGCGAGGGTGGGACCTCGCGCATCAGTTGATACTCGGCCACGCCCATTGGCTTGGCCACGCCACGCAGTGCATATTCCGCCACGAGCCGGTTCTTCTCCTTGCACAGCAGCAGGCCGATGGTCGGCTGGTCCTCGGCTGCCTTCACCTGCGCATCGATCGCGGACAGGTAGAAGTTCAACTGCCCCGCGTATTCGGGCTTGAACGGCGTCGTTTTCAGTTCGACGACGACATAACAACGCAGCTTGAGGTGGTAGAAAAGTAGATCGACGAAAAACTCGTCACCCGACTTCCAGCCAGTACTGGCGACCCACGAACGCGAACCCGGCGCCCAGTTCAAGGAGGAAACGCGTGATGTGCTGCGTGAGCGCGCGCTCGATGTCTCGCTCCTGGGCATTCTCGGTCAGGCCAAGGAAGTCGAAGATATAGGGATCCTTGAGCGTGTCGCGCGCGAGATCGGATTGCGGGGGTGGCAGGCGTTCCGCAAAGTTGGTGACCGCATTGCCGGCGCGCGCGTGCGCGGCCGTCTCGATCTGCATGTGCGCGACCAGCGGTGTTCGAGCGCCTTGGCGGCATACCAGTCTCGATGCGCGGTATCTTTGACCTTGTCGAGCAAGGTGCAAAGGTGGAGCCACGGCAATTGTGCAGCAGGCTGCTGCACAACTTCCGGATCCGGCCATGCCAGGGCAAAGGCGCGCATGTATTTCAGGTTGCGCGGAGAGAACCCTCGCATATCCGGGAATGCAGACTTCAGGCTACCAAGGCGGCCAAATTGCTTCGACCAGGATTTAAGGGACATAACATCCACTTGAAGCTATGTCCGTGTCGGGAAGTATGGCAAACTATGTGCATGGTTCATGCACATCGGAGATGCACATGATTAATACGCCTGTGGCGCAACCCGATGCCG
>NZ_CAJMYY010000068.1:0-3271 GCF_905220185.1 Paraburkholderia sp. J11-2 | reverse complement strand
GTACGAATGTTTGTGAACCTTATTGGCTCTCCGCACACCAGCTCGCGGCGCCGCCAATGCACCACTGAGTCAATCTGCTAATGACGGTCTCCGCGCGATCAATCGATCAATCGATCAATCGATCAATCCATCCTCGCTCGCTCGGGAGTTATGCACCCGCACGTCCTGAGGTGCCATACCATAGGCGCGTCTAAAGGCACGTGTGAAGTCGGACGCGCTCGTAAAGCCGTGGGCATACGCGACGTCCTTGACGGGCACTCCCGGCCACGCGACCAGTTCGCGGGCGGCAGCGCGCAAGCGGACGTGTCTGATGTACGCGGCGAGGCCGCCGTCATGCTGAAAAAGTCGGTACACCGTTGGTCTGGAAAGACCAAGCGATTCCACGACGTTGTCAGGCGAGAGGCTGTCATCATGCAGGTTCTCGCGTACGTAGCGCCGCGCCTGATCGAATGCGATCGCACGTCCAAGCGACGACTTGCTGCCTTTCAACCCCGCCTGGTCGGCGAACGCATCCGCGATCAGTAGCACCAGTTCCCGCAGTACGCGGTGCGCATCACCTGCAGCCATGTGGTGGATCTGCGCAGCGAGTGACATGACGCTGTCCGTGAGAAAGCGCACGACCGGCAGGAGGGGCGAGAGCATGCGCCCATGTAGCGCCGATGGGTCCGGAAAAACGTCGCACAGCAACAGGCCTGGAAGGAAGATCGTCACGTGCCGGCAGGCGGCTCGCCTGAACTGCATTGGCTGGTCGAGGTCGATCGCGAAGATGCCGCCCTCGAGCGCCGGGTCAGTGCGCTTTTTGCCGGCGTAGATAAGCTCGTTGTCGGGCGCGCGGTCGAAGAATATGTGGAACACGATGCTGCGAGCGTCGTCCCTGGAAATTCTCGCGATCGTGCGGTCCTGCGTGATGCGATCAGTGTAGCAGTCCGCGAAAAGGAATTCGCCCACGGCATAGCGGTCGATCCGGCCGCGAAACGGCTGTCCACGTCTATCGCGCGTTGTTAGCAGGTCGACGACACCGATCATTCGATCGCACCATGCGCCGAGCTGCTGATGAGCGGGCAGCGCGCATACATCGAACCGCTGATGTGAAATCTCGAGTTGGTGAGCTGGCTCCAGTACAACAGGCAGGTCCAGATAATGTGTCTTCACGATGGACATGAATAAGTCTCAGTACGTCAGCGGCGGCGCCCCGCACTCGCTGTCGCGCGCGGTCAAGCAGAGTATCACGCGGCATCCGACCGAGCGCTTATCGTGTGAAGACGGCCTTTCCCCGCGTGCGGCCGTCGATCATCTCGGCGATCGCCGCACGAGCCTCCGTCATCGGCACGACAGCGCCTTCCTCCGGTTAGATTTCTTTACAGATGATGAACTGCGTCATGGCTTTCATCTCTTCAAGCGTGCTCATGATGGCGCCGCACATGCCGATCTGCTCGACAAAGATGCGAAGCAGATCGGTTTCCGCTGCACGGCCGGTCGTCACCCCGTTGACCACCACGACGCCGCCGCGTGTGACCGCCCTCAGGCTGTCCGTCCAGGTCACGGTCCCGATGTTGTCGACGATTGCCCAGCGCGGCGCGGCAACTGATCGCCGTGGTGGGATATACGGTTGGCGCCGAGGCGCTCGCCGATCGCGGCACCCCCGTCATTGCGCGTCGTGACCCACACCGCGAAGCAAGCAGTACGGCCCACCTGAATGAGTGCAGTCGATATGCCGCCCGAAGCGCCCTGCGCCAGCAAGGACGGTGGACGCTGCGCTCGTACTCTGCCGCCGTTGACCGGGGCGCTCTCGCGAACTTTCATCACGTATCACATATGAGGCGAAGTGCCACGAGGGCTGGCTCTCGCGGAAACGGTGTACGTCAGCCAGAAGCGAGGCGTCGATGCGAGCCAGCCCACGGATAGCTCGAAGCCGATCTAGTTCTGTCACAAATCGGGAAACAGGGCACCCACCACCCGGTGCCAAGCCAAAATTAGGATGCTGGAACGCGTCGTGCTTGCCAAACCTGGTGCCTCTTCTTCCATCGCACTCGGGAGATCTGCCATGCAAACCGGACTTACCACGGGTTTTTCGCACGTCAAGCCGCAGGACACGTCATTCACGCGCACTGGGCTGCGCTATTTCTTTGTCTATCGTGATCTGGAAATCGTGAGGGTCACAGGTGGTCACGCAACTTTTTAGGGCAAATCTTGCGCCGAAGTTGGGCGCGGGCTGGCACCGGCATGAGGCAGATTTTCATATCGTCAGCATGCTCAAAGACTGGGCGCGCTTCGTGTACGGCGACAAGGAAACGCTCGTCGAAGCGGGCGATTGCGTGCATCAGGCGCCGTCCTCTTCGAACACGAGCCAGACATCGAGTACATCAAAATCGTGAGCCCTGCCGAATTCAAATCGGTAGACGAGGAACCGCCGCGGCGCCCTAGTAAGTATAAAGCGGCAAAAAGCGACACCCTGACGCATGTACAAGCTTGCCGCTGCACGTACAGTCGATATGTCCGCCGACTGCTGCAGCAGATCACGAAGCCACGAACACGACCGGAGAAATTCATGCGAATCACGCTCCATCTCGGCACTTTCGACCGTCTTGACCCGAATGCCTATGCGATCCTTTGGCTCGACAACGACACCCACAAGTGGTCGCGCGAAGGTCATGCCGGCCTCCAATTTCCCGACTGGGGAAAGCTGCGGGTCGATGAGCGCGGTACGGTGGTGTGCGATCAGCATGATGCGCGCCCCCTGTTCATCCTCGACGGCCTCGCCATGGAAGCCCAAACTGGCCCGTTCGAGGGGGAATCGGGCGAGGCACTCTGGTGCTGCACTGAACGCGAAAGCGGATCAAGCGTTGTTGGGCACTGGCACGTGCAGTGCGTCGACAAGGACTCCGTGCTTGCCGAGCACAGCGTGTTCGCTGAGGACGAGATCTGACCTCGGGGCGCTCAGCCGTCTGACGTCGCAATCTTTCCACATTCGGTATCGTGGGTGGAGGTGCTATGGGATTGATGTGCAAGAAGATAAGTAGCTCGAATATATTCGAACCACCCGTAATAATACGAAATTTGTCAAAGCTATTTTCAGATGTCCGAAGCGGACATCTGAAAATAGCCTGAACAAGATGAAATTTCGGCAATTGTTTTTATGTCAAATCACACGGTGTTTCACCGAAGCACTGCACATCGACATGCATTCAGGACAAACATTCGAAGCGGCCGCAGGGACAAGCCTGGTCCCGTCACTGGTTCATTGAAGAGGAAGCTGGTCAGCAAGACATAT
>NZ_CAJMYY010000067.1:0-3555 GCF_905220185.1 Paraburkholderia sp. J11-2 | reverse complement strand
TGGCACCGTGACGTCCGCCAGATGCCGTGCCCGCTCCACGCCAGGCGCGCCCGCCGGGTGCAGCGGGAACGCGACGAAAGCGAGGCCACGCACGCCGTCGAGCGGGGAGATGGCTTGAGCCTGGGAGGTCATGCGGCCGCCGAACGACCTGCCGCCCGCGAAGAGTGGCAGGGCTGGCAGCCGCCGGCGGGCCTCTGCGACGGCCGCCTGCACGGCAGCATGTGCCACGGCCGACGAGTCCACCCGCTTGGAGCCCCGCTCCATGTACGGAAACTGGTAGCGTAATGTGGCGACATTGGCCGCCGCAAGCGCGTCGGCCAATGACGACATGCCGGCATGCTGCATGCCCGCCCCGGCGCCGTGCGCGAAGACATACAGGGCTCGCGCGTCCTCCGGCACTCGCAGGAGCGCAGAGACCTTAGTGCCGTCGGGCAGTGTCAGGGAAAGCGATTCTGGGTCGTATCTGCCTCATTCCAGCAAGATAATCAGGGTTCCTCTAGATATGCAGCGCAGCGCACATGGAGCCGTTGTACGACAGGTGAACGGTAGTCCAGAAACCAACCGGTTCGTAGATTGAAGAGTCTGTGCAAATCCGCATCGTCTTTCGGGAAGGGTACCTCGCTTTCCTGCCTGGCGATCACCCGAGACGCCTCCACGAGCCTTGCCCGCTCCAGCCAGTCACATTCTGCGCCGTTCGAGGCCAGCCAGATCTGTGCCGATTCGATCAGATGATCGGTGCGCAGCCACTCGGTGCGTGCTTCGTCATCCAGTCTCGCCACTTCCCTTCCGCCATGTAGGTCGCCCGCAGGACCGATTGTCGGGCTGGTTTCTCCTGATGCCGCAGCCGTACGGCCAGATCACTTTACCGCACCGATCGGCGGATCGCATGGGGACAGTTCATCGCCGCCCGCACGATTTCCCGGAAAGACTCGCCAGTTAAGGCTCCTCGAACCGATCAGGCCACCCCTGAACATCTACCAGGAGATGAGTTTGGCAAAATTTGCCAAAGCCTGATAGACTGGTTCACATGAGCACGATGAACATCTCCCTCCCCGATTCGCTGAAGGAATATGTCGACGAGCAGGTCGGCGAGCGCGGCTACGGCACGAGCAGCGAATACGTCCGCGAACTAATCCGCAAGGATCAGGATCGCAAGCGCCTGCGGACAATGATCCTGCAGGGAGCGACTTCGGGCCTCGCAGATCCGGCCGACGCCGACTACTTCGAATCGCTGCGCGCCCGCGTACGTACTTCGCGCAAATGACGGCCAAGCCCGTCATCCCGACCCGGCTGGCCAGGCAGGACGTAGAAGACGAGCTGACACATTACCTCGTTGACGAAGGCTCGGAACAGGCAGCGCTTGGGTTCATTGCGGAAATCGAGCAGGCATACGCGCATCTCGCCAAACAACCCAACATCGGCTCACTCCGTTACTCGTACGAACTGGACATACCGGGCCTGCGCTCATGGTCTCTCGATCGCTACCCGCATCTGATCTTTTACATTGAGCGCAAGGATCACGTCGAGGTCTGGCGCGTACTCAACGGCAAGCGTGATATTCCAGCCTGGCTGTTGAGCGATGACAGCGAGTTCCATTGACACCATCTGCACGGCACAAGGCCCGCGAGAAGCCATCTGGCTCGCGGGCTTCTTCATTTTCCGACCATGGGGCTCGCCCATTTGACGGCCGCGCCCCTTCTGCGCGCTTACGCCGAAGCCGCCTTTCGTTACACAGGTAGGGGGTTACCAGTCTTTTTTCCAGTCTCCTGCGATCCGGCCCGCGTCACCTGCGACGTTCAGCGTCGGGACCCGGCACGGGGATAGTCCACTCAGCCACCACTTCCCCCGCTTCGGGTTCGCGCTCCCGCCTCAGCTCCAGGATGCGACCGTGAGCGACAACCACTTTCAGGTCGAGTCTCACGCCTTTCCGGAAGTGGAACAAATAAGCCGTGAAGGAGGCTGTGTTGCTGGCAAAGTAACCGTCACTCAGAAACTCTCGACGCGCGACAAGTCCATCGCTTGCCACCCAGTAATCGGCCATGGCGCAATCGAGCGACTTTGTCTGCCAGTCCTTTCTCGGCAGGTCTTCGAGGAAAGGCTCGAAATCCTGAGAAAACTCGAATGTATCGTTCATCCTCGAGCGCGGCTTCGCTGGTGTTAGCGTCGACCAAGGGTAACATGGGCTCCCCAGTCTCCGGGCTGGCACTGCAAAACTGGTTAGGGCCGCTTCCGCGCCACAGTTTGCTCGTCGCGGAAATGTGCGGGACGGGACCGCACAAAAATGTTGACGGAGACCGGGCTTTCGCGCGTGGCGAGGGAGGAATCCGCAATGCGTCGATGTTTCTGCGACTCTTCTCGAGTGCCTGCCCTGCTCCATTTCAGAATCAGTCTTCGCGGCGCAGCCTGGAGGCTTCGCTGAGACTCCCGCTTGCAGGGTAGATCGCGATTACCGCGCGGCAATCATACGGTGCCACCGTCAAGGGTTGGAACGACGAATGCCTGCACCGGGCCCGGGCCTCTGAAAGCCGGACCCTGTGCTGTCCGTGGACCTGCTGATTGGCAGGTGTCATCCCGGCGTGGTAAAAAGTCGTCCCTTGCGGGTGATCGCCTCCATGCGATGCCGTATTCTCGCAATTTCAGGTTTCAACATCGACAGGATTCAAAAATGGCAACTGGCACTGTGAAGTGGTTCAACGATGCGAAAGGCTTTGGCTTCATCACCCCGGATGACGGCGGCGAAGACCTGTTTGCCCACTTTTCCGAGATCAAGACGGAAGGCTTCAAATCGCTTCAGGAAAACCAGAAAGTAAGCTTCGATGTCAAGATGGGGCCGAAGGGCAAGCAGGCCGCAAATATCAAGCCAGCCTGACCGGCGCGCGTCGCATCCCGATGTGTGGCCCGCTCTGCGGGCCAGTTTTTCTTGCGCCCTGTGCATCAATCTCCGATGCAGCGATGGGCATCCGGCACATGTCCGCGCCATGCGGTTCGAGCGTCAACAGTGGTTTTGTGCGAAACACGATGTCCTGGTGCGCCCTCCTCGCGACATCGATCGATTCTCCGGATGATCGTTGACGAAGTGCAAGCGTTTCGCCATAGTCGTGAAGACGCAGGGCGAAGCGCGCGTTTGCGGTAGCGTTGATGCCGCGCTTTCGGCCACGCTGCCCGGATCCATCATCGCCCGGCAAAACAGCGGATATCCTGTCAAGGAAGACGGTTGAACTCCGCGGCAGCAATAACACTGTCCTCGACGAATCGACTTCCCCGACCAGAAGCACTACGATCAAAAACATGCCGGCCGCCATGGCAGGTGCCTGTCGCAAGATAATTTTCTGACGATTCGCACCCACCGTGCCAGACGCCCACCGATGTAGTGGCCCATAGCGCCTCGCGACGCATGCGTAGTGAACCCGCGCGGTCCCGTGCATGATCGCGGTGACCGTGACGCAGTCCGCCGCGTAGACTGTTCGAATCAGGCGAGGAGGCAAGTGCCGGAAATGCGTGGCGCTATCCTCGGTGGGTGCCTGTCGATGCCACCACCCAGTGGATCGATGTCGG
>NZ_CAJMYY010000066.1:0-3811 GCF_905220185.1 Paraburkholderia sp. J11-2 | reverse complement strand
ATACAACAACCCCTCGACAAGATCCGGGACCAGGTCACCGTTTCTGCTCGACGTGCAAAGCAATCATCTCGGTAATCTCATATCGCGCGTAGTCATTCCATTAACGCGCGTAGCGGGAAATTACACAGCGAGCAAGGTTGCGCAGGATCTCTCGCCCATCATTGAGATCGAGGGAGAACCGTTCGTGCTGGAAACGCCGTTGCTCGGCGCGTTCAGGACGAGTGATCTCGGCCCCGCAATTGGCACGCTCAAGGATGAACAAAGCCGCATCAGTGCCGCGCTTGACCGTCTCTTCGGCGCTTACCGATCCCACTTAATCACCGTCGACAACGCAAAAGTGATAGCGGCAGCATCGGCGACCGGCCCCTGCCATGTCACGGTACCAATGCTTGCCGTGACACGGCCCCACCTGGGGGCGGCGTGGAGAGGAGTGGTCTGAGTGTATCTTGCTCAATCCTCGTTCCAGCATGTCCGTGAGATTCGAATATGACGCGTTGCTGCATGTTGAGGCAGCAGGTCAGACGAAGCTGGAAGTACTACAGGTTTTCCGCACGCTGGTTGATTCTGGTGGCAGATCTCAGTGAACTAGCTTTTTGAGTGTTCGCAGCGAATCGCTAGACCGGGCAAATCACTCCGTGAAAACGCCCAATGTCAATTCCTATTGCTCTCCCAATGTTGAACGCGACAAGCGTGTGCGCCGTGGACTGAGAGTTGGGCAGCGCCGCCGTAACGACGGCGCTGCCCGAGTAAGTGGTTAAGCAGGCTGTCAGCCTGCTTGCTCCCCAGCTTATTGCAAAACGCGGCCTTCTCCCGTCTGTTCATGGTTTGGCGCGGGTGCGTGAGGTTGGTGTCGTGCCTTGCCTAAGCTGCGCCCACTGTCGTTTGTTTCCATGGATGTGAATCGTCACGCCACGTCAGTGTCCCAAACTGCGCCCCGCCTTGCTCTGTGATTGCGTTCACAAGAGCGAATGCGCGACCACCGTCTCCGTCAAGCCCATCACGCGGACCGACTGCCATGCCGCATGGCGTGTCATTATTTTTATTGGCCGCTCGCGCGAGCGATAGGCTACTTATTACCAGGAACCGCGCGAACGAATGTCCGCTCAGTGCAAATGCACGCCGATGGCCCCAACGTCCCTCATCGACGCCGACGTCGAGTACAGGTGTAAATACCCAGTCGGGCTGGTATCGCCTGACGATTGTGTCCGCCAGTTCACTTTCGAGGTCCTGGCAGATCAGGACCACACATCGTCCAAGACTGGCGATGTCCGCGACCACGATGCAATCTCCAGTGGCAGTGTTCTCGAAAAAAGTGGTGGACGAGTCGTCATGCTGCGCGATTGCACATTCCTTCGCTCGATCAGGGCTCATCGTTGCGAGCATGACCTTGCGTTGACGCCATAGCACGGTGCCGACTCCATTCAGAACATGTGACTCATTCCACGGCAGGTTGTACTGGGCGCCGTCGCAATCGGCTGTCAAACCCGAACCACACACAAACAATCTGGGCACAGTTTCGTATTGTGGCAAAAGACCTGCGAGCTGGCCGGCGTCCTGTTCTGAGACGATGAGCTCCGGCGCGATAGCGATATCGATATCCCGCTTTCCCAATTCCGGAAAAATCGTTCGGACACGTTCTGTGATAGAGACGCCCGGCGCCAAGCTGTAGTCGACAAATGATTTAGCATCCAGTGGTGGCAGGTGTCGTCCTGGCGGGAATCTGAACTTTCGGTGGATGTCTCGCGATCACACTCCGCGCGCCCTGGTGACCCCTGCCTTCGGAGACTTCCAGCATATGCGCCAGAAGTGCCAGCGCGTAACCCCAGGCAGCGGCAGGTAAGCGTTCATTCATGACTGGCCCCAGGCAACTGGCGATGAGTTAGCTCGAAGCCCGGGCGTTCGACGTGGTCTGCCGACCGATCCTCGGGTCTCCGGCGACAACCTGGCCTGACTGAAGATGCGCACGCACTCCGCTGGCTTCCGTTGATAAAGTCGGGCTGTCGCGACCATGAAGCATTTGCCTGCCATGTCCGGAAGCGCCAGACTTTGATATGGCGAGGCGGAAGTCCACGAGGAAGTTCCCCGACAGCCCCATCGAATGAGTCGAACACAGCGCACCGACGCGGCACGATTCAGCTCGCCGGTGCATTCGTGACGGGGTTAGCGGCCGCAGTGACGTGTATCCATGGTATCGGCTGGCCAGCGGCGTCTCTGGTCGCTGGGTGCCATGGGCGGGGACGACGGTTGACTGAACGTGCCACGGGAGGCGGCAGATATTGTTCGACGAATGATCCGGACGCGTGCCGTCGAAGCGAAGACACTCTATACTCGATTCCGCGTGATATTTGCGAAGCGTAAGTAGCCGGGGGCTTGCGATGACAAATACGATAACCACTTCTCTTAACCGTTGGTCCACGAGCGAAGTCGCACCGGCCATGCGGTTCGACTACTATGCGAACGCCCTGTCCACTGCACTTACGCCGATGCTGCTGATCGCGGGCAACAGTCGGACGTTCGAATCGCATATGACCGCAGCGCAGGCAGGACCCGTTTGCGTGATCCGGCAAAGCGGCTCTTCGCACAGTGTTCGCCGGGACCCGTTCCATGAAGACCGGGCGCTGGAGCACTCGTGGCATTTGATCGTCAATCTCTCGTCCGCGTGGAATACACACCATCGTGAGGCGGTGCGCCTGCTGCCAGGGGAGATGATCATCGTGGACTCGCGCATGGACTTCATGGTCGAGATCACGGGGCGCTACGACGTCGCGCACTTCAAATTTTCTCCAGCCTGGCTGCGACAGTGGGTACCGGCGCCTGAAGCGCTGGTTGGGCGCCGGATTGCTTCGAATTCCGGATGGGGACGCGTGCTGGGCGCATATCTGGCCGAGCTTTCGCCCGAAGCGATCGATGCGTCGCCGTTGCCGGTGTCGGTCCTGACCGATCACATCGGCGCCCTGCTGGCGCTGATCGCCGCGGAACGTGATCTACCCGCCGCTGTGGCGCAGCGCCGCGACGACTCGCTGCATCGGCGCATCTGCGACTGCATCGCCCAGCGCAGCGCCGAGCCGGGCATCTGCGCCGCGGACATCGCGAGGGAACTCAATATCTCCGTGCGAAGTTTGCACCGCACGCTCGCGGCCCACAGCGAGACGTTCGGCAAGCTCCTGATCGACCGCCGTGCGGCGGTTGCCGTGCGGATGATTCGCTCCAGCATCTGCCGGCGCCTTAGCCTTGCGGAAATAGGCCGGCGCGCGGGGTTCGCAGATCCGTCACACTTCAGCCGGGTCATCTCGAGCCGCTACGGCATGACGCCTTCGCGAATACGGGATGGGGATCAACGCTCGCCCGATGACGCTGAGCAATCGTCTGGCGCGTGAACAGAATCGGCCCTGATTCCGGGGCGTCGTCAACGCTGCGGTGCTTAAACCGTGGTGGTTGCGTGAGCAACCACTTGACCCTCTCTGGTTGTCTGCCAGTCGGGCAATAAAAAGGGTCTTTAAACATGGCCGACTTCCTGAATCACCTGCGCATATTCGTTCGTGTCGTCGAGGCAGGATCGTTTACCGCGGTCGCAAAAGAAAACGACTCCACCGCTGCCCAGATTTCCCGCGCCGTGTCTTCGCTGGAAGAGGAGTTGCAGGCGGTCGTATTGCATCGGACGACGCGCCACCTTTCCGTGACCGACGTGGGCGCGCGGTTCTACGAGCGGGCAAAGGCGATTCTCGGGGAACTCGACAACGCGGCGGACGAAGCGCGCAACGCCACGCAGAAGCCATCGGGGCGCATCCGCGTGCATTCGGCGCCCGGGCTC
>NZ_CAJMYY010000065.1:0-5097 GCF_905220185.1 Paraburkholderia sp. J11-2 | reverse complement strand
GAGGCACACCTGTTATAGGATCAAGCCTTACGGGCAATTAGTATCAGTTAGCTTAACGCATTACTGCGCTTCCACACCTGACCTATCAACGTCCTGGTCTCGAACGACCCTTCAAGGGGATCTAGTCCCCGGGGAAGTCTCATCTTGAGGCGAGTTTCCCGCTTAGATGCTTTCAGCGGTTATCTCTTCCGAACATAGCTACCCGGCGATGCGACTGGCGTCACAACCGGTACACCAGAGGTTCGTCCACTCCGGTCCTCTCGTACTAGGAGCAGGCCCCCTCAAACTTCCAGCGCCCACGGCAGATAGGGACCAAACTGTCTCACGACGTTTTAAACCCAGCTCACGTACCTCTTTAAATGGCGAACAGCCATACCCTTGGGACCGGCTACAGCCCCAGGATGAGATGAGCCGACATCGAGGTGCCAAACACCGCCGTCGATATGAACTCTTGGGCGGTATCAGCCTGTTATCCCCAGAGTACCTTTTATCCGTTGAGCGATGGCCCTTCCATACAGAACCACCGGATCACTATGACCTGCTTTCGCACCTGTTCGACTTGTGGGTCTCACAGTCAAGCACGCTTATGCCATTGCACTATCAGCACGATTTCCGACCGTACCTAGCGTACCTTCGTACTCCTCCGTTACCCTTTGGGAGGAGACCGCCCCAGTCAAACTGCCTACCATGCACTGTCCCCGATCCGGATCACGGACCAAGGTTAGAACCTCAAACAGATCAGGGTGGTATTTCAAGGACGGCTCCACGGAAACTAGCGTTCCCGCTTCACAGCCTCCCACCTATCCTACACAAACCGGTTCAAAGTCCAATGCAAAGCTACAGTAAAGGTTCATGGGGTCTTTCCGTCTAGCCGCGGGGAGATTGCATCATCACAAACACTTCAACTTCGCTGAGTCTCGGGAGGAGACAGTGTGGCCATCGTTACGCCATTCGTGCAGGTCGGAACTTACCCGACAAGGAATTTCGCTACCTTAGGACCGTTATAGTTACGGCCGCCGTTTACCGGGACTTCAATCAAGAGCTTGCACCCCATCATTTAATCTTCCGGCACCGGGCAGGCGTCACACCCTATACGTCCACTTTCGTGTTTGCAGAGTGCTGTGTTTTTATTAAACAGTCGCAGCCACCAGTTTATTGCAACCCCTTCACCCTTCTGGCGCAAGCCAGTCAAGCTACCAGGGCGTACCTTATCCCGAAGTTACGGTACCAATTTGCCGAGTTCCTTCTCCCGAGTTCTCTCAAGCGCCTTAGAATACTCATCTCGCCCACCTGTGTCGGTTTGCGGTACGGTCACTGTTGAACTGAAGCTTAGAGGCTTTTCTTGGAACCACTTCCAGTTGCTTCTGCTCCGAAGAGCATGGCCTCGCACCCTTGAATTCCGCGCCCGGATTTGCCAAAGCGCCTTCTCCAATGCAAGGACCGGGACTTCCAACACCCGGACAACCTTCCGCGATCCGTCCCCCCATCGCATTCAACAATGGTGCAGGAATATTGACCTGCTTCCCATCAGCTACGCATTTCTGCCTCGCCTTAGGGGCCGACTCACCCTACGCCGATGAACGTTGCGTAGGAAACCTTGGGCTTACGGCGAGGGGGCCTTTCACCCCCTTTATCGCTACTCATGTCAGCATTCGCACTTCCGATACCTCCAGCACGCTTTTCAACGCACCTTCGCAGGCTTACGGAACGCTCTCCTACCATGCGAGACTAGCTCGCATCCGCAGCTTCGGTATATGACTTAGCCCCGTTACATCTTCCGCGCAGGACGACTCGATCAGTGAGCTATTACGCTTTCTTTAAAGGGTGGCTGCTTCTAAGCCAACCTCCTGACTGTTTTAGCCTTCCCACTTCGTTTCCCACTTAGTCATATTTGGGGACCTTAGCTGGCGGTCTGGGTTGTTTCCCTCTTGACACCGGACGTTAGCACCCGATGTCTGTCTCCCGTGATTGCACTCTTCGGTATTCGGAGTTTGCTATGGCGACGTAATCCGCAATGGACCCATCAACCATGACAGTGCTCTACCCCCGAAGGTGATACACGAGGCACTACCTAAATAGTTTTCGGAGAGAACCAGCTATTTCCAGGTTTGTTTAGCCTTTCACCCCTATCCACAGCTCATCCCCTAACTTTTCAACGTTAGTGGGTTCGGTCCTCCAGCACGTGTTACCGTGCCTTCAACCTGGCCATGGATAGATCACCTGGTTTCGGGTCTACACCCAGCGACTGAACGCCCTGTTCGGACTCGCTTTCGCTACGCCTGCCCTATTCGGTTAAGCTTGCCACTGAATGTAAGTCGCTGACCCATTATACAAAAGGTACGCCGTCACCCCTTGCGAGGCTCCGACTGTTTGTATGCATGCGGTTTCAGGATCTATTTCACTCCCCTCCCGGGGTTCTTTTCGCCTTTCCCTCACGGTACTGGTTCACTATCGGTCGATCACGAGTATTTAGCCTTGGAGGATGGTCCCCCCATCTTCAGACAGGATTTCACGTGTCCCGCCCTACTTGTCGTACACCTAGTTCTTCCATTCCGCCTTCGCCTACGGGGCTATCACCCACTATGGCCGCACTTTCCAGAGCGTTCGGCTGACGGTACAGATAAAGAGTACAGGCTGGTCCCATTTCGCTCGCCACTACTTTGGGAATCTCGGTTGATTTCTTTTCCTGCGGCTACTTAGATGTTTCAGTTCGCCGCGTTCGCTTCACATGACCTATGTATTCAGTCATGGATACTCCATTCGGAGTGGGTTTCCCCATTCGGACATCTACGGATCAAAGCTTGTTTGCCAGCTCCCCGTAGCTTTTCGCAGGCTACCGCGTCCTTCATCGCCTGTGATCGCCAAGGCATCCACCACATGCACTTGTTCGCTTGACCCTATAACGGGTGTGTCTCTTTCGAGGCGCACTCGCTACAGGTTGAGTATTCGTGTTGCGCCGTATTTCAAGGCAATCTTTCGATCACTTAAAAATACATTGATACAATCACAACCCTGATTCACCTACTCGCACCCATCTCTAGATGCTTTTGGATGAATCTCTTTACTACTTCTTCCTGATTGTTAAAGAACGACAGCCGATACGTTTTCACATACCGCTCTGACTGGCTCAATCGCCAATGCGAAATGTTCTGCATCACTTCTGCAGAACGCTGTGCATTGAAGATTGGTGGAGGATGACGGGATCGAACCGACGACCCCCTGCTTGCAAAGCAGGTGCTCTCCCAGCTGAGCTAATCCCCCAGTCAAAACACAACTCAAGGGAACTGCCCGTCAGACCAGTTGGTGGGTCTGGATGGATTCGAACCATCGACCCCCGCCTTATCAAGACGGTGCTCTAACCGACTGAGCTACAGACCCCTGAGTCTGTCTTTCTTACAGCCGACAAGTGTGAGCGCTTAAAACGCAGTGAGCGATGAGCTCTGGAAAGGAGGTGATCCAGCCGCACCTTCCGATACGGCTACCTTGTTACGACTTCACCCCAGTCATGAATCCTGCCGTGGTGACCGTCCTCCTTGCGGTTAGACTAGCCACTTCTGGCAAAACCCACTCCCATGGTGTGACGGGCGGTGTGTACAAGACCCGGGAACGTATTCACCGCGGCATGCTGATCCGCGATTACTAGCGATTCCAGCTTCACGCAGTCGAGTTGCAGACTGCGATCCGGACTACGATCGGTTTTCTGGGATTGGCTCCACCTCGCGGCTTGGCAACCCTCTGTTCCGACCATTGTATGACGTGTGAAGCCCTACCCATAAGGGCCATGAGGACTTGACGTCATCCCCACCTTCCTCCGGTTTGTCACCGGCAGTCTCCCTGGAGTGCTCTTGCGTAGCAACTAGGGACAAGGGTTGCGCTCGTTGCGGGACTTAACCCAACATCTCACGACACGAGCTGACGACAGCCATGCAGCACCTGTGTTACGGCTCCCTTTCGGGCACTTCCACCTCTCAGCGGAATTCCGTACATGTCAAGGGTAGGTAAGGTTTTTCGCGTTGCATCGAATTAATCCACATCATCCACCGCTTGTGCGGGTCCCCGTCAATTCCTTTGAGTTTTAATCTTGCGACCGTACTCCCCAGGCGGTCAACTTCACGCGTTAGCTACGTTACCAAGCCAATGAAGGCCCGACAACCAGTTGACATCGTTTAGGGCGTGGACTACCAGGGTATCTAATCCTGTTTGCTCCCCACGCTTTCGTGCATGAGCGTCAGTATTGGCCCAGGGGGCTGCCTTCGCCATCGGTATTCCTCCACATCTCTACGCATTTCACTGCTACACGTGGAATTCTACCCCCCTCTGCCATACTCCAGCGATGCAGTCACCAATGCAGTTCCCAGGTTAAGCCCGGGGATTTCACATCGGTCTTACATCACCGCCTGCGCACGCTTTACGCCCAGTAATTCCGATTAACGCTTGCACCCTACGTATTACCGCGGCTGCTGGCACGTAGTTAGCCGGTGCTTATTCTTCCGGTACCGTCATCCCCTCTCGGTATTATCGAAAAGGATTTCTTTCCGGACAAAAGTGCTTTACAACCCGAAGGCCTTCTTCACACACGCGGCATTGCTGGATCAGGCTTTCGCCCATTGTCCAAAATTCCCCACTGCTGCCTCCCGTAGGAGTCTGGGCCGTGTCTCAGTCCCAGTGTGGCTGGTCGTCCTCTCAGACCAGCTACGGATCGTCGCCTTGGTGAGCCTTTACCCCACCAACTAGCTAATCCGCCATCGGCCACCCCAATAGCGCGAGGCCCGAAGGTCCCCCGCTTTCATCCATAGATCGTATGCGGTATTAATCCGGCTTTCGCCGGGCTATCCCCCACTACTGGACATGTTCCGATGTATTACTCACCCGTTCGCCACTCGCCACCAGGTGCAAGCACCCGTGCTGCCGTTCGACTTGCATGTGTAAGGCATGCCGCCAGCGTTCAATCTGAGCCAGGATCAAACTCTTCAGTTTAAACCTGTTACTGTTTTCGGTTCTCTCGAACCGGTCGCTCACTCAAAGCTGACAGGTCATTGAATAAATTCAAAAACCTGACTTACTTTAGTGTGAGACTCTTGATACTTTTGCTACTCC
>NZ_CAJMYY010000064.1:0-7793 GCF_905220185.1 Paraburkholderia sp. J11-2 | reverse complement strand
CGGTGGCTTCTGGCCGGTCAGCTTTCCCTTGTTCCAAGGCACGCGCCGCGCGCTGCCGACGTCAATGGCTTCCATGACGATTCTCCTTTCGACGGAAGGAGGTTCAGTCTGAGGCAATCGCCAGCGGACGATATCCCGACCCTGAAGGGACGTTCGCGTCTCTCGAAAGCGGCCGTTCGAAATAAGTTGGCCGGGTACCGCTAGATGGACTTTGGCCGAGGCTCAGATAATCTTCGCCCACCAAGAACTGCAATTCGTTATGTTAGGCTAACGAGATTACATGACGGCCCCGTAACAGACATCGATAACTAGAAAATGACTGACGGCGCACCCAAATGGGCACGAATTGGTGAGGCATTCTTCGGCGGTCTAGGGAAAGGAATGCTGGTATTTGTGGGCATAGCCATACTGATTGTGGGCGTGCTCACAGGAGGGCTAACGGATCTCGGCGGCACCTTGCCAACCACACGAAAAGAGTGGGGTTATTTTCTGCTCATCATTCTGATATCCGTCATCGGCGCCATCTCCTTCCTCTGGCTGCGACATTCCTTGAAGTTTTGACATAGCTACGGCAACACCGTTCACCGGTTTTTGGGCGAGACCATGAACGACCTCTGCTGACCGGTTATGAACGCTTGTCGATCAGCCAGATTGAAGCTTTGCAACGCAGTCGCGGATCGCCACTGCAAACTGCGGATTAGATAAATCGATACCGACACGCGCGAGCGAAAGCAACAATTGCTCAATGCCTTCAACAACTCCGACAATGCGTCCGTTCTCGACGGGGTCGCGAAAGCCAGGAAGCGCTTCCGGCAAGTGAGATTCGATACTTGCGCATCCGTCCTCAATCGAGATTTCGACCCCGAACGGCAGAAAAAACTCCCGGTTCTTGTCCATTTTCCTGATCTCGACGTCGTCAGCAGCCGCATTGTCAACGATCCAGCCCACGATGTCGAACGTCCGAAACTGGCCGAATGCTGCTAGGACGGGCATTGGCCGGGCGACCCAAAGTGACCTCTTAGCCTTCGGCTGTCCGGTCACTCGTTACAGCACCTTCACCTCGGATTCCCTTTTTTCTTTTCATCTTTGCGATCAACGCTGCGACCAAAACGACCGAGACCAGCAATACAGCTATGTCGCCAAGCGCATACATCACCGCGGTCTCGAAGAAAGTACCCGGCGACGTAGCACGAAACACATCGTGCAGCGATTCCCCTCGCGTTTCTCTACCAAGAATGACGCCGGAGAAGGCCGCGCGGGCTAACTGGTACGCGCCGAAAATGCCGATACTGAGGAATATGAACGAGCCGAAAATGATGTCTGTTAGCTCGGGCTCCTTCTCCGCCTTGCTTAGCCCAAGCTCGGTGCCGTCGCTCCTGTCCGCTTCGCTTCCGGCGGCCGATTGCCGACGACCATTGGTTCGGATGAATGCATCGCTGAGTTTAAATAGGATGAGACTCATGCCTCCCGCAAGGATGCCGAAGGCTCCAGCGAAAATCCCGACTGTAGCCCCGTCACTCCAGTGCTGACGCGATCGGACGTCCAGCAGGACACCGATAATAACTGACGACCAAAGGGCAGTACCGAAGACGCCCACGAAGCATAGCAAGCACCATTTCAACCAGCGATTTGACATACCTCTCCCCGAATTGTGAATTTTATACGGACATATTTGGGAGACGATGCAGCATGTCGGGCTGCACTGTCAATCAAGAGGGTGCGATGACGCCTGCATAGGCCTGCGTGATTAATACAGTCGACGATTTGAATGTGTCGGCGAAGGACCGTTCCTGGCCGCGCTGTGCCCCACGGCCGAGCGCGCCGATCGCCTCGGTTGCGCGTTTCATGCGAAAGGCATAACTCGCCACCCGATTCGGCCGTTCGCCCCTTCATAAAGCAGACGCTCGCCGATCCGGGTTCCCCCAGTTATCTAACCTGCGTCATGGCTTTTTGACGTAGCTGAACACCTCGTTCACGTACGGGGATCGCCGACCGTTGACCTGAAGCACATCTTGAATCGCAATTGCGTCCTGTTGTGAATGGGACATGCAAATCTTCAGAAGGTCTGCTGGATCGTCAGTGTTCGTCAGCGTTAGGCCATAACACGCATGTTTGCCTTGAACGATGTATTTTCCGGTCACCGTAAATGTTGCGGTATACAGGGTGCCTATCATCTGATTCATCGCATTGGCAGAACCGCATACTGCGACCAATACGAGCAGAGTCGCACCAGCCAGGCTTGCCATCCACGATTCCGAAAGGCCAAACGTTCGTTCGGGGCCCGAGCGTAGCTTGTACGATCGGCCAACTAGTGCAGATTGAAATTTCCAAGCGGTGAAAACTCCGACAGGAATTGCGACAGGCAAGCTCCTGTACCAATAGCCGCTGCTGATCTCAAAGGCGATAGCGTCTGGCGTCGCGGTCCACCCGAGGGCTACCAGGATTACGACGTATAAGAGCAATGCGCCGTTTGCACTGCGACTGGTTGACACGAACACCGAGGTGTTTGAATCCATCGTTTTTATTGTTTCTTGTTTCAGGCAAGGATAAGTCCGAGCACAGCGACCCGACAGCTATCGGCTGTCAATTTGCCAGCGGGCAAGGGCTGCAAGCGATGTAGCGATCTCGCTCGTGCCTGTCGGTCCCCTCCGTCACCGACATGCCGACCGATTGTCGACGATTTGGAGCACAAAGTCGAATGACTCAAAGTGCCGCCGACTCTTGCCCGACGCAGCGGACCGTCATCGACCCTGAGCGGACGTTTCGAATGTTGGGAAGGATACGTTCAAGAAGTGAAAAATCGCCGGAAACCAAGAGTTCGCACCCTTGGTGAGATACTCTTGCATCCACAGAACAAATGCCCATGAGTACAACGAACGGGGGGGAAATATGGCTGCGACTCAGAGCAAACCGATAATCGCTCTACGCTTCCTGCACGTCATTTGCGCGTTGGGTGTGCTTATCTCGCTTATTACTCATAGAGTGCCTGGTATAGTGATCAGCGGTCTCCTTGCAGGGGGATGTAGCGTTGTGATTAATCGAATTTCCCGTCAAAACCCTGCATCCAATCAGCGGCCCAGCGCCCGTACAAGTAAAGCTTATGTCGTATGCCTGTGGGGGATTGCCGGATGCATTGCCCTGGTCTTGATCGGCGTACCTTATCTCGCAATTTTCGCGCACCGCCATTGATTGTTATCGGGACCGAATCTTGAGGCTTCTGGGCGGCAGGTTGCGCAATGCCGGTACCGCCCGACCGCTGACGGCGAGTGGCTGCTTGTGGCCGAACTCGGAAATTCGACGGCATCAAGCGGATGCTTACTCGCACGAGACTAGACCTCAAAAACTGAGAAGATAGCCGGACGTTACGGGTCCGTAGTTCGACGCGGATACCCGCTCGCAACGATCGTCAACACCCTGCAGGCTGGCGAGAAATCAACAACTACGCAGCCGCCTGCTCGATTGCCAAGTTTGCGTACATATCATCAGCCGCAAAGGTAACTTCGCGCCCCAACTCGGAGCCTCGAAGATATTCGGCCGGAAGATGTGGAACGTTGCTTTCGTCCCAACACCTTCGCCATGTTTGACCTCTGCCAAGCCGCGGCACCGCATATGAAGCCCGGCTCAGCTATCATCAACACGACCCTCGGTCAATTCGAAAACACGGCAGCCGCAAATGCTCGTTTACACGACAACGAAGGGCGCGATCGCGACCTTTACGGTGGGCCTCGCGAAGCTGCTTGCCGCGCAGGGTATCCGCGTGAACCGTGTGGTACCCGGCCCTGTGTGGACGCCGCCGCAACCGTCGACAAGAACATCGGACGGACTCGCAAAGCTCGCCGGCGATACGCCGCTCGGCCGGCCCGCACAGCCCGCCGAAGTCGCGCCCGCATACGTGCTGCTGGCCTCCGATGAGGGGCGCGATATGACCGGGGCGCTTCGGCCCGTTACCGGGGGCATGCGCATGCTGTGACGTCGGCGTGTTCACAAGCGGTGGCACGCATGTTGCGAGAGAAGTGGCAACCCACTTCTTTTGCGGGAGCCTGCCATGATTTCGCTGCCTTTTCCCCGGCTGCTGCAACGACTTGCAAAACCGACCCGAGCCCGCGCTGCCTGCCGGCTTGCCGTACTTGCCCTCTCAGCCGCCACTGCCACCGTCGGCACCATAGCCTGCACGCAACAGACGGCAATGTTCGCGACCGCACCCACCGCGCCCCAGCCCGCGTCCTCGCCCCGTGCCGGGCTTCCGCAAGCTGCCCGAGACATGCATAGCTGGCACGGCGTCGCGCTGGATGTGAGCAGCATCGTCGAGCAGTCCTCCGCTGAGGCGGCATGAAGTCTTTCCTGGGCCAGAGGAGGTAAGACCTATGCTTCAGGCGATCGTGTTCGACATAGACGGAACCCTCGTGGATTCGGTTGACCTGCATGCGCTCGCCTGGCATGAGGCGTTCAGCCAGTTTAGCCACAGCGTCAGTTTCGAGCAGGCGCGCAGTCAGATTGGAAAGGGCGGCGACCAGCTAATCCCCACGTTCCTGTCTGACCGTGACATCGCAGATCACGGGGCAGCACTCGAAGAATGTCGATCCGCGCGATTCAAATCTGAGTACCTGGCCAGCATTCGCCCCTTTTTGGGTGTGCCGGAACTTTTTCTGCGGGCTCGCGATGCCGGGCTCAAGATAGCCGTTGCCTCTTCCGCCAAAGAAGACGAACTGCAGAAGCATCTGGAGATTGCGGGCGTAACGAAGCTGATCGACGCTGCCAGCTCGTCATCCGACGCGGATCGATCGAAGCCCGCGCCCGATATCTTCGAGGCGGTGCTGGCAAAACTGCACGTTGAAGCGTCCAACGCACTGGCTGTGGGTGATTCTCCGTACGACGCCCAAGCCGCAAACAAGACCGGATTGAACTGCATAGGATTACTATGCGGCGGATTCATCGAAAAAGACCTGCGCGCCGCCGGTTGCATCGACGTCTATCCGGGCCCGGCTGCGCTTTACGCGTGTTTCGATTGGTCTCCTCTATCGGCCACACGTACATCTATGTTCGGCCGTGGGGCGCGTTAGCCTTTCCGCGCAAAGATCAATGACGCAGAGGATCCGATTTGCGTCATGCGCGCGGCGCCTTCGATTGGCGAGTTAGCCGCCCTTGTGGAATGGCGGCGGGCTTTTCAATCGTGTGCGCTGGCGCTTTGGTGCACGCTCAGGGGAGAGAAATGCAGACGTTTATTCTGTGCAGCAATCCCGCGTGCGACGAGAGACTGAAGACGCTTAGACAGGAGATGGGCACTGCCTGCCAGCAGTGCGCGTGGTGCCGCGGGACGGGTGGCGACTGGCGCGAGAGCGCCGTCGCCTGTCTTTGACGGCGGGCATCAGCCGTTCAGTTGCGACTCGACGTTGAGGACGATGCGGGCGACCGGATTGTTGTCGGCGGAATCCGGCGCGAACTTGATCTGGGCGAAAGTGAAAGCAGCGAAAGCGACGACGACGAGGGCAGCAGATGCGGCGATGCGGGGAATGTATTTCACAGGGGCTTCCTTTCGAGGTGTAGGCAGAAACTGGCGAAGCTGACAGGGGGGCCGAATCACTTCGGCGCGATGGCTGTCGACAACCGGCAAGGCCGCACACGGGGTCCGATCGCGCCTGGCGATCTGGACCGCACTGCAAAAAGAGGGGCGACCCAAACCCAGCCACTATAAAGGTCTTACCCGTGTGTGCAGTGCGACACCCGGTCGCCAGTGGGTGCTTAATTATTGAGCAGTGCTTCCTGATTGAAAGGTCAATGCAGGCCGTAACGAGCAGTGCGGCACGGTGCTTTAGACCACCAGCGGCACTGTGTTAAAACAGGCTTGACATGGGATGCGCACGCCACCAATGGCGCGTAGGAGATTCCATGGACCATTACATTGTGCTAGCCGTGATTCTGCTAGTCCCTTCGATCGCGTTCGCGTCCGTGCTTTATACGGGCACGCACAAACGCCATTGAAGGCCAGTGGTGAGACTTTGCCGCTGGTTCAGGCGGCACGGGAAATCAGACGACCACCAGCCCGCCACGTAAAGCTCCCCGAGGGGCCCGCAAGCCCTTTAGGCTGCCTTGCGCAGCTTGGAGGAGCGCTCCGCCTGCTTCGCAAGGAAGCGCGTGTGGTGCGCCTCCAGGTAGACCGCGGCTTTCAAAGTACAACGGCCGTTCGTCGACTCGCGTACGAAGATGGGACTTCCGCGTGTACCGACATTGAGGAAGGTTGGTAACCGGATATCGATGCCACGTCAGGGAACCATCTGCATATCGCCCTGAGCTTGCGGCGGCAGCTTGATAGAAAGGACTTTGAATTCGCCGCTGCTCGGCTCGGATCCCGCATGTACCGTCCCCCTCGGGATAATGATCAGGTCGCCAGGGTGAATCTGACGTTGTTCGTTACCCAGCCAGAAAGTGCCGCTTCCCGAAATCACGTACTGGATCTCGTCAGAACCTCTATGCGTATGCTTGGGTACGTTACCGGTTTGCACTGCGACAGTCCCGATCGGCGTGACTACCAGGCCCTTCGAGCGAAGGGTACCCATGTTCGGAACCTGTGAGCCGAGATCGGCATCGGTCATGGCCGCCAGGTCGATAATCTGCGCCGTCAGCGGTACGTTTGATGTTTGCGCTCGCGCCGGCGTGCTCAGATGTGACGCAAACATGCCGGCAACAAAGGCGGCGGGCAACGCCGCAAGATAGATGTATTGACGCATGTTCTTGTCCTTTTAGGTTAAGCGGAACCATCGACGCACGGTGCCCTGGAATGACTTGTCTTTGTTGGATTGTCGCGCCATCGAACGGGCAGTTCACAACCAGGGCAACACCGTAGTACGCCACCGTGTTGCCGCAAGCCAAAAATTGCTGACCGCTGACCACCAACGAAGCGAAGCGGCCGTCAGACTGACACAGTCTCAGCAACCGTAGAACTGAATAATTCTGTCACCGGCTCAACCTTGCGGCGACGTGCTCAGAGCCGCACTTGTAGACACTAATGTGCTCTACGGTAGCTGCGCGATCTCGGGCAGCGCTTTTCACAGGGGACTTAGTGCGAACTCTGGCAGTCATCGGAGGGGCGGGTGCGACCTGCAACGGCTAACCGCCTTCCATCCGTGACCGGGTGTATTCTGCGGCCGTATGCCCGACCATTCGGCGCTGTCCGCTGTCACTGTCTGGAGACGCGATGAATACTAGTAACCGGAAGCTTGCTTCCTCTACCTGCCAGCTTGTGCAACCTGGGCGGGAGTTCGAAGGCAAACAAGGGCTCACCTATGCTGTCGGTATCTCCGCGGAAACCGTGGGTTCGAAGCATGTGCATCTGCAGCTTGCAACCATTCCGCCCGGTGGCCGCGCGAAGGCGCATCTCCACGCAGACCATGAGACCGCCATTTACCAGCTGAGCGGTGTATCGGGGTGCTGGTATGGCGAACGCCTGGAACAACATGCGGTGGTTCGAGCCGGAGACTTCTTTTACATTCCCGCAGGGGTGCCTCATGTTCCGTATAACGCGAGCCCGGATGAGCCTTGCGTTGCGGTGATCGCCCGAACGGATCCCAAGGAACAGGAAACCGTCACGATGCGGCCGGACCTTGACTCGTTAGTGCCCGGGTCTGGCGTTACGCCCTGATATCCGCACGGATCTGGATTGGCGCTTGCTGCTACCAGCGAGTTTGCTGCGCGGCTTTTGCACGGTGTGGGCCGCCGCCGCAGCAGAAAGCGGGGCGGGGGGCTGCATCGGATGATTTTTACGGATCCTGAGTTTGATTGGAAAGACAACGTGTTGT
>NZ_CAJMYY010000063.1:0-13757 GCF_905220185.1 Paraburkholderia sp. J11-2 | reverse complement strand
GGCGAAGGGGGCGAATCTTAGCGCCACGAGCGCGCGCCCGCAAGCCCTTTTTCATCGACTCAAGCGAAAAGAGGCGCAGTGCGCCCCTTCTCACTGAACGCCACTAGCGCTCATGACTTCGGATCGGCCTTCGCCGGCGGGTCGAACATCGCCTTGCATGGCGGCGAAAGCTCATCGTAGTGCTGCTTCATACACGCTGCGATCTTCTGCTTGTTAGGAATCGCGCTCGCGCAAAAGTGGAATGCATCGCCACGGCATGCGTGTTCCTGCTCGTCGCGCGTTTCGCCGCTGCTCGCAATCGCAAACATCAGGCACGCCAGCAATGCGCCCGCTTTCATCATGCGATCGAACGGTTTGCTCATGGCGTTCTCCTCGTGATGAGTAGTCCGGCGTCATCCTGCAAGCGCTATTCCCGGCACGTCGCTTGCAGCACTGCCCTCACTTGCCACGATGAGGCGCTGCTCTCACGCAGCGAAACGCCATGAATCTACCGATCACCAGGATACTCGCGCTTTGCTCGGCTATTGTCATACCAGGCGTCCCCCTGGCCGCTCATGCGGACGACAGTGCAAGCCCCTGCGCAGCGCTCAAGCGTATCGTCGCGGCTGCACCGCAGCATTTCGCTGCATTGAGTCCTGATGACGGACGCGCCGTCGCGCAGCCCTATGGCGACGACGCGCAATGCGCAACGAGCGGCGGGAGTTTTCAGTGCGTCTGGAGCGCACGAGACGCTGGGTCGGGGACCAATGCACTCGAAGGCGTGGGGGCCGACATCGCCTCATGCCTTCCCGACGCAACCCACGACGTGAACGCGCCAGGCCGTCAGCACTTCTATCTGGGACAGCGCGGCAGCCGGACCGAGATCACCGCACAGACCGATGGCTCAACGCGTGTGAAGCTGAGCGTCTCCCATCAATAAACCTAGCCCGAAGCCGAATGGGTTCGACAACGCATGCGAAACCGGCAGATCAAGACGCCATCCACTAAGAGCCCGCGGCCGCGCGCCGCCGCGTCACGCCTGCAGTTCGCGCGGCGCCATGTCGGCGCCCAGTCAGCACGGTCTGCACAATCACCGCGGCAAGCAGGAACGCGCCGCTCGCGAGGTTCTGATAGTAAGGGCTCAGCGTGCCGACCTGATTGATCACGTTGTCGATGACACCGAGCAGCAGCACGCCGGCCAGTGGTCCGGCCATCGTTCCCACGCCGCCCGTGAGCAACACGCCGCCGATTACGGCCGCGGCGATCGACTGCAATTCATAGCCAGTGCCCGCTCCCGACAGCCCCGAGTCCAGATGCGAGGCCAGCAGCGCCCCAGAGAGGCCGGCCAGTGCACCGGACAATCCGTAGGCGAGTATCTTCACCCGCTCCACGCGTACGCCCAGCATGCGCGCCGCCTCTTCGTTGCCGCCGATCGCGAAGATCGCGGCGCCAAAGCGCGTGTGGTTGAGGAGCGCGCCCCCGAGCGCATAAACGATCACCAGCACCCAAATGAGATTGTTGACGCCCAAGATCGAGCCATTGGCGATGCGCGCGAAGAAACCTGGATTGGCGATGAGCAGATCCTGGCTCGCGAGCACGAGCGCGAGCCCCTTGAGCCCAAGCAACGCGGCGAGCGTGACGATGAACGGCGCCATGCGCGCGCGGGCGATCAACACGCCGTTCACCAGACCCACGACGAATCCGGCAGCCACCGGCGCGAGCAGCGCGGCGCCCCACCCGTAAGGCGCTGCATAGGCGGCCAGGACCGTGCCGAGTCCGACCATCGACCCGACGGAAAGATCGAATCCGCCCAGGATGATGACGATGCTTTGCCCCACGGCCACGAGCCCGAGAAACGCGCCGTTCGCGGCGATGTCGGCGAGATTCGCGGGGCGCAGGAAGTCGGGAAATACCATGCCGGCCACGAGCGCGACAACCACGAGCATCGCGATCGCCCCGCGCGACTGCACGAGCGCGATCAGTTGTGCGCGCCGGTTCGCGCCCGGAGCGGCGGCGGTTTGCGCCGCCGATTGTGTGGGCTGTTGCATCGCTTCAGCCTCCCGAGCGTTGCAGGTAGAGCGCGACGACGATGAACACCGCCTTGAGGATCTGCGCGTAAGTGAAACTGATGTTGTTCATGATGAAGCTCGCGTCGAGCACCTGAAGCAGCAGCACGCCGAACACCGCGCCGACGATCGAGATGCGTCCGCCCGAAAGCGGCGTGCCCCCGATGACCGAGGCGGCGATCGCATCGAGTTCGAAGTTCACGCCAACGTAGTTGGGATCGGCAGCGCCAAGCCGCGACGAAGCGAACACGCCGGCGAGTCCGGCAAGCGTGCCGCTCACCGCATAGACGAGAAAGAGCGTACGCCGCACGGGAATGCCCGCGAGGAACGCAGCACCGCGACTCGCGCCCACGAGGATCGCGTAGCGCCCGAAGGTCGTGCGCCGCACCACGAATGCCACCACGACCGCGAGCCCGAGCGCGATCAGCATGACAATGGGCAGTGGGCCAACCGCGCCCGCGCCGAGCAGATCGAACGCCGGGGTGTCGGGCAGATTCACGCGTGAGCCGCCCAGCAGCGCCTGCGCGAGCCCGCGTGCGGCGACCAGCAAGGCAAGGCTCGAGATCAGCGGATCGATGGCGAGCAGCGCCACGAGGAACCCGTTGCACAAGCCGACTACGGCGCCCACCGCGACCGCGCCCACGAGCGCCGGTCCCACGCCATACGGCAGAAACACGGCGATCGACGCGCTGGCGAGCGCCATCACCGATCCCACGGAGAGATCGATGCCACGCGTCGCGATCGCGAGATTCTGGCCAAGCGCGATCAAGACGATCGGCGCGGCCTCGAACAGCAGGCTGCGCGCCGCGAAGGGATTCGAGAAGCCAGGCGTGATGATCAGATTGAAGACCACGAGCGCGGCAAGCGCGAAGTACACGCTGTGCTCGCGCAGCACGTTACGCCAGGTGTGCATGCGCGACGCGGCGCCGGGCACAGGCGAGACGGAGCGGTTCGAGGAATTCGAAGGATTCGCGGGGCTCAAGCTTGCCTCGTTCGATTCAAGGTTGGTCGCCATCGGAGCAGTGGTCGTGGATTGTGGCGGGGTTGGTGCGGGGTTGCTCACGCAGTGCCGTCGCCGTGGTCAGCGCCATCGCGAGTTCCAGCACCGGCCAGCACGGCGAGCACGTCGTCGGGGTGAGCGCCGGCGGTTGGCATGCCGCCCTCGGTCGCGCCTTCGTTGAGCACGACGAGGCGGTCGGTCAGCGCAAGCAACTCCTCCATCTCGGACGACGTGACCACCACCGCAAGCCCCTCCCGCGCCAGGTCCTGCACGACGCGATGTACCTCCTCCTTCGCCCCGACATCGATGCCGCGCGTGGGATCGTCGAGCAGCAGCACCGTCGGGCGGGTCGAGAGGCAGCGCGCAATCAGCGCCTTTTGCTGATTACCACCCGAGAGCGTCGTGATGAGCGCGCCGGGACCGGCCGTCTTGATGCCGAGCCGTTCGATCGACTCGCGCACCACCTGCGCCTCCTTCGCCCGCGAGATGAAGCCAAAGCGCGATATGCGCGGCAGCAGGCTCGCGACGATGTTCTCGCGCACGGAGAGACTGGGAAAGATGCCTTCCGCGCGGCGGTCTTCGGAAAGGAAAGCGAGACCGCGACCGATCGAGCGCGCCGGGCTCGCATGCGTGAGCGCGCGGCCCGCGATATCGACTTCGCCGCCATCGGCCTTCTGCGCGCCGAAAATCGTCTTGAACGTTTCCGTGCGGCCCGAGCCGAGCAGGCCGGCAAGACCGACGATCTCCTTGTGAGCCACCCGTAGCGACACGTCGCGCACGCGATTGCCCCACTGCAAATGATCGACGGCCAGCGCTGGCGTGGCATTGGCATCGGCGTCGGCATTGCCCGAGTGCTCGGCCCACGCATGCTCGCCCGCGCTTTCGCGACCCAGCATGGCTGCGATCAATGCCGTGCGCGGCAGTTCTTCGGGCGTGCCCGTGCGGACCACGGCGCCATCGCGCATGACCGTGAAGCGATCGCACAGCCGGTAGCATTCGGAGAGCCGATGACTCACGAACAGCAGCGCAATGCCCTCGGCGCGCAGGCGATCGACGACTTCGAACAGGACGTCCACTTCCGCACCGCTCAGGGCCGAAGTGGGCTCGTCGAGGATCAGCACGCGCGCGCCCAGCGAAACGCCGCGCGCAATCGCCACCATCTGCTGCGCGCCGAGCCCGAGCGAACCGAGACGCGCGGCCGGGTCAACCGCAAGCCGGTAGCGCTGCACGATGTCGGCGGCGCGCTCGAGCATGCGCTTCCTGTCGATCAGGATGCCGAATCGTTTTGGTTCGTGGCACAGAAAGATATTGTCCGCCACGCTGCGCTCCGGTATCAGGTTGATCTCCTGATACACGGCGCACACGCCTGCCCCTTGCGCCGCGCGCGGACTGTCGAACGCGACGCCCGCGCCGTCGAGCGTGAGCGCGCCCGAGTCGGGCTGATGAAAGCCGGTGAGGACCTTGATCAGCGTGGACTTGCCCGCACCGTTCTCGCCCACGAGGCCGTGCACCTCGCCCGCGCGCAGCGTGAGCGAGACGTCGCGCAGCGCGCGCACCCCGCCGAAGGTCTTCGAAACGCCGTGCGTTTCGAGCACGGCGCGCGGGGTGGCCGTAGCGGGATCGGCGCGATTGGTGCGATTGGCGGGGACGCTCGTCGTCATCGTGCAGGCGCGGCTCAGTAGACCTTGCCCTGCGCGAGCGACGGCTGCGCGTTGGTCCGGTTGAAGAGCGCGTCGTCCATGATCTGCTTTTGCGGCACCGGCTTGCCGGCGAGATAGTCTTCCAGCGACTTGAAGGCGAGCGGACCGAAGCGCGGGTTCGTCTCGACGTCGGCGGCGACGATGCCGTTCGAGATATCCGTGACGATCTCCTTCGTGCCGTCGATCGAGACGATCTTCACGCCGTTGAGCTTGCCGGCCTGGCGCAGCGCTTTGATCGCGCCGACCGTCATCGTGTCGGCGTGGGTGTAGACGGCGTTGACGTCCGGGTGCGCGAGCAGGATCTGCTCCATCACCTTCTGCGCCTCGGTCGTCGACCAGTTCGCGGTTTGCGCGGCGACGATCTTCATGCCGGGATAGGGCTTGAGGCCGTTCGCGAAGCCATCTGTGCGCTGGCTTTCCACCGTGTTGCCGTAGCCGCCCTGGATCTCGGCGATGATCGCGTTGCCGCCCGTGGCGTCGGCCAGCGCCTTCGCCGCGCGCTCGCCCTGCTTGTAGAAGTCGGAGCCAAGGAACGTGATGAAGTCGTCGCACACCGTACCCGCTGTCTGCCGGTCGATCGTCACGACGGGAATGCCCTTCGCGCGCGCCTGGGCGAGCGCGGGCTGCAGGCCGGTGGAATCATTGGGCGCAATGATCAGCGCCTCGGCGCCCTGATTGATCATGCTTTCGATATCGGCGACCTGCTTGGCCTGATTGGCGTTCGCGTTCGTATAGAGGAGGCGCTTCACGCCGGCTTCCTTCGCCGCCGCGCGCACCGAGGCGGTTTCGGTCGCCCGGAACGGGTTCTGCTCATTCTCCGACTGCGAGAACCCCACCACCATGTCGCTGAGCTTCTTGCCGCCCGGCTTGGGATTCGTGCAGCTCTCGCTGGAATTCGACTGGACCTTTTGTGCGCCGTTGTCGGACTGCGCATAAGCGCTTGTGGCGAATGCGCTCGCCAGGCAAAGACCGGCGGCAATGAGGGCGGACTGGATTCGTTGATGACGCATGGCTGTCTCCTGTCGGCCGGAGTTAGCGCTTCAGCGCTTACTCCGGCCCCATGCAAGGCGTTGAATGACACGAACGGCGCAGGCCACTGGCCCCACCGCGGTTTTTTTGTCTTTCTTGTTTCATTGGGCAGCGCACCAGACCCGGCACCAAATAATTACGGCCACTGCTTCAACTAATATTACCAGTCAATTTTCTGAGATATTAATGAGGGTATTCACGGGGGAGGGGGAGGCGGGGCCGGGCGCGCACACCGAGGCCCGTTCGATGAGTGGCCCGTCGAGCTTCACGGTGCGGTGGCGCACCGGCGCGCCGGCGCTGCGGTTCTGCTCTTCCTGCAGCAGCGTCTCGACGGCCCAGCGCCCAAGCTCGTAGTTGGGCAGCACGACAGTGGTGAGCGGAGGATGGGTGTGGCGCGCGATTTCCTGGTCGTCGTAGCCCATGATCGAGACGTCTTCGGGCACGCGCAGCCCGAGTTGCTTGAGCGCCTCGATTGCGCCGATCGCCGTCAGATCGTTGGCGCAGAAGATCGCCGTGGGCGGATTCGGCTCGCGCATGAGCGAGAGCGTGAGCTCGAAACCCTTGCCGGAGCTCCAGTCGCCGTCACGCACGAGGCGCTCGTCGAACAGCAGATCGGCGGTCGCGAGCGCCTGGCGGTAGCCCTTCAGGCGGTCTTTCGCGGCGTCCTGCCAGGTTTCGCCGTTGATGAAACCGATACGCCTGTGTCCGGCCTCGATCAGGTATTCCGTGGCCGTATGGCCGCCCGCCACTTCGGCCGGCACGACCGAAGAAAGCGCGTGATCGGACGCGTAGCAGTTGAGCAGCACCGCCGGCACCTTCAGCAGCGCGGGCGGCACCGTGACCTTGCGCGTGTACACGGTCGCGTAGATCACGCCAAGTACGTTCGGCATGGCAAGCGTTTGCAGGACCTGCTGCTCCATCTGGGCGTTGCCGTGCGTCGAGAACACCGCGAGCAGACAGCCGTTGTTCCAGGCGGCGTCGCGCGCGCCGTCGATGCTCACGACGGGGTGCGGGCTCGTCGACACTTCGTCGGCGAGATAGACGATGAGATTGCGCTCGCCCGCCGGGGCGGGGGTCTGCACCGCGCGGATCGGCAACTGGTAGCCCAGCGACTGCGCCACTTCGTGCACCTTCAGGCGTGTCGCCTCCGAGAGCTTGGCGCCCACCGCGCCGTTGAGCACGAGAGAGACCGTGGATTGCGACACGCCCGCGGCCTTCGCGATGTCGGTCATGGTCGGGCGGCGTTGCGTCGATTTTTTCATCGGATGTGAGGGGGACTGCGGAAGGGCTGCGCGGCGCGGCGGCGCGCGCTCGGGGCCGCGCTGTTGGCCCGAAGCGTAGCACTAATAATTTGGACCATCAATTGGCGTATGTCACCATTTTATGGATTCATCATCGGCAATTTCAACGCCTATATTATTCTTTATTAGTAATAAAACCATTCGCCGGAGAATGCTCATTTGACTGCCCGACCGAACCCCTCGCCGCCCCCGGAACTCGCTTTCGACGCCGCCGCGCTCGACGACGGTCAACTCGTCACGCTTGCCCATGGCGATGCGCGCGTGCTCGTCGCGCCGCACGTGGGCGGCTCGATCGCCGCGTTCTACGACACTCCCGGCGGGGCTCCGGCGTCACACTGGCTGCGCCCGGCCACGCGCGCTGCCATCGACGCACGCGACCCGCTCGGCATGGCGAGCTTTCCGCTGATGCCGTACTGCAACCGCATCCGCGACGGACGATTCCGCTTCGAAGGCGAGATGATCGACTTACCGAGCGGCACCGGCGCGCTGCGCCACGCGCTGCATGGCCACGCCTGGCGGCGGCCCTGGACGGTCGAGGCGCAAACGGCCGCTACGCTCACACTGCACTTCCTGCATGAGCCGCACGAAGCGCATGAATCCCACGTTTCGCGCAAAGCCGATTCCCACGCCGGGACCGGCTGGCCGTTTCGCTACGAAGCGCGCCAGCATCTCACGCTCGACGCCAGCGGCCTCACGGTGCGCCTGTGGGCCCGCAACCTGGCCGCGCGGCCCATGCCGTTCGGCCTCGGCCACCATCCGTACTATCCGCGCCCGCCTGGCACACGCATTGCCGCGCGCGTGCGCGCCATGTGGGAAATCGACACGGAAGTCCTGCCGGTTTCGCTCAGCGCCCACCCGGCCGTCGACGCGCTGCAGGCCGGCCTGATCGTCGACGACTTCGATCTCGACAACAACTTCTCCGGCTGGCGTCGCGAGGCGGTCATCGAATGGCCGCACGAAGGCCGGCGTCTCGCGCTGCGCGCGAGCACGCCGCTGGACTTTTTCGTGGTCTTCTGCCCGCCCGGTTTGCCATACTTCTGCGCTGAGCCTGTCAGCAATACGACGGACTGGCTCAATCTGCGCCACGAAGGAACGGTGAAGCGTATCGACGTGGGCGGCACCGTGCTCGCCCCCGGCGAAACGCTCGAAGCCCAGCTTGCCTGGCAACCCGAGCGCACCTGAAGCGGAGTACAGCTCTCACATGCCCGCACCGTTTCGCACGCCCGCCAACGGCGCGCCGTAGCCGCCCGCCTCGGCGTTATTCGGGTGGCCGTTCGCGAGTTGCCCGCGCGGATCGGTGGGGCCGACCGGCATCTCGCCGGCCTGGCGATTGCCATGGGTCGGGTACTCGCTGCCGGGCTGCGCATTGGGCATCAGTGCGAGGCTGTTTTGCGGCGAGCGCAGGTTGTCATTCGGCGCCAGTTGGGCAACGGCATAGCCGGGCGCGCCTGCGAGCATTGCGCAAGCCATGAGGCACGGCATGGCCGCGTGGGCGAAGAAAGGCTTCATCGGGTACTCCTTGTCGCGCAACGCGACACGCTTGCAGCACGCGCATGCTCGCCGTGCTGCTTTCAGGCTAGCAGACAGACGCCTGCCGCGCCCAATGACGCTCTCCTGCAAACACCGCGCAGCGGTTACTATTCGAGGTTGTAAGGCAAACCAGAAAAAGCGGCTCGCCATAGCGGGCCGATACAACGACAACCTCAGTCGACAGGAGACAAAACCATGGACCAGCCGCGCGCCGTCGACGTCCAAACCTTCCTCAACGAACATCCGTTTTCGCCGTTCCAGTGGTTCATCTTCGCGATGTGCTTCGTCATCGTCCTGCTCGACGGTTTCGACACGGCCGCGATCGGCTTCATCGCGCCTTCGCTGCTCGGCGAATGGGGCATCGCCAAGCCCGCGCTCGCACCCGTGCTGAGCGCGGCGCTTTTCGGCCTCGCTTGCGGTGCGCTCGCGTCCGGGCCGCTCTCCGACCGGCTCGGGCGACGCGCCATGCTGGTCGGCTCGGTGCTGCTGTTCGGCGTGACCTGCCTCGGCTCGGCGTTTTCCACCAGCATCGGCGAACTCACGTGGCTGCGCTTCATTACAGGTGTCGGCCTCGGCGCCGCCATGCCCAATGCGGTCACGATGATGGGCGAGTACTGCCCCGACCGGAACCGCGCCACCGTGATCAATCTGATGTTCTGCGGCTTTCCGCTCGGCGCGGCTTGCGGCGGATTTCTCGCGGCATGGATGATTCCGCACTTCGGCTGGCGCAGCGTGCTCGTGCTCGGCGGCGTGACGCCGCTCGTGCTCGCCGTGCCGCTCTTCCTGCGCATGCCGGAATCGGTGCGCTACATGGTGGCGAATAACCGGCCCGCCGAGCGTATTCGCGCCGCGCTCGCCCGCATCTCGCCCGACGCCGCCAAAGCGCAGGTGTTCACGATGACGGAGCACGCCCCGCAAACTGAAAGCAAGGGCCTTGGCGTCGTGCTTTCGCCGATGTACCTCGTCGGCTCGGTCATGCTGTGGGTCGCGTATTTCATGGGGCTCGTGATCTTCTACGCGTCGATCAACTGGATGCCGCTCCTGCTCAAGGACTCCGGCCTCACGGCCTCGAGCGCCACGCTGATCTCGGCTCTCTTCCCGCTCGGCGGTGTGGGCGCAGTGCTGAGCGGCATGCTGATGGACCGCTTCAACGCGAACCGGATCATCGCCGCGTGCTACGTGCTGACGGCGGTTTCGGTGTGGCTCATCGGCCAGGCGGCGGGCAGCGTGGCCCTGCTCGTGCTCGTCGTATTCGTGGCCGGCGTGCTGATGAATACGGCGCAATCGTCGATGCCCGCGCTCGCCGCCGCGTTCTACCCCACCCAGGGACGTGGCACCGGCGTGGCCTGGATGCTCGGCATCGGCCGCTTCGGCGGTATTGCGGGTTCGTTCCTCGTGGCCGAGCTGACGCGCCGGCACTTCACGTTCGCGGGCATTTTCGCGACGGTCGCCGTCGCCGGTCTCATTGCCGGCGCGGCGCTGCTGATCAAACAGGCCGCGCGGCCGCAGGAGAGCGGATCTGCGGCGGCAAAAACGGAGTCATTCGGGCACTGAAGCCCGCGTGAGGGTCGGGCATTGCGCCTTGCCGCCGGGCTTGCGGGCGGCGCAATGCTCGCAACAATCAGCCGCCGAGCGCGCCGAGATTGAGCGTGTGCGAATGGCCGATCCACACGGCGGCATCGCGATGGTCACGCAGGGCATCGGTCGTGTTCGGATGCACGAACACGTCGAGTGCGCCGTGATTGAGCGTGAGCCATTCGATGACTGTCATGAAGCGCTCTCGCGGTATGGCGAGCTGATACGACCACATTGGATGCGGCCCAACCGGGCGTTCGTGAAAACGGCCAATTTGCACGATCTCGCCGAAGCGGGCTTCAATCGCCTCGCGCAAGGTCCATGCAGCGTCGCGCGTAGCCGCGTCGAAATAGACGTGCGCGTGCCAGCTCGTTATATCGGCGGGATCGAGGTAGTTCATGGCGGGAGCAGGACTGCGGTGATGGTTCGATCCGACATTGTCCATCGAATGCGCGCGCGGCGCAGGCAAACGCACCACGCAATGTATCAGTGCGCGCCGTTTGAGTACGTGTCGCCCACCATCAGCCGCACGATCTCATCGCCATCGGTTTCGGCCACGCGCCGCTCGCCCGCCACTTCGCCGCGCCGCAGCACGACGATGCGCTCAGCCACGGCGAAAATATCGTGCAGGTTGTGCGAGATAAGAATCACGGCCACGCCCTGGGCCTTGAGTCCGCGAATCAACTCCATCACCTTGCGTTGCTCGGGAACGCCGAGCGCCGCGGTAGGTTCGTCCATGATCAGCACGCGCGCGTTCCAGTAAATCGCACGCCCTATCGCGATGGCCTGGCGCTGGCCGCCCGAGAGCATTTTCACGGGGCCCGTGAGCTTGCGCGACGGAATCACGATATCGAGTCGCTCGAGCACTTCGCGCGCCACCTCCGCCATGTGCGGCCGGTCGATCACCTGCAAGCCGAGTCGCCGTCGCACGGGCTCGCGGCCGAGAAAAATGTTGCTGCCCACGTCGAGATTGTCGGCGAGCGCGAGATCCTGATAGATGGTTTCGATGCCCTGCGAACGCGCGTCCTGCGGATCGCGCAATTGCAGCGGGCGTCCATCGAAGTGCAAATCGCCCGCATCGGCGCGATAAACGCCCGAGAGAATCTTGATGAGCGTGGACTTGCCAGCGCCGTTGTCGCCCGCAAGCGCAAGCACTTCGCCCGGCATGAGGCGCAGCGAAACGCGCTTGAGCGCCTCCACGCCGCCAAAGCGGATCGACACGTCGCGCGCCTCCAGAATCGGCGTGGCGCTCGCGCTGCTCATTGCGCGCCTCCGAGCCGATCCTTGTACTGGTCGATCAGCACCGAAAGAATGATGACGATGCCGACCACGATGAATTGCCAGAACGCGTTGACGTCGATGAACACGAGCCCGAATTCGATCACGGCGATGATGAGCGCGCCGATCAGCGTGCCGATGACGTTGCCGGTGCCGCCAAAGAGACTCGCGCCACCGATCACGACCGCCGCGATCGAATCGAGCAGCATGGGTTCGCCCGCATTGGCTGCGCCCGCGGCGAAGCGTGCCGTGTAGACGATGCCGCCCACCGCCGCGAAAGCCGCCGCGATCAGATAGATCGCGAACAGATGGCGGCGCACGTTAATGCCCGCGCGCACCGCCGACTGCGGATTGCCGCCTATTGCATAGGTGTACTGGCCAAAGCGCGTTTGCGAGAGCACAAAGTGCATGATGACGAGCAGTACGGCCGTGAGGATCACGGGCGTCCAGCCGCTGCCGAGCCACGCGAGCCCGGGATTGTTGACGGAGACGGTCATGCCGCTGCCCGCGGCGAGAAAACCCACGCCGCGCGCGACGCCATACATGCCGAGCGTGCCGATGAACGCGGGTACACCCAGGCGTGCGATGAGGACGCCGTTCACGAAGCCCGGAATCAGGCACACGAGCACCGTGAGCGGAATCGACATCAACAAGATCCACGGCGACTCGCCGCCGGGAATCGTGAACTGCGCCACGCACACCGCCGCGAGCCCCATCACGAAGCCCACCGAAAGATCGATGCCTGCAGTGATGATCACGAAGGTCTGGCCGATGGCAAGCAAGAGCGGTGCGCTTGCCGCGAGCCCGATCGACTGCAGGTTGTACGCGTTGAACACGAACGACCGATGCGCGGAGATGCGCGCCCACGCCTCGAAGAAGACAAGCAGCGTGCCGAGAAAGAGCCACGGCCAGACCTTGCTGACGAGCGCGAGCCTGTCGAGTCGTTTGTCGTTCATGTGGCTCTGTTCGCGTGCCTTAGTTCGAATAGATGTACTGCTTCATCTCCGGCTTGTCGATGTTCGACTTGTCCAGCACCACGAAGCCCGTGCCCTTGTAGATGGGAATCTTCTTGCCGTGGATGGCGTCGCCGGCGAACTTCACGGCTGTATAGCCCATTTCGTCGGGAAGCTGCGCGATGGCGATATCGACGAGGCCGCTCCTGATCTGCTCGTCGATGCCCGGCACGGCGTCGAACACCACGACCTTCACCACGCCCTGCTTGCCCGCGTTCTTCACGCCTTGCGCCGCGCCCGCGCCCGAGAACGTGTTGGCGCCGAACACGCCCGCGAGATCGGGATTGCGCGCGAGCACCGCCGCGACGTGCGAAGCGGCGCGATTGGCGTCGTCCTCGTTGTATTGCGTCTCCAGCACCTTGATGTTGGGGTGCTTCTTCATCTCCTCCATGAAACCTTGCGCGCGCGCGTCGGTGCTGGAGATGCCCGGCTTGTTGTTCTCGCAATAGACGGTGCCCTTGTCGCCAATCGCCTTGGCGAGCGAGCGCGCCGCTACCCGGCCACCTTCCAGGTTGTCCGAAGCGATATAGGAGAGCGGGAAATCGGCGTCGCCCTTGCCGGTTTGATAGTGGCCATCGCCAATATAGGTATCGACGGTGATGACCTTGATGCCGGCGTCGGCGGCTTCCTTGAGCGGGCCAATGAGCTGCTGCTTGTCGACAGGCGAGACGAGCAGCACGTCGGGATGCTTCGCGATGAAAGCCTTGAGGATCGGCACCTGCTCCGTGGTGTTCCAGGCCTTCGGCACCTGGAACAGCAACTGGATGTTGTCTTCCTTCGCCGCGCGCTCCGCGCCGCGATGCATCGTGAAGTAGAAGGGATCGGTGACGCCGGGCAGCAGCGCAACGACGGGATGCGCCGCATCCGCGTGCGCCAAGCCGGGCAGCGCGCCGGCGACCAGCGTGGAAAGAGCCATCAGACAGCCAAGAGCGATGCGCAACATGTTTGTCTTCCTCCAGGTGAGTCCGACGCACGGCGCCCAATCTTCCCGAGGCGACCACGCCCGGCAGCAGTGGCTCAGTATACTGACGCGCACTGCCGCGGGGCCTGGTGTTTTCCTGCACTTTCTTCGCTGTTTATGCGCTACAGATGCAGACGTCCCGATTGGTGGGACGACTGACTATTTTCATTGCAGGAACAACCGGTACGCCGGATTGCTCGTCTCTTCCCAATGCGGATAACCGAGCGTGGCGAGGAAGCGGCGGAATTCGGCGTCCTCGGCTGCGGGCACCTGGATGCCCACCAGAATCGAGCTGTAGTCGGCGCCCTGATTGCGGTAGTGGAAC
>NZ_CAJMYY010000062.1:0-14523 GCF_905220185.1 Paraburkholderia sp. J11-2 | reverse complement strand
ACAGAAATGTCGATAATTTATGTTATGTCAAATATGAACGCAACAGATTGATGTCCCCTCATCACCTCAATCACGCTCATACACAAAGCACCGATCCCGCCCCTCAAAAAAACACACAACCGCGCTAAATCGCCGGATTAAAGGGCATTTATCCGCCAATCCCTTTTTTCGCGCGCCGCACAACGCAGGCATAATTTCAATGGAGCAGCGCGATTAAAAGGGTCGTTTTCGTATTCCTGAACATCTACGGACTACGCAAGGCGAGACGTTCTTGCGCCTCCGGTCCCACGATAGATTATCTGGCGTCGCCATCGCGGCGCGAGGCAGGAATAGATTCATGAAACCGGCAAGTAATTCGCGGTGGTCACGCTTTGGCCGATACATTGCGTTGGGTGTTTGCGCGGCCGCAGTCGCGGCAACGGCTGGCTTCCTCTACTGGCGGCATGAAGCGAATCTCACGCAGTCCCAGCCTGCGGCGCTTGGCGGCATTGCCAGCGAAATGCGGCATGACACATCGCCCTGGACGAAGCGAGAGAAAGACGCCTCGGAATTGCTGCGCGATATTCACGACCGCGATGTCGCCGCTATCGGTGTGAGCCGCGAAGCGATTCTCGTCTCGACGCTCAAAGGCGAACAATATTATGTGGCCGATCATAACGGCGCGTTCTCGAACGCCCTGCTGCTCGGCGATCTGAAGCCGGGCGCCACGCCGCCCTGGCAGCTCGTCTGGCTGCCTCACGCCGATGTGCGCATTGGCGCCGCACGGTGGACCGAAGCGTTGGACGGCCTGCGCGACGCACTCAGTCTGCTGCTTCCCGTGCTGATGGTGGGCGGTCTGTTCTGGTTCATGCGCCGCGAAATGGGCGGCGGCGCGCAATTGCTCGGCGAGTCCCCCGCGTTGCGCTTCGACGACGTGATTGGCGCGGGCGAGGCCAAAGCCGCGCTCGCCGACGTGCGTGCGTGGCTCACCGAGCCGGCGCAGTTCACGGGCATGGGCGTGCGCGCGCCATGCGGCGTGCTGATGACCGGTGGCCCGGGCGTCGGCAAGACGCGCCTCGCGCAGGCGCTTGCAGGCGAATGCGGCGCGAACTTCATCGCCATCACTGGCAGCTATTTCAGCGCGAAGTATTACGGCGTGGGCATTCAGAAGGTCAAGCGCCTGTTCGAACTCGCGCGCAAGAACGCGCCCACGGTCATCTTCATCGACGAGGCGGACGGTCTCGGCAAGCGGACCGACACCGGCGGCGGCCCGGTCGAGGCGGAAAGCAACCGCATCATCAACCAGCTGCTCGCGGAGATGGATGGGTTCGAATCGAACGAAGGCGTGATCATCGTCGCCGCGACCAATCACCCGGACAATCTGGACGAAGCGCTGCGCCGCCCCGGCCGTTTCGACCGCACGGTGCAGGTGCGTCTGCCCGACCTGGAGGATCGCGCCGAGATTCTGCGCTTCTACGCCGGCAATCTGAAGACGAAAGCCGACGACATCGATTTCAACCAGCTCGCGCGGCTAACCACGGGCCTTTCGCCGGCCACGCTCTCGATGATCGTGAATCAGGCGGGTCTCGTCGCGCGCAAGGCCGGCAAGCAGGAAGTGGCCGCGGTGGATTTTCTCGAAGCGATCAAGATTGCGCGCATTGGCGACGTCAACGGCGCCGAGCGCGCGCTTTCGGACGACGAGCGCACGCGCATTGCGATCCATGAAGCGGGACATGGCCTCGTCGCCGCCCTCCTCGGCACTGGCGTGCTCGAAGAAGTCACGATTTTGCCGCGCGGCGGCGCGCTGGGCGTGGCGCTGATCACGAAAACGCAGGACAAGTACCTGTATCGCGAGACGGAAATGCGCAACGAGATCCAGGTGCTGCTGGGCGGCCGCAACGCGGAACTGCTCATGTTCAGCGAAGCATCGAGCGGCGCGGCGCAGGATCTGCAGGAGGCTTCGCGCATCAGCCTCGATATGGTATCGAAGCACGGCTTCAACGCGGACGGAAATCTGTTCAGCCTCGCCGCGCTGCCGCAGCAGGTCGCGGGCTTGCAGTTAAAGAGCGCGATCGAGCACGCCAACGCGCTGCTGCACGAACTCAACGACGCGTGTTTCGCGTTGCTGCGTGCGAACGAGCCGGTGCTGCGCGCGATCGCCGATCAGTTGCTCGAGTCGGAGACGGTGCCCGGCGAAACGGTCTATCGTCTGATTCGCGAGCATGCGGCGGCCGTGGCGAGCACGCACGCGGTGACCGAAGCGGCCGCCGCTTGAGCGGCCGCTTGCGGCGCCGTCGTTCAGGTCCTCAGCCCCTTTCGAGGGCCGCCATCGCTCTCACGATAACGAGCAGCACCGAAAGACTCACGCCAGTGGACGCGCGCAGCTCCGTAAGCAACTGCGCATAACGTTCGAGCGCTGCCTCGTGCTGCGCGCACCATGCGTCCACAAGCGTTTGCGGGTCCGCGGAATCGGCGCCTTGCGCAAGCACGCTCGTGGTCAGCGCGCGCTTGAGGTGCGCCACCTCGGCAAGCGCCGCCGCGCGCGCCATGGTGTCCCAATGCGTCGGCGTGGGCAAGGTCGCGGCTCGCTCGCTAATCCAGCCGTAATTGAGCCGCGTACCCAAGGCGAAATACACTGCCGCAACGCGCTCGAGCGGTTGATCGCACGCGGCAGCCACATCGGCAATGTCGAGCAGTGCTACTGAAATATCGCCACTAGCCACGCGCAGTGCGAGGGCATTTTCAACACCGGCGTTCACGAGTTCACCCTGGCGTGCCGAGAGCGCTTCGAGATCTGTTTCAGGCAACAGCGCCGGCAATTGCGGCGCGAGGCGCTGCACGGCGTCGCGGCAACGCGCCAGCAGCGTACTCACGCCGTCGTTGCTGACCACAGCCGCGTGCAGGTGCCGCAGGAACCATAACGCCGCGCGTTCGAGCAGCCGCGCGACGGCGACAAACATGCGCGCCTGCACGTCGTCGGCGACCCGGTTGTCGAGCGCGTCGATGGCGCGCCAGATATCGTTGAGGCCGAATACGTCCTGTGCCATGACGCACGCGCGCACGATTTCGCCGGGCTGCGCATCGGTTTCCTCCATCAAGCGGTGCACAAATTCGCAACCCACGCGGTTCACAAGCGCGTTCGTCAAATGCGTCGCCAGGATTTCACGCCTCAGCGGATGCCGATGCATCGGTTCGCTAAAGCGCTGCTGCAGCGGCTGCGGGAAATAGTCGATCAGCAGGTTCGCAACGAGCGGATCTTCCGGCACGGACGAATCGAGCAGTGCATCGTAGAGCCACATCTTGCTGTACGCGAGCAGCACGGCCCGCTCCGGCGACGTGAGCCCGAGTTTGGCGACCTGGCGTTCGGCGATTTCGTCGTCGGTCGGCAGGAATTCGATATGGCGATTCAGACGTCCTGCGCGTTCGAGCCAGCGCATCAGGCGCGATTCGGCGTCGAGCAGCTCCACGGCGTAGCGGCCCGCGATCGAAAGCGCCTGCGTCTGGTAGTAGTTGTCGCTCAGCACCAGCAGGCCGACTTCGTCGGTCATCTCCGCCAGCAAGGTGTTGCGCTGCTTCGTTGTCATCTCGCCGTCGGCGACCACGATTCCGAGCAGGATCTTGATGTTCACTTCGTGGTCCGAACAATCCACGCCTGCTGAGTTGTCGATCGCATCGGTGTTGATGCGGCCGCCATGCTGGGCGAATTCGATCCGGCCCAGCTGCGTGACCCCGAGATTGCCGCCCTCGCCCACGACCTTGCAACGCAGCTCCGAGCCGTTCACGCGCACGGCGTCGTTGGCGCGGTCGCCGACCTGCAAGTTGGTCTCGCGCGCGGCCTTCACATAAGTGCCAATGCCGCCGTTATAGAGCAGATCGACGTTCGCCAGCAGGATCGCGCGAATCAACTCGGTTGGCGAGAGTGCCGCCGCCTCGATGCCGAGCGCCGTTCGGACCGCGGCTGAGAGCGGGATCGTTTTCATGGTGCGCGCGAACACGCCGCCGCCAGCCGAAATCGTGGCGGGATCGTAGTCGGCCCAACTCGAGCGTTCGAGCGCGAAAAGCCGCGCCCGTTCGGCGAGACTCACGGCCGGATCGGGGTTGGGGTCGAGGAAAATGTGCCGGTGATCGAACGCCGCGACGAGTTTGATATGCGGCGAAAGCAGCATGCCGTTGCCGAACACGTCGCCCGACATGTCGCCGATGCCGACCACGGTGAAATCGGTGGCCTGCGTATCCACGCCCATTTCGCGGAAGTGCCGCTTGACCGACTCCCACGCGCCGCGCGCCGTGATCGCCATCTTCTTGTGGTCGTAGCCCACCGAGCCGCCCGAGGCGAAGGCGTCGTCGAGCCAGAAGCCGTATTCGACGGATATCGCGTTCGCATAGTCCGAGAACGTCGCCGTGCCCTTGTCGGCGGCCACGACGAGGTACGGGTCGTCGGGGTCGTGGCGCACGACATCGGGCGGCGGCTGAATCGCGTTGTTCACGAGATTGTCGGTGAGATCGAGCAGGCCGCGCAGGAAGGTTTGATAGCACGCTACGCCTTCACGCATCCACGCTTCGCGCTCGCTCGCCGGCGGCGGGTTCTTCACGACGAAGCCGCCCTTCGATCCCACCGGCACGATCACGACGTTCTTCACCATCTGGGCTTTCATGAGGCCGAGCACTTCAGTGCGAAAGTCCTCGCGGCGATCCGACCAGCGCAGGCCGCCGCGCGCAACGCGTCCGCCGCGCAAATGCACGCCTTCCACGCGCGGCGAATAGACCCAGATCTCGAACATGGGCTTGGGCTCGGGCAGGCCGGGCACCTTCGACGGATCGAATTTGAACGAGAGCGAGGGCCGCTCTGCGCCATTCGCTTCGCGCCGGAAATAGTTCGTGCGCACCGTGGCGTTGATCACGCCGAGGAACTGGCGCAGGATGCGGTCTTCGTCGAGATTGGGCACCTGGTCCAGCGCGCTTTCGATGGCCTTGAGCATGAGCTCCGTGCGTTCCTCACGCGCCGCTGCATCGCGCGGATCGAAACGGAGTACGAACAGTTCGACGAACTGCCTTGCGATCGCCGGATTTCCAGTTAGCGCGCGCTCGATATAGGCGTCGCTGAAGGTCGAGCCCACCTGGCGCAGATACTTCGCATAGGCACGCAAGATCGTGACTTCGCGCGCGCTCAGGTAGGCGCGCAGCACCAGCCGGTTGAAATCGTCGTTTTCGATGCGCGCGGTCCACACGCTTTCGAACGCGTCTTCGAACAGGCTCTTCACGCGCTCGATATCGAATTCGGCATCGTCCGCAAGTTCAAGGCCGAAATCGTGGACCCACGCGGGCTCACAGGACGGCGCCTCGATCACATAGGGCCGCTCTTCGTCTACGCGCACGCCGAGATGTTCGAGCATCGGCAGGCTGCGCGAGAGCGCAATGGCGTCGCCCGCACAATACACCTTGAAGCGGAACGTACGCGGCCCCGCCTCGATGGGCCGATACAGATTCATTGCGATGCGCTGTGTTCCCTGCACGCGCTCGATCAGTTCGATGTCGCGTACCGCCGTGCGTGCGGGGTAGTCGTCGCGATAGCCGGGCGGAAACGAATCGGCGTAGCGATGCAGCAGACGCGTGCCCTGCTCTTCACCGAATGCGTCGAGCAGCGCGTCGGCCAGGTCGTCCTGCCAGCGGCGCGTGACCTGCACGAGCCGCGCTTCCAGTTCGTTCGTGTCGACTTCGGGCATCGTGCCGGGCTCGGCGTGCACGACGAAATGAATCCGCGCAATGGCCGACTCCGAAAGCAGCGGCGTGAACTCCACGGAAACGCCGTTGAACGCCTCCACGAGCAGGTTCGCAATGCGCCGCCGCAAATCGGTGTTGTACTTGTCGCGCGAGACATATACGAGGCACGAAACGAAGCGATTGAAACGGTCGCGCCGCACAAATAAGCGCGTGCGCTGGTGTTCCTGCAAGCGCAGCACGCCGAGCGCGATGTCGAAAAGTTCGTCTTCACTCGCCTGCAGCAGCTCGTCGCGCGGATAAGTCTCTAGCACCGTCACCAGCGATTTGCCGAGATGGCCTTTGGGCAGAAAACCCGCGCGCCGCACGATATTCGCGCATTTGCGCCGCACGATCGGGATTTCGGCGGTGGACACCATATAGGCCGTCGACGTGTAGAGGCCCACGAAGCGGCGCTCGCCGCACACCTTGCCATCCGCGCCGACGAGCTTCACGCCCACGTAGTCGAGATAGCCAGGCCGGTGGACGGTCGCGCGCGAGTTCGCTTTCGTCAGGAAAATGGGCCACGCGCCTGCGATGATCTCTTGCGCCGCAGGAGGCAACGGCGTGATGTCGGGCGTGCCCGGCGCGCGCAGCGATTCGCGCAGAATGCCCAGACCCGAGCCTTCCACGCCGCGCAGGGCATAGCCGCCGTCGTGCGAAACCAGCGCGTAATCGCGTTGGCCGAGGAACGTGAAATGGTCGGCCACCATCCATTCGAGAAATGCGCGCGCTTCGATGTCCTCTGCGCTCGTTTCGCGCGCTTTCATCGTCTTGATGGTGGTGCGCGCGGCCTCGAGGAGGTTCGGCCAGTCTTCTACGGACGCCCGCACGTCGCCAAGCACCTTGGTTATATCGCGGCGCAATTCGTCGAGCTTTGCTGCGTCGCCGCAGCGGTCGACTTCGAAATGGATGAACGACGCGAGTTGCGATTGCCCGTCACCGGCGCTGGCGCCGGCCTCGCCGACGCGCTCAATTGCGCCGTCCTTGTCGCGCCAGATCCGGAATACAGGGTGCAGCGCGGAATGCAGCGCAAGACCCAGGCGGTTGACGGCCATGGAAACCGAATCGACGAGAAACGGCATGTCGTCGTTGACGATTTCAATGACCGTGTGGTCCGAATGCCAACCATGCTGTTCGAGGATCGGGTTGTAGACCTGCATGCGCTCGCTGCCCGGCACAAAGCGCTGCGCGGTTCGCCAGTGCGCCATGGCAGCGCCGTAGAGGTCGGCAATGCTGCGGCTGCGCAGATCTTCAGCGTCGGCGAAATCGTAGTAGTGCCGCAGGAAAGGTTCGACGATCTGGAACGTAGGCTCGGGCAAGCGCGCCCGCGCAAATTCCACGACGTCGGAGAGCAGATGGGCGACGAATTCTTCGTTCCTCGCTAGCATGACGAACTCCTTGGCGGATAGTCATCGACTGCATCGGCGGTTCAGTCATTATGCACCGGTAAGGTGATCGAACGATGAATGCGTGCGCACGATCTGCCCCACGGCGAGGCATTGCACGCTCGCACGCTGCGTTGCGATGCGGATGTTGGCGCAGAACTTGCGGACGGCGAACGCCTGCGTCAATGCGCTAAGGAGCCGCTTTCGAAGCCAGATGGAATTGGGCGAGCAGCCAGGTGCGAAGCTTTTGGCTTGTCTCCCATCGCACGCTGCCCTGGGGGAGGACCACGTAATAACCGAGCGACAGTGGCAGCGAAAAGTCGAACAGGCGTTGCAATCTTCCGGCTGCGATATCGCGCTCGACAAGATGCTCGCTCGTGAGCGCGATGCCCTGCCCCGCAATGGCGGCGTCGATGGCAAGCGACGACTGACTGAAGCGCGGCCCTTTCAGCGTGTCGATGCCGTTTGCGTAGCCCAGTGCGTTGAAAAACTCCGGCCACAGGTCATGAGAATCGTGCAGCAGCACATAGTTTTCCAGGTCCGCGATCATGCGCACCGGGCAGTCGTGCTTGAGCAGCTGCGGACTGGCTACGGCGAACACCTGTAGCGGAAATAGCAGGTCGCTGACGAGACCTTTCGCGAACGGTGGCTTGCCGAGCCGAACCGCGATATCCACGCCATCGGATTTGAAGTTGCACAGCGTTGCATCAGCAATAATCCGGACGTCGATTTCCGGATGTGTTTCGGCAAACTCTGCTAGCCTGGGTATCAGCCACTTCGAAGCAAATGACGGCGTCGTGCTGATCGTGAGGGACGTCGAACGCCGGTTCAGCGCCTCGGTCGCGTCGGCGACGATCGTGAGCGCCCGCTGGACGGCAGCAAAGTAAGTATGCCCCTCGGTCGTGAGCGCAAGCCCCCGCGGCCCCCTTGCGAAAAGGGGCAAATTCAGGGCTTCCTCCAACACCCGTACCTGTTGCGCGACGGCGCCCTGCGTCACGCCGAGTTCCTCCGACGCGAGCCGGAAATTGAGGTGCCGGGCGGATGCGTCGAACGCGCGGAGCGCATTCAGCGGCGGCAGATGGCGTGGCTTCAATGAGTGCTTCAACGGATATATTGGCTACTGAAAAGTCGGCAATTCGCCAGCAGCGGTTCAATAGCGAGCCAGTAGAAATTTTATTGTCAGACCATAATAAACATCATTCGACAATTCAATCATAACGCCATACAGTTTCTGCACGAAGTCCCATGCAGCGCAGCGCTGCGGCGCTGAATCCATTCAAGGAGAGAGCAACATGGCAGTAGAAAAAGTAGCACTCGTCACGGCGGCCGGCAAGGGCATGGGCGCGGCGATCGCGCGCGAACTGGCAGCCAGTGGCTACCGCCTGGCCTTGATGTCGCCCTCTGGCAGCGCGGCCGAACTGGCGAAAGAGCTGGGCGGATTCGGCTTTACGGGCTCGGTAACCGATCCGGACTGTATCGACCGGTTCGTTAGCGAAACGCTCGAAAAGTACGGCCGCATCGACGCCGTGGTGAACAACACGGGGCACCCACCGAAGGGCGATCTGCTTTCTATCGCCGACGAACAGTGGCATCTCGGGCTCGATCTCATCGTGCTCAACGTCGCCCGCGTGCTGCGCCGTGTGACGCCTGCATTTCTCGAACAAGGCGGCGGCGCGGTGGTGAATATTTCGAGCTTCGCCGCCGATGCGCCCGAGCAGGCCATGCCCGTTTCTTCTGCGCTACGCGCCGCGTTGAGTTCGTTCACACGCCTCTACGCCGATCGCTACGCCAAGGACAATATTCGAATCAATTCCGTTCTGCCGGGATTTATCGACAGTTGGCCCGAAACGCCCGAGATCGTCGCCCGCATTCCGGTTGGCCGCTTCGGCAAGACACAGGAGATCGCGCAAACAGTGGCGTTCCTCTTGTCGGATGCTGCGGGGTACATCACGGGGCAAAACATCCGAGTCGATGGCGGTATCGTGCGTGGTCTGTAACGCGCCAGATATGGATCAGATCGTCGACGCGGTCTGGGCACGCCTGCACGCCTGCGCAAACGCCGGCAAGGAGCGCTCGCCCTTTACGATGCTGCAGGCCGCGACGATCGGGCTGGACGGCGCACCCGCCGTGCGGACGGTTGTGCTGCGACGCGCCGCTCGCGAGCAGCGTGCAGTCATGTTTCATACCGACGTGCGCTCTACGAAAGTGGCTGAATTGCGGCGCGACTCGCGCATATCGCTTATCGGCTGCGATCTTGACGCTGGAGTGCAAATACGACTCTATGGCGTTGCACGACTTGTCGAGGCGCCGTCGGAAACGAGAGCGGCATGGAACGCAAGCCGACCTCGAACGTTGATCGTCTATCGCACGCCGCTTGCGCCCGCGACGCCGGTTGCGTCTCCCGCTGAAACGCATGCTGCGGCGCATGGCGAAGATCTCGACCCAACAGACGGGTTCGAAAACTTCTGCCTGGTCGAAGTGACCGTATCGAGAATCGACTACCTCGATCTGAATCCCGCGGGGCATATGCGGGCCAGTCTCGTGTTTGATGAAGGGAAATGGCGCGGCACCTGGATCGCGCCTTAGTTGGCGGGATGCCTCGAGCCGCATCCCGCCATGCGGCGGCGTTGGCCCCTGTGCCAGCGTGGCCGCAGGCAGGTGGTTGAAGGCTTTCACCAGCTTCGCGCCCAGCAGACGCTGCCGTAGCGCTTGTAGGGTGCGTCACGCAATGTTCGCTAGCTGCGTGCGCCGGGCGCCTGATTCACTCGCCATCGATTCGCGCACGTAGCGCGCGAATTCCTGCGCTGCGGGTTGAACTGTCGCTGGAAATCGCAGGCAGATCGCGAACGCAGGCAGCGCAGGCAAGCCGGTTGCTTCAGGCGTGAGCATCTCCACACCGACCGGCACCGTGGAGGCGAGCCAGGCCGTGATCGCAAGGCCCGCGCGCACCGTCGCAGCGGTCGCCTCGATGTTGCCGCTCTCGAACACGGTGCGCCACGCAATGCCCTTGTCCGCGAGCGCGCCGAGTACAACCTGCCGGAACGCACAGTGCTCGTCCACCATCGACAGTGGCAATGGCCGCTTGCGCCACGCATCGCTGCCGCGCCCATTGACCCACACCAGGGGCTCGATGCCGACCACTTCGCCCGCGGCTTCGCTCGCGACATATTCGAGCAACGACACGTCCACATGACCGCTATCGACTGCGTCGCTGAGTTCCGGTGAAGCCGCGCAGACCAGCGATATGTCGACGTGTGGATGGGCTTCGGCAAATGCCTTCATGGCGGGCGCGAGCCGCGTCACGAGGTCGTAAGGCACGCCCACACGCAGCGCGCCACGCAGCGGCTGGCCGGTCATGTCGGCCCAGATTTCATCGTTGAGCCGCAGCAGTTGGCGCGCTTTCACGAGAAACACCTCGCCCTCGCGCGAAAGCTCCAGCTTGCGCGTCTTGCGTACGAATAAAAGGCAATCCAGCACGTCTTCGAGGCGCTTCACCTGCTGGCTCACGGCGCCTTGCGTCATGTGCAGCAAATTCGCGGCAACCGTCATGCTGCCGCTATCGGCAACGGCAACGAAGGTACGTATGAGGTCGAGGTCCAGGTTCCGGCTCATCGATGCATTATTCCGCGTAATGGAGCGCATCAATATTATTACCTTTCACGATGCGTTGCCGATCCGTACAGTGCACCTCTCACTCACGCAGATGGGCACCCATGACCTCGATTCTGCCGCTCGTGCTTTTCGTCGCCGTCTCGACCGTGACGCCCGGCGGCGCTACCACGCTCGCCACCGCGTCGGGCGCGCGCTTCGGCTTCGTACGTTCGATCCCACTGATGCTAGGCATCGCGATAGGCCTTGCCTTGCTCGCTGCGGTCGCTGCACTTGGACTAGGCGGTTTGCTGCTCGCCCTCCCGTCGCTGCAAACGGCGGTGAAGGTGCTCGGCACTGCGTATCTGTTGTGGCTCGCGTGGCGCATCGCGCGTAGCGGGCCGCCGGGTGCAGGCAACGGCCCCGCGCGTCCGGTTACGCTCGTCAACGGTTTGCTGCTGCTCTGGCTCAACCCAAAAAGCTGGGCGATGACGGTCGGTGCGGCAGCGTCGTTCACGCTGTTCGCGAACAATCCGAACCGCCTCGCGATGCTGCTCGGCACGGCATTCGGCGTTGCTGCGTGCGCGTCGCTCGCACTCTGGTGTGCGCTCGGCGTGCTACTCGCGCGGTTCTTTCGAACGCCGCGTCACTGGCGCATGCTCAATCTCGCGATGGGCGTGCTGCTCGCAGCATCCCTCATTCCGACCTGGCGATGAGCATGCTTCGGCAAAAGTCATCGCCCAGGTGGGAGAGCCGCGACGCTGTCGCTTACATTGGCGGGACGACGCCGTCTTTTTCGACCACCACGCGCTGCGCGGCATACGTGCCCTGTGACCCGGGTTTCGCGACCACGAAGACTTGCTTGCCCGGCGCCAGATCTGCGCGCGCCGCCGGCATGAACGTGACGATGGGTACATTCGGCGGCACCGTTACCTCATTGCTGCCGCCCTTGTACGACAGCTTGAGATTGCGGCCGTCCGTGCCCTGCACGACGGTATCGACATTCGCATTGGTCATCGTGCTGTTCGGGCCGAGGTCCCACGCGTAGTGGCCCTCCCCCGTGCCGCGTGCGGCTTCCGGGAAAACGACGACTTCCGTTGCAGTCAGCTTGCCGTCCGTGCCGGTCGTCGCGGCCGTGCCGACGAACGTTCCCGGCTTGATGTCGGAGAGCTGCATCGCCTTGACGGCCGACACGGGAACATTTGCCGCGAGGGCGATCGAGACCGTATCGCCACTGCGGCGATGGACCTTGAGAACATCGCCGTCGAGAGACACGACATTGCCGCGAATACGCGTTGGCTTGGCATCGGGCGTTTGTGCCAGCGCGCCGCCGGCAAGCGCCATTGCGGCAATGGCCGCGCCAACTTTCAGTCGAATGGTCATGAATACTCCGTATAGCAGATACGCGTTGAGGAAAAGGCCGATTCCCCTTCAGGAACCGCCAAACCAGTTGTATCCCTGGTTCTCCCAATAACCGCCGGGATACTCGTTCGTCACTGTGATTGCGACGATGTGCTTGGGATTTTTGTAGCCGAGTTTGGTCGGCATGCGCAGCTTCGCGGGAAAGCCGTATTTCGGCGGCAGCACGTCCCCGTCGTAGGTCAACGTCAGCAACGTCTGCGCGTGCAGCGCTGTCGGCATATCGATGCTGGTCCAGTAGTTATCGGCGCAATGGAGCGCGGCGTACTTCGCAGTCATGTCTGCTCCGGCGCGGCGCAGGAATTCGGAAAAGCGTACGCCGCCCCAATGTCCAATCGCACTCCATCCCTCGATGCAGATATGACGTGTGATCTGACTTTCCTGGGGCATCGCTTGCAGTTCGGCGAGCGTCCATGTGCGTTTGCCGTTCGCGAGTCCGCCTACCTGGAGCCGCCAGGTCGCGGGATCGACTTCCGGTACGTCGTCGATGTCATAGAACGCGTTGAACGGGAAAGGCCGCGTGATCATCGACTCTGGATACGTCGGCGCCATCTTGTTCGGATCGAAGAGCAGCGCCTGCACGCGGTCGTTGAAGAACGACATCTTGCGCAGCATGGTATTCACCGACTTGTCGCTCGAGAGATCGCAGCCCGAAAGCATGGCAATGCCGCCGAGCGTGAGTATCTGTCTGCCGAGCAATCTGCGCGCGGGACTCTTTAATTCGCTACGCGCGTCCTTGATGATCGAATCTGCGTTCGAGACGAGAAAGGCATTGGGTTGTCTTTTGCCGGAGCGCATGGGCAATTACCGTCCGCGAATCATCAGGAGCAGCGAGCGCGGCACGAATGCGACCATGACGACGTGCACGACGAAAAACGCTACGAGAATGCTCATGGCGAAGAAGTGGACGACACGCGCGTTGTCGTATCCCCCCATGAGCGTTCGCAGCAGGGGGAACTGAACCGATTTCCAGACCGCCAACCCGGAAAGGATCACGATCGCGATATCCGCAATCACCACCACATATGCCAGCTTTTGAACGGCGTTGTAGCGCGCCAGATCCTCATGCTTCAGCTTGCCGCGCAGCGCGGCGGAAAGATCCCTTGCTAGCGCCCCGGGACGGATCGGCAGAAGCTTTCTCCAGAGGCGCTTCGACAGGATGTTGAGGAACATGTAGACGAGATAATTCGCGACCAGCAACCACATGATCGCGAAGTGCCACTGCAATGCGCCGCCCAGCCATCCGCCCAGTGTCACGCTCGCGGGAAACGTCAGTCGCGCAAAGACAGGCGAGGCATCGTAAATCTGCCAGCCGCTTGTCACCATCAGCACGACCGCCACCGCGTTGATCCAGTGTGTCGTGCGGACCCAGAGAGGCTGAATTATCGTTCGGCTCATTTGCAGGCTTCGTGGAAGTGGTTCGTCTGCGATCAGACCCGGCTCGCTCGTTCCGAGGTCGCACCGTGTTGGTGGGTAAACCTCGCACATGCATGCCTATTCCACAGCTGCTGAAGATTTTTTCCTTACAGATTCACAACAAAATGCTTCGGCTTTCAAACGCAACGGAATAAAGAGGGCATGCGGAGCGTTTTCCCGGTGCCCTCAGCACGTCACGGGGCCGTGCGAGTGACTCGAGCACAGATGGCTGAGGGTCAATTGCGCACGATAGCTGTCGACTTCTGCAGCGCGCTTGGCGGGCATCCCGAAAAGTGGAGGTAGAGCGTGCGGGAACGTAACCCCATCTGTCGACGTGGCCTGTCCATCGGTCGTCTCAGGCCACACGCAATTGCAATTGCGACGTTTGTCTGCACTGCGTGTGCGGCGGCCGGGGTTAGCGCCGATCCGGTCGATGTGTCTTCTCCGCTGGCTCAGTATCGACTCGATCCAGGCCGTTCGGGTGTGACGTTCGACGTCACGAACGTCTGGCACTCGAGTCTCACGATGCACTTCAGCCGCATAGGTGCCGAGCTCGATGGTTTCGAGGGCGTGGCTTCAGGCCGGGTCATGGTGACGATCGACGCGACAAGCCTTGAAGCGAACGCGCCGTTTGTCACCGGAATTGTTGAAGGCGGTGGCATGCTGGACGTGATGCACTATCCGGCCATTCACTTCGTCAGCACTCGCCTTGTCCGGACCGGTCCGCTGAATTGCCTTTTGACAGGTGACCTAACGATCCGCACGACGACACGTCCCGTCACACTCACAGTCACCTTCGACTCAGACCCGCACGAGCCGACGGGCACTCGCCAAACGCTGGCCTTCTCCGCCGACGGCCATTTCAGCCGTGCAGCTTTCGGGCTAACAAAATGGTCCTCCGCTGTCGGCGACGATGTGCACATGAGCATCCGTGCCGAATTCGTCAGGGAGCGTGTGGACCCGTGAATGCTTGTTC
>NZ_CAJMYY010000061.1:0-14859 GCF_905220185.1 Paraburkholderia sp. J11-2 | reverse complement strand
CTGATCGACGGCTGTCAGTACTGTGGGCCGAAAGTAGGTCGACCGGGACGCCAACCGCAAAGCGCCCTTCGCGCCGGACAGGACCGCCTGCTTCACCAATTCTTCAATGTGCACCACTGCGGAGTCGCTGATGAGCGAAACGATGTGTACGCCGTCCGCGAAGCCATTGCCGATATGAAGTGCAGTCGCCTTCGAGGCTAGCCTCGAGTCAAACTTTTCGTAGACGTCCTCGTGGACGAAAAGCCGATTTGCACACACAGGTGCTTGGCCAAAATGACGAAAGCGCGCGTCTAACGCACCCTTCGGAGACAGCGCCAAAGTGAGGGCTGAAGGCAAGTCCCAGCGGATATGGAGTCACACAGAAACATCGTCTTCGTCCTGCTCGCCCAGCATACGCAACGCCGCCTTTTCCGCATTCAACACGTGCTGCCGGGCCAGTTCCTGCGCCTCGTCCGCGTCACGCGACTTCAGCGCCTTGTGGAGCTTGTCGATTTCCCGCAGGCTGCTCGGCAGCCGTTCGGGATGCATCAGCGAAGTCGCGCGCAGCAGATTCACGCGCGAGTAAAGGCTGTTGAGGATTTCCTTCACGAGATGGTTGCCGCAGTTGTCGAGCAGCACGTCGTAGAGCGCCGCCTTGGCCTTGAGCACGCCATCCTGGTCCTGCGCCGTCGCCTGGGCGCGCAGCATCTTCGCCGCCTCGCCGAATTGCGCGATGGCCTCGTCGCTGGCAAGCCGTGCGAACTCGTGCGCCGCAAAGCCCTCCAGCAAGGCGCGCAGCGCATAGAGTTCGACCGCCTCGTCGCGCGACATCACCGCGACCACGGGCCCCTTGTGCGGCACGTTGCGCACGAGCTTTTCGGCCTCCAGCTTGCGCAACGCCTCGCGCACGGAGGTCCGGCTCACGCCCAGCGTCTCGCACAGTTCACGCTCGATCAGCCGCGCGCCCGGCGCGAAGCGGCCGCTCATGATCGCCTGCCGCAGCACGTTTTCGACCTGGTGACGCAGCGTCTCAGGCCGGATCAACCCCATATCAGTCGACATTATTGTCTTCCCGTCCGACAAAAATCCAACCCATATGATACTTCACGGCCGCCCGTTTCAAGCGGTCGGTGCGTATAAATCCGCATCGGCGAATGCGCGTCGGGCTCGCGTCATCGCGGCAGGGAGCCGAGCCCGGTGCGCGATACGATTCGCAGGCTTTCGTCGAACCGGAGCACGAGCGGCTCGGCATGCGCGACTTCGAGCGAAGGGATCTGCATATCGTCGATTCCGTCCAGATGCTTGAACAGGGCGCGCAACGCGTTGCCGTGCGCGACCATCAGCACCGATTCACCTTTGCGTAACGCGGGTGTCACAGTGCTTTCCCATAACGGCAGCACGCGATCGAGCGTATCGCGCAGGCTCTCGGTGCGCGGCAGCGCGTCGGGGTGCGGCAGCGACGCCTCGTCGAATTGCATGACGATGGCCTGCTGCCGTTGCGCGTCGAGCGGCGGCGGCGCCGCGGCGAAGCCGCGCCGCCATATGTGTACCTGTGCCGCGCCGTACGACGCTGCGGCAGCGTCCTTGCCCATGCCCGTCAGCGCGCCGTAGTGGCGGTCGTTCAGCCGCCACGAACGCACGACAGGCCGACTGGGCGCGCCGCACCGTCCGATGATCAGATCGAGCGAGTGCCCCGCGCGGCTCAGCACCGAAGTCACGGCCAGATCGAACCGCATCGACCGCGCGCGCATCTGCTCGCCGATGCGTGTCGCCTGCGCGATGCCCAGCTCCGAGAGCGGCACGTCCATCCAGCCCGTGAAGCGGTTCGTGCGATTCCATTCCGACTGGGCGTGGCGCAGGACCACGAGCGTTGCGCATTCCGCCATGCGGACCTCGTCTAGTTGTGGCCCAGAATCGCGGACGCGCGGACGTGCGCCTGCTCGTTCCCATTCGACGCTAGCCGCGACAGCGGCGACATCTGGAGCGCCCGGTACATCGAGTTGGGCTCGCGTACGCACGGCGTCCTGGCTGGCCGCGTGGATGCGCGCGCCGTGCCGTGCGCCAGCTTCGTGCTGTCGTCTTCGATCGGCATCTCAGGACGTCGCCGTCGCGCGCCGTTTCTCCAGCGCCGCCTCGAGCAGCGGCGCGCCGAGTTCCGCGCCGTGAATGCCGGTGGTGCTGACGATCTCGAGCAATTCCATGAGTTCTTCCGCGCTCGCGCCGTAGCGCAACGCGTTCCGCATGTGCAGCTTGAGCCCCGGTACGTACAGATGCGTCGACGACGCGTCGAACGCGCAATACATGAATTCCTTGATCTTCGGGCTCAACACGCCCGTGCGCCATGGCACCGACGAAAACACGACATACGCCTCGAAGAAGTCGGGGTCGAACTCGAGCAGGCCTTCCCATGTCGGATGCCAATAGCCGCGATTCTTTTCGAACGCTTCCTTCAGCGCGCGGCGCCGTTCGTCGAGCGGTGCAGGTCCCGCGCGCAGCCCTTCTTCTTCGAGCACTTCGAGCAGTACGGGCACGCCGACATTGCTCGTATGAATGCCGATCGTGCTGATCAGCTCCAGCACTTCCATCAGTTCTTCACGCGTCGCGCCGAATGCGAGCGCGCGCTCCAGATGATGCGCGACACCGGGGCCGTATAGCTGCGTTGCGCACGCGTCGGCGGCAAGCGCGATGAAGGCGCGCACCTTGTCGCCGAGATGATTACTTCGCTGCGGCACCGCGGACAACTGAACATAGGCATCGACAAAGCCCGCGTCGAGACGAAGCATGCTGTCCCATGCGGCGCTCCAGCCGCCGTGCACGCGCACGAAATCGTCCTTGATCTGCTGCGGCTTGCGTGGCTCGCGCGCCGGCTGGTCTGCCTGATTCATTCAGTCGTTCCTCGTGATGGCGATGGTCAAATGGCTGCGCGCACGGAACGCGGCCCGCGCCGCGTTCCGAAATTTGCGTCAGCGTGCGTCGAGCCCCTTCGGGTAGTCGGCCTCCGACACTTCTTCCTGCCAAATCGACTTGCCGATCGACGTGGCGATATGAACCATGTAGCTGCCGTCGCTCGCGCCGTGCCAGTGGCGCTCGTTGGGTCCGATGAACACGATGTCGCCCTGGCGGATTTCCTGCGGCGCCTCGCCTTCCTTGCAGATCCAGCCCTTGCCCGCCGTCACCTGCAGCACCTGGCCCTGCTCGTGCGTGTGCCAGTAGGTGCGGCCGCGCGGCGCGAAGAACACCGTGTTGACGGTCACGCCGTCGGTCGTCGGCATCACGGGGTCGGCCCACACCGTACCCGAGAACGTTTCGCCGCGCTGCTCCGACATCCTGCCTTCTGCCCTGCCGTGAAAAACTTTCATGACTGCGTCTCCTCTTCTCGTCAAACTTTCCGCTTTCCATCGAACAGCCGCACGCCGCCCGAAACGTCGCCGATCGCATCGACGACCCGGTTGCTGATCACATCGCCATAGCCGAGCGCCGTGCCGAGGCCAAAGCTCGCGAGCGGCCCCGACGCGTTCAGCGACACCACGCCCAGCTCGCGCACGCGGTCGACGTAGAGCACGACGTCCTTCGTCATCAACTTGCCCGTCAGGCCGCCTTCCAGATAATCGCCGTCGACGATCTTCGGAAAGCGGTTCAGCGTCGCGAAGTTCACACCGCTGCTGCTGTTGAGCACATCGAGCAGCAAATGCAGATCGAGTCCCGCCTTCTTGCCCGCCACCATCACTTCCGCGCTCGCCGCGAGGCTCACCGCGTTGAGGAAGTTGTTCAGCAGCTTGGTCGTATGGCCCGCACCGCTTTCGCCCATGTGCGCGACCTTCGTGGCGATCGGCGCGAAGGCCCATTCGAGCGCTGCGACAGCGCTCGCTTCGCCGCCGACCATCAGCGTCAGCGTGCCCTTCTCTGCGGCGGTCGCGCCGCCCGAGATGCCCGCGTCGACATACTGGACGCCGCCTTGCGCGAAGCGCTGCGCGAGCCGTATCGTCGAACTGGCCGCCGCCGTGCTCAGGTCGACGACGATCTGTCCAGCGCGGCAATTCGCCAGCACGCCGCCCTCGCCTTCGACGACGGCCTCGACCACCTTGCTGTCCGGCAGAGATAGCATCACGACGTCGGCAAACTTCATGACGTCCGCTATCGTGGACGCGGCCTGCGCGCCCACTGCCTCCACGCGCCCGGGCACAGTATCGTAGCCAAGCACTGCGATGCCTGCATCGACGAGGCGCCGCGTCATGCGGCCGCCCATGTTGCCGAGACCGATGAATCCGATCCGTTCCTTGTTCATTTGCGCTATTCCCTTACAGTCAGGTCATTCGTCAGAAGTCGACATCCTTCGTTTCCGGTCCCATCAGCGCGCCGACGGCGCCGATCAGTCCGCCAATGCACAGCAGCACCACAGACGTCAGCCGCAACGGCATGAACGCGCTCAGCCAGTCCATGTAGAACGCGTAGAACGACGGGATGATCACCGAGAGGCTGAAGCCCACGCCGAAGCCTGTTGCACGCACATCGGTGACGAAGCGTTCGTTGATGTACGTGACGATCACGCCCCACGGCGATGTGACGAGCACGGCGAGCACGCAGACCAGCGCGATGATCGCCGGCAGTGACAGCCCGTCGACGTTCGCGAGCACATACAGCAGCGCAGCGCCTACCGTCGCGATCAGCGGGCCGACGATGGCGAAAAAGCGCCGCCGGCCGATCACCTGCGCGAGCATGCCCGAGCCGATATAGCTGAAGAACAGCACGAAGTAGGTGATCATCAGCGTCGACGTCATCTGGAAGCCGGTCAGATGCAGCGTCTTCACGAGCAGCCCCGTCGGCAGGAAAATCGTGATGATGTTCTGCGTGAGCCAGAAGCCCGTCATCATGATCAGCACCTGGAGCAGGTTGCGTCCGCTCTTGCCGCGCAGCAGGTCCGTCAACGGCAGCTTTTCGGGCTGATCGACCTTCTCGGCTGTTTCGCTCTTCCAGATCTCCGATTCGGCGACCTTGTGAACGTAGTACATCGCCAGCGCGCCCGCGAGCACGGCGCCCAGCACGAACGGAATCCGCCAGCCCCATTGCGCATACGGCGAGTGCATGCCGCTGAGCGGAAAGAACCAGAACATCAGCATGGCGATCAGATTGATCGACACATACGCGGCGGGAAAGCCCGCGATGATGAAGCCACCCACGAAGCCGCGCTGCGCCTTCTTCGAATACTCGATCGCAAGCGGCATCGCACCCGTATAGCCGCCGCCGAGAAAGATGCCGTCGACGAAGCGCAATAACACGAGCGCCCAGTACGACGCGATGCCGATGCTCTCGTAGCCCGGCAGCATCGCGATCAGCAGCGTGACGACGCCGAAGCCCGACACCGACCAGATCGACGCCTTGCGGCGCCCGATGCGGTCCGCGACCATCCCGAACAGCAGCGCGCCGATCGGCCGACCCAGCAGCGTCGTGATGAACACCAGCGACGCGAGAATCGTCTCCATTCCGCCCGACAGATGCGGCGGCTGGAAGAACGCCAGCACCGGCGACAGTACGACGACGGGCAGGTAAATGTCGAACATGTCGATGTACTCGGAGAAGAACGCGCCTTTGATGGCGTTGCGCCTTTTCGTTTCGATCGTCTGTTCGCCTTCGGACTGTACGACGTCGCTCGCCGTAAGTGTCTTCATCGTTGTCTCCTTTGGGGACCAGAGCCGGCGCTTTAGGAGCACCGTTCTGGTCCCATGCAAGCTAGTTGCATTGATTGCCCGCTGTGTGCGGTGCGTGGTCTGTGTACGTTGATGTTGGGCCGTCTCGACCTACTGCTTGCGCGCGCCGGGAAGGCGTGCGCCGCAACGTCAAACCGTCGAAGTCTCCGCTTCGTACGTTTTGATCGCGTCCGTGGCAACGCGGAACGCCGCCAGCGCGAGCGGCACGCCACAGTAGATGGCCGCCTGCATCAGCACTGCGCGGATCTCATCCTTCGTCACGCCGTTGCGCAGCGCGCCCTTCACGTGCACGGACAGTTCGTGATGCTGGCTCATCGCCGTGAGCATCCCGAGGTTCAGCAGGCTGCGCGTCTTGAACGGCAGCGTGTTGTCGCCCCAGATATCGCCCCAGCAGCACTCCGTGACGTACTTCTGCATCGGCCGGTTAAAGTCGTCGGCGTTGGCCCACGACTTCTCCACGTGCGCTGCGCCAAGCACTTCCTTGCGGTTTTCAAAGCCTTTGTCGAAACGTTCGTTGCTGTCCATCTTCAAGGTCCTCCCAGTTGCTCAACCCGTTCAGTTGCTCCGCGCACTCAGACTGCCTGACACGATGATTGTCATACAATCAAAACACGCAAAATTTTTTGGCACGCGTCCGGTTCACATCCGGCCGCGTGCCGCTTAGTCCGCGCCGTAACCGACCAATGCCTTCGTTTCCAGGTATTCGCGCAGGCCTGCCTCGCCCCACTCGCGGCCGTTGCCCGAGCGCTTGTAGCCGCCAAACGGTGCATTGAAATCGGCAGGTGGATAGTTCAGATGCACACCGCCCGCCCGCAGCGCACGGGCCACCTTACGGGCACGCATGATGTCGCCCGATTGCACGTAAGCGGCGAGACCATAGTCGGTGCCGTTGGCAATCGCGATGGCTTCCTCTTCACTGTCGTAGGGCATCATCGAGAGCACCGGCCCGAAGATTTCCTCGCGCGCGATCGTCATGCCGGGCGTGACGTCGGCGAAGATGGTCGGCCTCGCGTAGTAGCCCTTCTCGATGCCGGCAGGCAACCCTGTGCCGCCCGTCACAAGCCGCGCGCCTTCGTCAATGCCCTTCTTGATCAACGCCTGCACGCGTTCGAACTGGTTGCGGTTGACGAGCGGCCCGAGCTGCGTGGACGGATCTTCGGTCGGCCCGACGCGGTAGGATTCCGCCGCGCGCTTCGCGATCTGCGCGGCATCGTTCATCAATTGACGCGGCACCAGCATGCGTGTGGGGATCGAGCACGACTGGCCCGAGTTCGTAAAGCACGCGGCGACGCCGCGCTTCACGGCTTCTTCGAGGTCGGCGTCATCGAGCAGGATGTTCGCGGACTTGCCGCCCAGCTCCTGCGCAACGCGCTTGACCGTCGGCGCGGCCGACTGCGCGACGATCACGCCCGCGCGCGTCGAACCCGTGAACGAAACCATATCGATATCCGGGTGCGCCGCAATCGCTTCGCCGACGCCCGGACCATCGCCGTTCACGAGATTGAACACGCCCGCGGGCAATTGCGCTTCGTCCAGCACCTCGGCGAACAGCAATGCGCTCAGCGGTGAATATTCGCTGGGCTTGAGCACCATCGTGCAACCGGCCGCGAGCGCGGGCGCAATCTTCACGACGATCTGATTGACGGGCCAGTTCCACGGCGTGATCAGTCCGCACACGCCGATCGCTTCGAGCACGACACGCGTGTTGCCACGCTGCTCTTCGAATTCGAAGCGCTCGAGCACGTCGATCAGCGCGTTCAGATGCGCCGGGCCGCGAGCCGCCTGGCCGCTGCGCGCGAAAGAGATGGGCGCGCCCATTTCGCGGCGCATCGCCTCCGCGAATTCTTCGTAGCGGCGCTCATAGATTGCCAGCACGCGCCGCAGCATCGCGACGCGCTCGGCCACGCTTGTCGCAGACCACGCGGGAAACGTACGGCGCGCAGCGGCGACGGCGAATTCGACGTCTTGCGCATTGCCGAGCGCGAGACGCTCGAACGGCGCTTCAGTGGACGGATCGATGATGTCGAACCATCGTGGTGACGCGGGCTCGACCCAGCGTCCGTCGATATAAAACTGCGCGGCATGTGACATGGCAGGCTCCAGAGCAGAAATATCAGTGCGCATCGTCATCGAGCAGGCGGTACATTTCGGTGTGGTCGGTCGCGGGCGTGGAACGTTGCGCGGCTTCGTCCCACATTGCCGTGCAGGTCATGCCGAGCGTCATCGGATAGCCGACCGACTGCGCGAGCGAGCGTGCGATCTTCAGATCCTTGTTCATCAATTGCAGCGCGAATCCGGAGGCGAACGTGCCGCTCAACATGAACGGCTTCACCTTGTTTTCCGAGGTGTTGCTGCGGCCCGACGATGCGTTCAGCACATCCGTCATCACCCCCGGCTCGATGCCGAAGCGCTGCGCGACATGCAGTGCCTCGACCGTCGCCGCCAGTCCCGCCGCCGACACATAGTTGTTCAGCGCCTTCGCCGCATGCCCCGCGCCCGCGCCGCCGATGTGCAGAATGCTCTTGCCCATCGCTTCGAGCACGGGCTTGCACCGCGCGAGCTCCTCTGCGCTACCGCCGACGAGAATCGCGAGCGTCCCCTCCTTCGCTTTCTTCACGCCGCCCGACACAGGCGCATCGAGATACGCGAGGCCGCGCTCTTCGAGCACCGAGCCAAGCTTGCGCGAGCGTTCCGGTTCCGACGAACTCATGTCGATCACGACGGCGCCCTTCGCGAGCAGGCTCGCCCAGCCATCCGCGCCGCCGCCGAGCAGCACGCTTTCGACGATGGCCGAATTCGGCAGCATCGTGATCAATGCGTCGAGTGACGCGGCATTGTCCTTGTTCAGACGTTGCGCGCCCGTTTGCGTCGCGAGCGTGTCGGCGCGCGCAGCATCGGCGTCGTCGATGAACAGGTCGAAGCCGCCGTTGACGAGGCATTGCACCATCGGCGCGCCCATCATGCCGAGCCCGATGAAACCAATTCGCTTGGGTTGTGTCATGACATCCCTCTCTTAGCGCAGCGCGGAAAACGCGGTCGGTGTCAGGAAGTGATTTTCGATGCGCTCGACGATCGGCCTCTCTGCTTCCGTCGCGGCGCGCTTCGTGATCCATTCCGCGTCGGCCTGAAACGCGTTCCACTTCTGCTCGCGCTCAGCGAGGCTTTCCCATTTCAGCATGTATGTGAGCGCATGGTTGCTGGGGCCGATCAGCGTGGTCCAGAAGCCGATCTGCTCGATGCCGTATTTTTCGAAAAAGCCCAGCGTGGTGGACGTGAAACGGTCGAGCAAAGCTGGCAGGCGTGTGGGCGCGCAGTGATAGATGCGCATTTCAACGATCATGTGATTCTCCGTGGTTGTGTTGCTGGCTCGCAGTGTCAGCAAGAAAGGCGGCTCAGTCCGCGAGGCCTTCAATGGACGACCAGCGTTCGACGTACTTGACGAGTTCCGTCATGTCGCGCGCCGTGCCGTCCTGCATTGCGGCGTAGTTCCACACCTGGCGCGCGACACTGCCAACCCACATCGGCACGCCGAGCGCCTGGCATTCGTCGACGGCAAGGCCGATATCCTTGCAGACACTGCCGACGGGAAAGCCAAAATCGAACGTGCGCGGCAGCACGTGCTTTGGAAACTTGTCGAGCGTCGCGCCGTTCTTGCCGCTGCCCGCGTTGATCACCGACATCATGACCTCCGGGTCCAGGCCGCCGCGCATGCCCGCGACGAACGCCTCGGACGTGATCGCGAACGCCGTCGACGACAGCATGTTGTTCAAGAGCTTCAGCAATTGCCCTTGCCCAGCCTTTTCGCCCACGACGAAGACCTTGCCCAGCACGTCGAACAGGCCGCGCACAGCTTCGAGCGCGACGGGATTGCCCGCCGCCATGATCGCCAGCGTGCCCTTCGCTGCGCCTGCCGCGCCGCCGCTGACAGGCGCATCGACGGTTTCGATTCCCTTTGCCAGCAGCCCTTCGGCGACTTCCTTTTCGATGCGCGAGCCGACCGTGGACAAATCGACCAGAATCTTGATCGCGCTGCCTTCGATGAGTCCGCCGTCACCGAGCGCGACCTGTTTAAAGATCGCGGGCGTGGGCAAGCTCGTGAACGCGGTATGCGCACTGTCGGCCACTTCGCGCACCGATGCCGCCGCCTGCGCGCCAATCGCCTCCAGTTCAGCGACGGCCGCTTGATCGCGGTCGTACACGATGAGGCAATGCCCCGCATTGATCAGCCGCCGCGCCATCGGCCGGCCCATCGTGCCGACGCCGACGAAACCAAGCAGGCGACCGCTCTGTTGACTTGATGCCTGACTACTCGACATGACAATCCTCGTAAATTAAAGGGTCTCTGCGTTAATCCGAACCCCGGGCGCGCGTGAGACGCACCACGGCGGCCGCATCGGGCTCGGCATCGAACTTCCATAGTGTGTCGACAAGCGGTTGCGCATCGACACCCGAGCGACCATAGGCCGCGAGCCGATGCAGCTTGTCCGCCAGTTCGACGTTGGCGAGCGGCGCGGCGAGACTGCCGCGCGCAGCCTGCACGCGATTCGTCAGGCGTTCGCCCGAGCGCAGCGCGATCGTCACTTGTGCCGACTCCACGGGCCACGCAGCGTCACCGACGAACCGCAGCCGGCTCGCCAATGCGCGCAGCGACGGATCGGCCACGGCGGCATCGGTGAATTCTTCGAGTCCGGCCTTGCCGCGCGACAGCGCCACGGCCACGGCATGCTGCGCGCTGACCTGCGATTCGCGGCCCGTGCGCACGCCTGGCCGGTCGGTGCGCTCGCGCAGCAGCGGATGCCCTGTCAGCTCGATCTCTTCGATATCGTCGATGGACCAGCGCGCGTTGCGACGCAGATCGAGGCACGCATCGATCACCGGATTGAGCACCACGCCGCACGGATACGGCTTGTAGGTGTTCTTCAGCAGCGCCCACTCGCGCCCGAGGTCTTGCGTGAGTTCGCGCCAGTGCGGCGTCGACGCCGTCACGCGCAGGAAGCCGCGTTCGCCTTCGAGCGGAGCAACGGGGCCCGAAAAGCCGTCTTCAGCGAGCAGCGCAGAAAGCAGCCCGTTGCGCGCCGCGTTGCCGACGCTGATGCTCTTCGACATCGTGCCGAGCGTTTCGACCAGTCCGCCCGTCTGAGCGGACGCATTGCCGAGCGCCCACACGATGGCCTCCTCACCGAGTCCGCGCGCTTTCGCGACGGCAGCCGCCGCGCCGAACACGCCGCACGTCGACGTGATGTGCCAGCCTCGCTGATAGTGCTCGGGCGACACCGCGTTGCCGATGCGGCACTCGACTTCCACGCCGATCACAAATGCGAGCAGCAGCGCCTCGCCGCTCATCGCATGCGACTCGGCGAGCGCGAACAGCGCGGCGGCGACGGGCGCCGTCGGATGGAGAATGGTCGGGATATGCGTGTCATCGAAGTCGTATACGTTCGCGCTCATCGCGTTGAGCGCGGCCGCATTCAGCATGTCCGTGCGTTCGCTGCGGCCGACGACGGTCGCATTGTTGCCGGCGCAAAAGCGTCCGTAGATGGACACGGCCTTGTCGAGCGTGGGATCGTGCGAACCCGCCAGCGCGACAGCGAAGTAATTGACGAGCGAGCGTTTCGCTTCGCTGCGCACAGCAGCAGGCACGTCGCGCCACTGCGTATCTGCCGCGAAGCGCGCGAGTGCGCGGGTCAGTTCGCCGTTTTGCAGAGCGCGTGCATCGATGGGATCAGCCTGCAAGCCAGCCTCCTTCGATCGGCATCATCGCGCCCGTGATCTGGCTGGCCGACGGGCCGCACAGAAACACGACCATATCGCCGACATGCGCAGCGTCGACGAGTTCGCCAGTCGGCTGCTTGCCCTTGAGGAATTCGCGCACCGCATCGCCGCGATTCAGATCGCGTTCGTCCATCAATGCATGGATGCGGCCGTCGATGTTCGGCGTGAGCACCGAGCCCGGACAGATCGCGTTGCACGTGATGCCCTGACCCACGGTTTCGATCGCCACCGAGCGCGTGAGCCCGAGAAGCGCCGTCTTGGTCGTCACATAGTCGACGCGATTGGCGACGGCGCGCGCGCCGTATACCGATGTCATGTTGAAGATGCGTCCCCAGCCGCGCTCGCGCATGCCGGGCAACACCAGCTGGATCGCGCGGAACGCGGCCGTGAGGTTCACGGCGAGCGCACTGTTCCAGTGATCGAGCGCAAACGCCTCGATGCCCGCGAAATGCCGGACGACGGCATTGTTGATCAGCACGTCGAGCGAGCGCACGCGCTCTGTCGCCGCAGCGATCAGCGTATCGACACCCGCAGGCGTCGCGAGATCGGCTTGCACATACGCGACGTTCACATCGAACACGTGCTCCAGTTCGTCTATCGTGCGCATCATCTGCCCGGGCGTTTCGAGCCCGTGCAGGACGATGTCGCATCCCGCGCCCGCCAGCGCTCGCGCCATGGCGAGACCCAAGCCGTTCGACGAACCCGTGACGAGCGCGCTCTTGCCTTTCAAGATCATCTGACGCCTCGCTTAGCGCGTTTCTGCGTCGAGCCGCACGATCCAGCCTTCCGTCTCACGGTCATGCGACGGATAGCGCGTCAGCACCGCCGGATCGTGGCCGGGAATCACATGATTCGGCGAGCTCGCCAGCCGATGTGCGGCTTCATAACCTTCGAGCATGTCGCCGACGTTGTAGACGACGGGAAAGGGCCGATGCTCCTGCATGTTCGCGTAGAAGTGGGAAGCGTCCGATGCCAGCACGACCCAGCCGCGCTGCGTATGCACTCGGACGACCTGCAGGCCGTTCGTATGTCCGCCGACCCAATGCACGCTCAATCCCGGCGCGATCTCCGACGCGCCGTCATGGAACTGCACACGCCCTTCGAACAGACGGCCGACCATCGACTTCACATCCTCCGGTTCGAACGGATGGCTCAGCGCGTGATGACACATGCAGCGGCCCGTGCAATACGCCATCTCCCGATCCTGAAGGTGATAGCGCGCGCGCGGGAACAGCGAGGGATTGCCCGCGTGATCGTAGTGCATGTGCGTGATGATCACGTCTTCGACGTCACCGGCGCGAATGCCGATCTGCTTGAGGCCGTGTTCGACCCTGTTCGTGATCGTGCGGCCGCGCTTGTCGGCCATCGCCTGGTCGAAGCCTGTGTCGACGATGAACGTGCGTGTCTGTCCAACCACCGCCCATACGAAGTAATCAAGCGGCATCGGCACGTCGTGGGAGTCGCCGCCAATAAAGTTGTCGCCTGAGCGGCGCTCGAAATGCGCGTACTTGACTGCGTAGATCCGGTAGTTCTCAACGGGCAATGACATGTCTAAAGTGTCCTTTTGTCTGCTAATCCGTGTGGAAATCCTTGCGTAGCCCTTCACTGCGTCGCAGTCCGCGCGCTTCCTTCCAGCGCTTCTTCGCTCGCGGCGTCGGCGGCGATCGCTTCGAGCGAGCGGTGCTTCGTTTCCGCCCCGAGCACGCCGACGATCAGCGCCTGTATCAGCAGCGTGCTGACAATCAGCGCCAGTACGCCAGAGATGCCGAAGCGCATGAAGGCGCTCGCCACCGCATATGGCACGACGATGCTGACCGCACGGCCTACCGTGTTGGCGAGGCCCGAGCCGCGTAACCGCAGTTCAGTCGGGAACAGCTCTGGCACATACGTGGCGACGCTGAAGGACGACAGCACGTAGATGCCGGCCGTGATCGCAAAGCCCAGCGCCGTAATGGCCACCGCCGACTGCGCGAAGGGATAGGCGATGCCGAAGCCCGCGCATATGAGCGAAAACAAGACGATGCCCCACTTTCGACCAACGCGCTCGGCAAGCACAAATGCGATCAGCGAGCCCACCGGACCGCCCGCGAACATCAGCGCCGTGATACCGAGCGAGTTCGACACGCTGTGTCCCTGCTTGACGAGGAACGTGGGTATCCAACTGACGAATGCGTAATTGACGGTGAACAGCGCGACGAGAACCGTAATGGCCGTGATCGTGCGCGTCAGCAGGCGGCGCGAGAACAGGTCACCGAGCCGGGCGGCCTCGCTCGAATCGCTCGCATAGGACTCGCGAGCAGGAGACTCCGTGGCGCCGACCGTGCTGTCCGCGGTGCCGCCACACGCCGCCTCGATGCGCTCGACGATCTGCCGCGCTTCGGCGTTGCGTCCACGCGCAGCAAGCCAACGCGGCGACTCCGGCATTGACTTGCGCAGGAACCAGACGAACAGCGCGCCACATCCCGCTATCGCAAACATCCAGCGCCAGCCGTAGTGCGGGACGATGAGCCAGCCAAGGAAGGTCGACAGAAACAGCGACGTGTTGATGATCAGATTGAGGATCGTGCCAAAGCGGCCGCGCCAGTTCGCGGGAATAAACTCGCTGAGCGTGCCGTATCCGACGACGATTTCCGCGCCCATGCCGATGCCCATCACAAGACGGAAGAAGATCAGCCAGTACATTGACGGTGCTAACGCCGCGGCAATCGACGCGAAGCCGTAGATGCCAAGGTTGAACTGATAGCAGAAGCGGCGGCCAAACCGGTCGCCGAGCACCCCAGAGAGCCACGCGCCCGTCATCATGCCGATGAAGGTGACAGAGACGAACGTCGCGTTCAGACCCAGCGTGGATTCGCCGCTGTGGATCATCGCTGCGAGCACCGTTCCGGCGATGTAGATGTCGAACGAATCGAAGTACATTCCGGCCGCGATCAGCCCCAGCAGGCGCCAATGGAAGCCGGACAAGGGAAGTTTGTCCAGGCGCGCTCCGATGTTGACTTCCATCTGCATGATGCTGTCTCCGTCATGTGGGCGTTTTTTTGCTAGCCAGCGGCCGCCTTCGCCAGACGGCTGACCGCTCGTCTTCTGGCAGATTATATTCCTGTCATACAATCCGTCAAGAAGACTATTATCTGCACACGGAGGTGGGGCGGCGACAGTCATGCAGCCATCGACCTGACCGGCTTACCGTTGCGTGCGATCGAGATGGCGGCGGGAATGGATGCCGGACGGCCGTGCGGAATGACGGTTGCGCCTATCGCACAGAGACCGAGTCGAGCGGCCGGCTTGAGCGTCTTGCAGGATTTCTTTGCGGCCGCTCCGGCCAGCCGAAGCACGCGACAAGTCCATGTTCTTCGCGAGAATGTGCCGGCTTGATACAGCTATGAAGATAAGTATTCTTATC
>NZ_CAJMYY010000060.1:0-15753 GCF_905220185.1 Paraburkholderia sp. J11-2 | reverse complement strand
GAAGGCGGTGGCACGGATAGGGTGTGAGAACGTTCGTTCGCACTGCGCAACGAATGCGGCGAGGATGGTAACGACTGGTAAGTCCGGGCGCTGCCCTGGTACCTTGCGGACCACGCATCCGGACTCTGTTGCGACTATCTGCTATGGCCTCCACCCTATGGAGGGCGGTTCCCGGCGTGCCACCGGTGCTGGCAGTCAGCGGGTGAGGTGCCGCCATTCCTCGATGATCTATGTGCGTCAGTCAGGCAGGAGTTGTCATTCCCACGATGACTGATTGTGGGGTAGAGACCCGGACGGGTCGTGAACGTCGAGGTGCGGCCAGCGCGAAAGGTATTCTCTTTCGCTCCCGCCCCAGACGGAGGCCATCTTCGCAATGACTTGCGCATATTCCGCGTGCATCAGTATGCCCGGTGGAGGCAGGGGGGCTGACGCGGCTGTCGGCGTACCAGCGTTCGTGGTGTTCGCCGTGCTGGCCTTTGCGTCCGCTGCGAGTCAACACGGGCATCTAACCTACCAGAAGCGGCTTTTTCTTTGTCCAGAGGTGAACTAGTCGCTTTTCTCCGTGAACGTATCGGTCCGGGGTGGAAGGTGGTCCGCATGGCACCCGATACAGCAAGCGAAAGCGACGAACTGGACTGCATCAAGCAGGCCTTGCCGCCTTTCGCGTCATACGCCCGCAAGTCCCTCCAGATCGACAATGCGGATCTGCTTGCCGTTCGGCTTAACGAGACCTCCGCGCCGAAAGCGCGAGAACATCCTGCTCACGGTTTCGAGCTTCATGCCGAGAAAGCAGCCGATCTCTTCGCGGCTCATCTTCAGGTTGAATTGCGCGCCGGAGTAGCCGCGCGCCTGGAAGCGCGCGGCGAGATCGAGGAGGAATGTCGCGAGGCGCTGTTCGGCGGTCATCGTGCCGAGCAGCATCATCAGGCTGGATTCGCGCACGATCTCGCCGCTCATGAGCTGATAGAGATGGCGCTGCATGCGCCGGCTTTCGCGGCAGAATGTTTCGAGCTGGCCGAACGGGATGATGCAAACCGTGCTGTCTTCGAGTGCGATCGTGTCGCAGTTGTGGGTGCCGGAGCATACGCCGTCAAGTCCGAGCGGCTCGCCCGGAATCTGGAAGCCCGTGACCTGCTCGCGGCCGTCCCGATGCATCACGACCGTCTTGAACGATCCGGTCCGTACGGCGTAGAGGCTCTGGAAGGCGTCGTGTGCACGGAACAGTGTTTCGCCGCGATGCACATTCCGCGTGGTAAGGACCACGGTGTCAAGTTGCTGGAGTTCGCTTGAGGTTAGGTCCGGTGGCATGCAGACCACCCGCAGCGAGCAGGTGGAGCAGCGCGTAGCCGGCTGTCGAGACGCCGCCTCACGCACGATCGACTGCGGCAGCACGTCATGCCAGCGCGCCGACGGCGGCGCGGACAGTGAAGAATCGCAGGCAGGCTCGACGTACATGATCATCTCCAGTTCGCCGCGCGGGGGCCGCGCACTGTTTCACTAATGCTTCAATGGCTACGCAGGCGGCTTCGAACTCGGACGTCTTGCCGAAGAAAGAATGGGTTCCCGCCCTTCGGTACGGACGTCCGTAAATAAAATTGATATATCAACTATATTCGATGTAGCAAAATTTTGTGCGCGCCAAGGTGTCGCCAATATCCACTTAATTCGCGCTGTCGGGGGGCGGGCAGCCATGTTAGGCAACGGCCTTGCCCTCTGCCGATACTGGTTGCGAATGTGGTTTGGAGCATTCACGACTCGCCAGTGGGCGTTCTTGGTGGCAAGCGGCTGGACCGGGGTTACCGGTATGCCCTCCGGTAGACGAGGGCTATCTGAAAAGATGATGGTTGATATCAAGAATATAAAGGTGAGTTGTCAACTACATGGGCATATGATGTTGTCCGCGTAAATATCATTGGCCGCCATGTCCGAACATGTGCCAGATGAAATGTAGAGCTCTCGTGGAGCACGGTCCGAACTCAAGACGAATAGCTCGATATCAAGACGACGACCCGCTAGATGTGCGCGTGCCGACGCGGCATTCGCGTACAGGCGATCGGTGCGTTTCGCAAGCGCGATCAGGCCGTGCGCTTCACGGTGAAGGTGGCCGCGTCGCAGGAGCTCGAAGAAAGCCTCGTCAACAACCAGCTCGACATTGCGATTGGCTACTTCTGGCGCCGCGTGGCAGGACTCGACTACACCGAGCTATTCAGCGAGCGCCAGGTGCTTTGCTGCGGGCGCGGGCATCCGCTTTTCCACGCGGCGCAGCACGTCAATACCGACGATCTGCGCGAGCGCGACTGGGTTTGGCGCAGCTATCCGATTCCCGAGGAGCTTGCGGGGATCGGCGACCGGCAGGTGACGGCGATCGCCGACAGCATCGATGCGGCAACGGTCCTGATCCTCTCGGGCAGCCGTATCGGCTATCTTCCGGCGCACCATGCCGAGCCGTTCGAGCAGCGCGGCCTCATCCGGGCGCTCGGTTGCGCCACGTTCGGCTTCGACGTGCCGATGCATCTCGCGATCAAACGCAGCGCGGCCGAGAAGCCGATCCTGCGTGCGTTCTGTGACGATCTCTTCAGCGCGTATCGACCGCGCGCCGCCGCGGCGGAACCGCTGACCGAATGAAGTTGCGGGGCGCGACGCATATTGGATGCGTGTGAGATTAATTATTTGGAATCCATAATAATGAGCATTGCTACATAGATAGGTAGATGAAAGATCAGGGTAATAGAGTGGCGGTCCGATCTTTCTGAAGAAACACACGCAGCACAAGCGTAACGCCCGGCATCACATCTCGAAGATGGCGTATCGGGTGACTCGAAGCTGGGTCTCAAAGATGCCGCTGCGCTCGCCGTATGGAACGCTGCTCTGTCGATTATGTAAGGATGGCTATACAGGCTATCCGTCTGACCCTCTATTTGTACCAGGGCCTTCCAGGACTTATTTGATGCGCCCATCAGTAACAACCACTCCAGCCCATTTACGGGCTTCTTCATGCGAAAGCCCCGCGAGGTAGTCAAGGAACACTTGCGTCAATGAAATTTACATGCTAATTTTTCATGAAATTCAGCAGAGAAATTTCACGGATGCCGCCATGTTCGTCGAATCGACCCAGCATGTGGAGAGCTACTACGCCCGCACCTTGCCTGGTGAGGTGCCCGCGCGCCAGGCATTGGCGGGCGAGTGCGATGCCGATGTCCTGATCGTCGGGGGCGGTTTCAGCGGGCTGCACACGGCATTGCGCCTCGCGCTTGCGGGCCGGCGCGTGGTTGTCGTGGAGGCGAGCCGCGTCGCGTGGGCCGCATCGGGGCGCAACGGCGGGCAGGCGCTGCTCGGCTGGTCATGCGATATGGGGCCGCTCGAGCAGTCGCTGGGGCGCGATGGCGCGCGCGAGCTGTGGGAGAGCATGCGTTGGGCGGCGCGCGAGGTGCGCGAGCTGCCTGCGCGTCACGGTTTCGACGCCGACTACCGGCCCGGCAGCCTGTGGACCGCCGTCAAGCGCGGCCGCGTCGCGTTGCTGGAGGAGGCACGCGACGAAGCTGCCGACAAGTGGGGCTACGAGGCGCTGCGCGTCATCCCCGAGCAGGAGATGCCCGAATGGGTGGGCAGCAGGCGCTATCTCGCTGCGCTTTACGATCCCGAGGCCGGTCATCTCAATCCGCTCAAGCTCGCGCTCGGCCTTGCTGCCGCCATCGAACGTACGGGCGGGCGCATCTTCGAACAGACCCGGGTGCTGCAATGGCGCGAAACGCCGACGGGTTTCATCGCGACTACGCCCGAAGGCCTGATCCGCGCGAATACGCTCGTGCTCGCCTGTAACGCGTATATCGACCAGCTCGATCGCGAGCTCGCGCGCCGCATCCTGCCGGTCGGCACGTATCAGGTAGCGACTGTGCCGCTCGACCCGCAACTGGCGCATACGCTCCTGCCGCGCAACAACTGCGTGATCGACAACCAGTTCGTGCCCGACTATTTCCGGCTGAGCCCCGACCATCGGCTGCTGTTCGGTGGCGCGTGCACCTATCTCGGTGGCATCCCCAAAGACATCCGCGCGGCAATCCGGCCAAGCCTCGAACGCGTCTTCCCGCAACTGCGCGACGTCGAGCTCGAATGCGCATGGGGCGGCCATATCGACATCAGCATCCGGCGCACGCCTGATGTAGGTCGCGCGCGCGGGCGCTATTGGCTGCAGGGCTTCTCGGGGCACGGCGTGCTGCCGACGCTGGCCGCGGCGCGCGCGGTAGCAGACGCGATCCTCGGCGATACGCACTTGCTCTCGCTCTACGAGTCCATCCATAATCCGCGCTTTCCGGGCGGCAATGTGCTGGCCGCGCCGCTCGAAGCGCTCGGCAAGCTGTGGTATCGCATGCGCGACGTGGTTTGACTGAGGTATCCGGTATGGACAGGGATGAAGAGATAGAAGGCCTCGCGATTCTCATTCGCGATCTGCGCAAGCACAAGAAGGTGACGTTGGCCGAGCTCGCGCAGAGGATCGGCCGCTCGGTGGGTTTTCTCTCGCAGGTCGAGCGCGGCCTGTCGCGGCCCACCGTCGCCGATCTCACCGCCATCGGCGAGGCGCTGCAGACGCCCACCACCTACTTTTACAGCGTAAGCAAGCCGCGCGCACTGCCGTGGGTCACGCGCCCCGGCGAGCGGCGCACGCTCTATTACGGCGGCGGCATCACTGACGTGCTGGTCTCTCCGAGCATGTCGTCGGGCTTTTCGATGCTGGAGAGCCTGCTGGAACCGGGTGCCACGAGCGGCGAACGCCCCGTGGACGACAGCGACGAGCAAGGTGGCTTCGTGCTCGAAGGCGAGCTCACCATCTGGCTCGATGGCGAGGACGAAGCTGTCGCCCTCAAAGCCGGCGACAGCTTTCAACTGCCGGCACGCTGCCGCTTCAGTTACGCGAATTGCTCGGACAAGGCTGCGCGGGTGCTTTGGGTGTTCACCTGACGCCTCGCTCGATGCACGCCTGATACGAAGGCACGCGGCTTGCCGCACGCGTGCCATCGCTATAGTTTGGAGTCCAGATTAAATAGCAGGTCCACCATCTCTCGCTAACGAGGAACCCGAAGTGAGTGCCATTGCAACTGACCTCCTGAGCGAAGTACGCGCCTTTCGTGCGGCTCATCCCGACGTGCAATACGTCGACCTGATTTCCCTCGACATTCCGGGCCATTTCTACGGCAAGCGCTATCCCATCGCCATGCTCGAGAAAGTGGCGGCCGGTTCGCTGCTCAAGGTGCCGCAAAACAGCATCCTGCTTGGTGCGCAAGGCGGGGTGTATCCGATCGGCGAATACTGTTTCCACGACGGCGACCCCGACGTGCCGCGCCGCCTCGTGCCCGGCACGCTCAAGCCGGTGCGCTGGGAGCGTCAGCCGCTCGCCCAGATGCTGATGACCTCGGACGGCACTGCGACGCCCATTGCGTTCGAGCCGCGCCAGGTGCTCGCACGCGTGCTCGATCGCTTCGCGCGGCGTGGTTTGAAGCCGGTGGTCGCGTTCGAGCTGGAGTTCTATCTGTTCGATGCGAAGCTGCGCGAAGGTCTGCCGCAGCCTGCGCGCGATCGGCTAAGCGAGGACGAAGACAATCAGCCGAACATGCATATCGAGCGCCTTTCGCGTTTCGCGCCCGTGCTGCACGAGATGGTCGAGACCGCGCGCGAGCAGGGTGTGGATGCGACGGTCATCACCGCCGAGCTCGGGCCGGGGCAGTTCGAAATCAATTTTGGCCATTGCGATGACGCGCTGCGCGCAGCGGACTGGTCCGCACTCTTTTGCCGGAGCACACGCGGTGTGGCACTGCGCCACGGTTATCGCGCGAGCTTCATGTCGAAGCCGCTACTCGACGTCCCAGGCAGCGGTATGCACGTGCATGTGAGCCTCTACGACGAGGCGGGTCGCAACGTGCTCGCGGCACGCGAGCGGCGCGCGCTGCGACATGCGGTGGCGGGCTGCCTCGCGTTGCTCCCGCATTGCATGCCCATTTTTGCGCCCAATCACAACGCGTTCCGGCGCTATGGCGCGATGGTCAACGCGGCGAGCCGGGCGAGCTGGGGTTTCGAGGACCGCGATGCCTGCATCCGCATTCCCGAGTCCGACGAAGCAAATCTACGCATCGAACACCGGCTCGCAGGGGCGGACGCCAACCCGTATCTCGTGCTCGCGGCGATCCTCGCCGGTATCGAGTACGGCCTGGAGGCGGGCCGCGAACCGATCGCGCCGCTCAACGACGATCGCGGGAGCGGCATCGATTTTCCGGGCGACATGCTCTCTGCGGTGGCGGCCATGCGCGGGCATGCCGGGGTGCGCGAGGGGCTCGGCGACGACTTCACCATGGTTTATTGCGAAAATAAACGGCAGGATCACCTTGATTTTATGAACGCAATCGGGCCACGAGAATATCGCTGGTTTTTGTAAATTGACCGGGACCTTAGACCGTCGATCGCTACCTGCGACGGTGCTCGAAGTGAGGTCGAGACGCAACGAACGATGTTGTCGGTCGCCCAGTTTTTATCGGGATACCGAAATGCAGCTGAACCATGTCCAATGCCGAACTGATCTCAGATCTGGCGGCCCCGGCCGCTCACGGACTGGTTCATCGATGTGTCGGCAACCGGTTCAGTTCGGCGTCGGCGACAACACGATTACCCCAAGGTGGTGACGATGGTTCTGGTGCAATGCGAGGCTTGATGAGGGTAGTTTTCATGGGAAGTCGGGGTGTCTCCGGTTGCCACTCTGACCCTGCAATTTCCGCACCTCTCCTGTTTTGCGAAGATTCGTCGGGCGAACATTCCGGGGCGTCTGTGGAATCCGGGTTTTCCGGATGAGTGCGCCAGTGCCACAGTGTCCAGGTGGCAAGGCCGATGTGCTTTCAGGGGAGAGAGCGAACGAGTCATATCGACCTTGAACAGCCTTTCAGTCTGGCGCAAAACCAATGGCTGCTCACGGGGAGACAACCGCCAACCGTATCTCCCCGAAGTTTTCGAGGCGCATCATCGGCCTCTGGGGAACTTCGCCCACGACTCGGCGTGGCTTCCGTCTTGAAATTTAAACAGGCACTGGCGACGCACCGACGCATACAAATACCTTACAAGCAGGAATATAGTTGAATTGTCAACCTGGTGCCTGGGTGAAGCTTTCAGTGGTCTGATGAATCCCGGTCTCCGCGTTGCGCAGTCCAGCGTTGTTGCTTCACCGTCGACGCCGGTGCACCTCTTGATATTCGTCGTGCCGGCCCGGCCTCCTATTGAGCGACCTGCCATGAAGTCCCCTGCCGCCGCCACGCTCCATGCGTCCATATCATCCACCGGGGTTCGCCGTGTCTCCTGGCTCAAACGGGCGCTGCCGGTAATGGTACTTCTCGTGTTGCTGAACTTGGCTGCACATGTCACACAGGCGGTGGGCGATTTCGGCAATCTTAATGAGAGGACGGCCCGTCGCCTGGATACATTGGCCACGACAATTGCGCTGCGTGTACAGGATCGCGCCAAGGCGGTCGACCATACTTTCCTGATGGTGGACGAAGCGTTCTCGGCCGGGACGCCCGACGACGGGACGCTCGCCCGGTTGGCGGCGCTGGACAGCGATATGCTGGGCAACGTGTCGATTGCTGTATTTGACTCCGCAGGCCATGTGCTCGCGAGTTCGGTCCCGCCGGGGGATCGGAACGAGGCATGGTTTAAGGCATTGCCCGGCCTGACTGCCGACCCGCGCACGATCGCCCAGCTCATTCACCGCGACTCCGGCTGGAGCCTGCTCTTCATCAGGGAGCATCCTGTTCATGCTGGCATCGCAGATATGCGCATGGCAGTGGTTGTACCCGTCGACCAGGCGCTGATGAAGGGCATAGCGCTTCCGCATGGCAGCGCGTCACTATTGGTCAACCGTGACGATCAGGTGATCGCACACTACCCTTCGAATCCAGCCGTCGAAACCGGATCGGTGAGTCACGTCGCGGGATTGAAGCGGGAAGGTCCCACGCCCTCAACGTACTATGCAATCTCGCCCGAAGACGGACGCGAACGGCTTAAAACGCTCCGTAGCATTACCGTTGGCAATCCGGGAGACAACTGGACGCTCGAGCTTGGCTATGCCGTCGACGAGTACCGGGCTCCCTGGCTACGTAGCCTCTTTCTCAACCTGCTGGGCATTGCCATTGAAGTCACGCTGCTGATCGCAGGCATCGTGATGCTCCGCCGTGAAAACCGGCTGCATGAAGAGATAGAGAACTGGTCTGGCTTAGTATCGACCGTTGTCAGGGATATCCCGACGCCGGTTGCGCTGGTGGACGTCGGCACCGGAAAGATCGCACTGGCAAACGAGGCATTCAGGAGCCTGTTTGGCGCCAGGGGCGACGTCGGGGAACGCTTGGCGGTGCTGTTTGCCGAGCCCGCAAGCTGGACCGGAATGTACGGGCGTGACGACAGCGAGCCCGTTTCGATGCTGACCAGCGCCGGGGCTGTCCAGATGATAGTGCGGTGCAGCCGCCTTCTGGGCGGCGTCGTCGGCCCCGAGGACCAGGAACTTGTACTTGTCACGCTCCTCGATGTTAGCAGGCAATGCGCGCAGATCAGCCAGCTGCGCATGGAAGCCGATTTTGACGCCCTGACCAAACTTCCCAACCGGCGCAGTTTCACCCGCGCCAGCGCACGCGCAGTGGCTTACGCACGGGAACACGGGAGTCCGCTCGCAGTGCTCGCACTGGACCTGGACCACTTCAAGCGGGTCAATGACACATGGGGGCACGCCGCCGGCGATCGCGTCCTTGAAGGCATCGCCGACCGGATCAACGGAGCGCTGCGCAACCATGATATGCCCGCCCGGGTTGGCGGCGAGGAGTTCGCTGTGATCCTGCAGGGCGCAACCCCTGAACAGGCGCGTGGTGTAGCGGAGCGCATCAGGCTCGCGGTGGCGGAAGCCCCGATCGTTCTTGGCGATGGGCGGGCCGTAAGCATAACCACGAGTATTGGCATCTCCATGTATCAATATGGCGAACCCGATCTGACGGCGGCGCAGGCACGCGCTGACGCCGCACTCTATAGCGCGAAGCGCTCTGGTCGCAATCAGGTCAAGCTGAGGACTGGGGGGAATGCGCAGGAGACCGATTGCACGGCCAATGCATCCTGATGTCGGGTCGCCTCTAGACCAGCGGATGCTTCGTCGGAGCTGGGGGCGGGACAGATTTCCGGCAGGCGGTCCGCGCTGCGTGTGGCTTCAGCGGTGCATCATCTGGCAGTTGATGCACGGGCACTGGCTACAGCCCGACATGGTAGACCCGCAGGCAACCCAAAGCGGAAATTCGGTGCCTGGCACCAGGACCGTGCTTGTTCAGGCGTTTCACGGTTTTCTAGGGGAAATTCCCAAGTGTCGTCCGTTGAGACGGCCCTTTTCAAAAGGGGCGCAGATTGAAAAAATACTATAGTTGACAACACAACTATATAGGTCCGGAGAAGAAGATGGAAAGGCAGACGCGCGCGGAAGGAGACCGTATTGGATCAGCGTTTGGAGCGGCTTTGCTGGAAGCTTCGGCTGCAATCCGCGCTAACCTTTGGGGTGTAATGTGACGACAAGAACTCCATTCACGCACACGATCAACACAAACCATTTAAGTGCCGATCGCCAATGACTCCGGCTGATACAACGGCCCAATCAGGTCGACGTACGACGCCGGATCCATCGCGACGTAGTGGCCGTTGCGGCCGATCTGCAGGTCCTTGCGCACGTCACTCAGCGGACTTTTTTGCTGGAACCACACGAGATACCCGTCATTGGTGCGGTAGTCGGGTGGTGGCAACGTGAGGTCCTTGGTGCGGACGTCGCCCAGAAGCGGAGAGCAGAGATACTGGCCATTCGCGTAGGCGCCCGCATCCTGGACATACCGGTAGTTGTAGATCACCCGTGCCGCCCGTTCCAGGTTCGCCGGCGCGCAGGGTCCACCGGGTTCCCGGTCGAGATCGGAGAGTGCGGCGAAGGCCTGGTAGGTAACCAGGTCCGCGCGCATGATGGCCTTGTCGGCAAACTCCTGAATGTCCTCCCGGTCCCGGCGTTGAACGTCCTTGTTCGCGATGTACAGGCTCGTGAGCACCGGTCCGATGGTCGCGATACATCCAAGGACAATCGACGTCGAAATCAGTGCGATACGCTTGATCATTTCGGTACCCAGGCGCGAAAAATTTTGGGAACGAACGGGGTTGGCAAGCGTGCGGACAACACACGCGGCAGCGAATATCCAGTAAAGGATAGTCCGCCGCAGATCGCGTACAACGCGGGTCTTCGCGGCAGGGCTGGTCAACATTTTTGCCGGTTTGTGAACGTTGCGGACTCTGGTTGCGCGTGCCGCGTGCCAGACCCGTAGCACGCGCACAATCGGAAGAGGACAGTAATATGTCGAGGCCGGTCCCAAACGCACTAGCGGTGGGGCGCCACTCACGGGACGCCGCGCCGTTGCTCGAGGGCAATGACCATGCTCGGTCGTCCAGTGTTCGCAGGCGTCACTGCCGTTCTGGTTGCGATAACTGCAGCGCCGTGTGCTGCCTTGCGTGCCGAGGAGAAAGCACCGCTCAGTTTCATTGACCCGGCGGACGGGCAACTGGATATGAGTGACTTCCTGCTCAAGCACAAGGGCGCGCTGCCTGTGCCCATCGTGATCACCGAGCCGGCTGTGGGCTATGGTGCCGGCCTCGGCCTGCTGTTTTTCTCCGGGCCGATCGCCGAGGAGGTGGAGAACACAACAGTCGAACCGCCGAACAAGTCTCCGCCGAACGTCACGGCGCTCGGCGGCATGTACACGCAGAACGGCACATGGGCCGCGGCCGCCGCCCACTTCCACACCTGGGATGACGACCGCTACCGGTACCTGGGCGCGGTCGCCAAGGTCGATGCCCACCTCGACTACTTCGGACTGACGAGCCAGGCCCGGGCGTACACGCTTCAGGGTGATGCACTGCTTCAGCAGTTTCTGGTGCGGCTCGGGAACAGCCGCTGGTACGCCGGCGCGCGGTATGTTTTCTTTAACGCCACGTCCAGCTTCGCGGGCGGCAGCATACCGGCGAGCATAGCCAATTTCGAGCGCAACCAGCGCATCGGTGCGGGGAGCGTGATCGTGGATTACGACTCGCGCGACAATATCTTCTTCCCGGCCGCCGGCAGCTTCGCCGAACTTGAAGCGCAGTTCGCCCGAACGGGGTTGGGCGGCACCCAGAACTATGACGTGTACGCCGCTCGCGGTTTCAAATGGTTTCCCCTCGCGCGTGCGCTGATCCTGGGCTTGCGCATCGACACGAAGTTTTCGACGGGTGACATTCCGTTCTACGCGCAGCCTTACGTCGATCTGCGCGGGGTCCAGAAGGGGCGATACCAGGACCGTAATGCCATCACGACTGAAGCCGAGTTGCGCTGGGATGTGACGCCCCGGTGGTCGCTGCTCGGCTTCACAGGACTCGGCAAGGCCTATGGACGTCTGGAAAGCTTTTCGCAGGCGCAGAACGTTACGAGCGTCGGGGCAGGGTTTCGTTATCTGATAGCACGCAAGCTGGGTGTGTCCATTGGCATCGACGTGGCCCACAGCAAGGACCAGAATGCGTTTTACATACAGGTCGGTAGTGCATGGCGCTAACTCGCGCCGCGATCGCATTCAAGCAATCCTTGAGCTGCCGGAGTCGCTGGATTGATGCGCACCCAAGGCTTGTTTTGTACGTAACGGGAACTAGGATAGGAATGCGGAAGACCGCTTATCCGACGACTACGCAAAGAAGAGCGCCGCAACCGTCCAAGAAGGGTTCCGGCCAGGTTGTTGTTTCCCGGTGCCATGACTGAAAGGAACGCATCGTTGTTCGCGTCGACATCCGCCGTACGGAGGGGACATGACCATCTGGAACGAACGATGGGTAAAGGCCGCACTTGTGTGGCTGATCCTGCTGGTGGCAGCTCCTGCCTTTGCGGATCGCGGTCCTGAAGGGCCTGCGCCATTCAAGCCGGAGGAGATTGAGGCGCTGGTCGCGCCGATCGCACTCTATCCGGATTCGGTGCTGGCTCAGGTCCTGATGGCGTCCACGTATCCGCTCGAAATCGTCCATGCGGCGCGCTGGGTGAAAGAGCACCCGGATGTGAAGGGTGATGCCGCAGTGCGGGCGGTCCAGGATCAGTCCTGGGACACCAGTGTGAAGTCGCTGGTGGCATTCCCCCAGGTCCTCGAGCCGATGTACGACAAGCTGGACTGGACACAGAAGCTTGGTGACGCGTTCCTCGCCCAGCAAAAGGACGTGTTCGCTGCGGTGCAGCGGTTACGGGCGCGCGCGCAGGAAGCGGGCAACCTGAAGTCGAACGAGCAGCAACAGGTGATCGTCGAGCCAGCGGCCGCCGGCGAGACGACCGTCGTGCGGATCGAGCCCGCCAATCCGCAGGTGATTTATGTCCCCGCCTACGACCCGGCAGTGGTGTATGGAGCGTGGGGTTATCCGGCCTATCCACCCTATTACTGGCCACCGTACCCGGCCTATTACCCTGGCTACTATCCCGGGGCGGCCCTGGCGACTGGATTCGCCTGGGGCATCGGCCTTGCGGCCGCCGGGGCGATCTTCAGTGACTGCAACTCGTGCTGGGGCGGAGGCGACGTCAACATCGACTCCGACAGGGCGAGGAACGTTGACCGTAACTTCGACAGTTCGAAGCTCAAGAACGGAGAGAGGGGCGGCCGCTGGCAGCACGATGCCGGGCATCGTCAGGGTGTGGCCTACCGGGATAACGCCACGCGCGACAAGTTCGCCGGCTCGCCAGGGTCCGACAGGCGCTCCCAGTATCGCGGGCGCGGATCCGATGCAGGTAATCGCGTGGCCACGGCCGACCGGCCGGGCGCGGGCGACCGGGCCATGACCGCGGACCGGAGCGGCGCAGGTAATCGCGCGTCGGTGGCAGACCGGTCTGCCGGGAGCAACCGGACAGGCGCATCCAATAGAGGGTCCACCAGCAACATGAACCGCGTCAGTAATGGCAGTCGAGGCGGCGGCTACGGCGGAGGCCGGGACAGCGCGTTTTCAGGCGTGGGGTCGAGCGGCAGCGTCTCGCAACGCAACTTTGACAGAGGAAACCGGAGCATGCAGGGTTCAGGCTTAAATCGGCCCGCCGGCGGAGGTGGCATGCGCGGAGGTGGTGGCGGCCGCGGTGGCAGGCGCTAGGGAGTGAACCATGAAAGTTCATCCACGAAGTGTGCATAGACTTCTGACACTGCCGTTCGCGAATCTCGCGGCAGCCGTTGCGCTGTGGGGCGCGACGGTGCCCGCGGCGCACGCACAACAGTACTTCAGTTCGCCAGAGGCTGCGATGAATGCTTTTGGCGATGCGGTCATCAGGGATCGGGAGGACGCTTTACGCAGGATCTTCGGCAATGACTTTCGTAAGCTGATCCCACCCTTCGGCGCGCCAGTGCGGGATACCTTCATCGCCGAGTGGGCAAAGTCCCACACGATCGAAACAGGGGAGGCCGGGCACGCGCAGATCGTCGTGGGCGACGATGGCTGGACGTTCCCTGTTCCCCTCGTCAAGACCGGGCAGGGATGGCACTTCGATACACAAGCGGGCGCGCAAGCAATGCGCTTGCGGCGCATCGGCCGCAACGAACTGGCCGTGATCCAGACGATGATGGCGATCTTCGACGCGCAGCGCGAATACGCGCAGACCAATCACGAGGGGAAAGGGGTGCTCGCCTACGCCTCGAAGATGGTCAGTTCGCCCGGCAAACATGACGGGCTGTACTGGCCTGCCGGGCCGGATGACACGCCAAGTCCGCTCGGCGCGGCCTTCGTCGGCGCGAGCTCGCGTAATGCACAGAGCGCCGGCTACTACGGATACCACTTCAAGCTGCTGGAGTCACAGGGGCCGAACGCGCCCGGTGGCGCCTATGACTACGTCGTGAAGGGCAAGCAGTTCGGGGGCTTTGCTGTCATCGCCTGGCCGGTGAAGTACGGCGAGACGGGCATCAAGACGTTCATGGTGAGCCATTCCGGTCAGGTCTACGAACGTGACCTCGGGCCGGACAGCGCCACGAAAGCGCAGTCGACGAAGACGTTTGACCCGGGGCCGGGCTGGAGCAAGGTGTCTGATCGCGATAGCGAGTAATCCGTTCGCATGCGGTGCGGATCGTTCGGTTTCCATCGAGCGGCTCATGAAGCAGTGAAGGAAGCGGGGCAATGAGCGAAGTTTCGCCTGTGGTATTTGTTGTCGACGACGATGAGCAGGTGCGTCAAGCCTTTGCGCGGCTGCTTCGAACCGCTGGCCATCTGGTTGAGACCGTCGGGAGTGCCGGTGAACTCCTGGCTCATCCTGCCTTGATGAGACACCCGACGTGTATTTTGCTGGATCTGGCGTTACCGGGCGCGAGTGGTCTCGATCTACAGCGCGCCCTGGGTGCTATCGCATCCATCGTGTTCGTGTCAGCGCACGGTGATATGAGCACCGCCATTGAAGCGATGAGGGCGGGTGCGCTCGATTTTCTCGAGAAACCTGTTGATGAACAACTGCTTCTCTCTGCCGTGGCGCGTGCTCTCGAGCGCGGCATAAAGGTATTTGCACAACACACACGAAGCTCCGAAATTCACCTGCGCATGGGGCGGCTGACGAGGCGAGAACAAGAGGTTATGACGCTCGTCGCGGACGGACTGATGAACAAGCAGATCGCCAATACGCTCGGCATTGCTGAGCGTACTATCAAGATCTATCGAGGACGGATGATGCAAAAAATGCATGTCAGGTCGGTGCCGGAACTCGTGCGCTGCTTGTGCAGCTAGACATTGACGTGCCACAGGCGGGCGACCGTCGGTAGACAAGTACCCGGTCTCAGCACCCACTCTTCGACGCGTGGATAGTGTCGGGACCTGGACGATCGACGGCCATCCGGTCGAATCCGCAGAGTAGTGCAGTCGTTCCAACGGCAGGTTCGTCCGCTCGCTGAACGGCAGGTTGTGGCCGCACCCATAACTTTCTGCAGCCGGATATGCTCTTCCAGAGAGGCAGCTAAATGAACTGCCCTTCGAGAACCTCCTTTGACGCTGATTGCCGTGTCGTAACAGCTCGCTGACAATGATGCAGGCGTGCAATTACGCCGTCGGGCTTGCGGTCGTCAACCGACATATCGCGACTGCGGCGCCGTTCACGATGGGCGCGCGCTCCATGGATCGGCCGGCAAACTCCGCGTGCGCAATGCCTTGCCGGACGCCGCTACAAACGCACCCAGATGCCTCATTGATGCAGAATCGGCGCAATGGCCACAACGACACGACCTGAATACGATGGACGACCCAGAATCGCTTTCCCTGGCACTGCCCGACGGCACTAAGGTCTCTGCGCTCCTCCGAGTGCCGCAGGACGCGCGAGCCCTGTATGTCTTCGCGCACAGCGCCGGGGCGGGCATGCAGCATGCCGGCATGTCGTCATTGGCCGACGCGCTTGCGGCGGTCAATGTCGCCACATTACGCTACCAGTTTCCATACATGGAGCGGGGCTCCAAGCGGGTGGACTCGCCGGCCGTGGCACATGCTGCCGTGCAGGCGGCCGTCGCAGAGGCCCGCCGGCGGCTGCCAGCCCTGCCTCTCTTCGCGGGCGGCAGGTCGTTCGGCGGCCGCATGACCTCCCAGGCTCAAGCCATCTCCCCGCTCGACGGCGTGCGTGGCCTCGCTTTCGTCGCGTTCCCGCTGCACGCGGCGGGCGCGCCTGGCGTGGAGCGGGCACGGCACCTGGCGGACGTCACGGTGCCG
>NZ_CAJMYY010000059.1:0-17634 GCF_905220185.1 Paraburkholderia sp. J11-2 | reverse complement strand
TGCCGAGGTGCCGCATTACGACCTCGACCGCTACTTCGCGCCGGACATCGAAGCGATCACGCGTCTCGTGCAGAACGGCGCGATCGCTTCGCACAGCCCGCTCTCGTTCGAATCCGAGGCGCGCTAAGCCGCGTTGCTGCGGCACGGGCCAATGCGATGAACGCTCCCGCATACCAGGGCATCAAGGACTTCATCCTCGCGCGCATTCACGCCGGTGAGTGGAGCGAGGGCGACCAGGTGCCTTCGGAGAACGAACTGGCGCGCGAGTTCAAGGTCGCGCGCATGACCGTGAACCGGGCGCTGCGCGAACTCACCGCGGAACAGGTGCTCACGCGTGTGCAGGGCGCGGGCACGTTCGTCGCGCGGCCCAAATACGAATCGACGCTCGTCGCCATCCGCAGCATCTCCGACGAAATCCTCGCGCGCGGGCACTGCTACCGCGCTCAGGTGCTCGAGATCGGCGTGCATCGCGCCGACGAGGCGCTCGCCGTAGAAATGGGGCTCGCCGCGAACGACCAGGTGTTCAACTCGCGCGTGCTCCACTTCGAGAACGACGAGCCCGTGCAACTCGAAGAGCGCTGGGTCAATCCGGCCATCGCGCCCGACTACGCGGCGCAGGACTTCACGCATATCACGCCGAACCAGTACCTCGTGCATGTCGCGCCGCTGCAGGGCGTGGAGTACCGCATCGAGGCGCTGGCCCCCGAGGCCGATACGCGCGTGCACCTCAACATGGGCGAGTCCGAGCCGTGCCTCGTGTTGCACCGGCGCACGCGCTCGCGCGGGCTCGTCGCTTCGGTCGCCAATCTCTGGCATCCGGGCAGTCGCTACCGCTTCACCGGGCATTTCTAGCAGGGCCGCCCAGACGCGCGCCACGCGCGCTGCGCGGCACACCGCCATTTCCTCAGCCTTTTTCGCGTACCCGGCCGATTTGCGCCGGCATGCGTCTTGCTGCCGTTGCAGATCGCCGACAACATCGCGCCAATCGGGCCGGACGGCGCGGGAAAACGCGCGTGCAGCGCCGCAGCCCGTATTATTGAGACGTGACGCGAACGAAGGAGGAGCGCCGTAATGGACGATGCCAACGCCACGCTCATGCCGATGTGGCGGGCCAATCTGGCGCTGCTCACGCGCGAGGTTGGGTCTGCGACGCGGCTCGCGCGCATGATGACGTTTTCCGCGAGCTACATGAAGCTGATCGTGTCGGGCGAGCGCGACTTCAGCGCGGAGTTCGTGCGCGGCGTGGAAGCCGTCACCGGCCTGCCCGAAGGCTGGATGGACGTGAAGCACGAGAGCACCGACGTGCCCGACGAGACGCGCGAGGCGATCGCGAGCGAGACGCCGCGCGCGCGCTTTCGCGGCACGGCGCATCCGGTGCGCAAGGCGCCCGTGCTGCGCGTGGAGCCGATTTTCGGCCAGGGCGCGAAGCGCGAGGAGGTGCCGGCCACGCCAGACGTTCACCGGCGTCTTGCGGGCATGCGCAAGATCCGCGATCTCGCGGCGCAGGACGTGCGCAAGCTCGAGCGCTACTTAAGCGTGCCGCCGGTCGAGCCTGCGGTGCTGCGCTCGCGCATTGAAGACGTCATTAACTACGCCGACCCTGACGAGCGCGTGCGCGCCGATCTCGAAGGGCGGCTCGAACAGATCGAGAAACATCGCGAGATGCTGCTGCGGCATGTCTCGCGCCTCTACGCGCTGCTTTCGCGGCTGGGCGACGAATGATTCGTTGCCCGAATCATCGTTTGAAGCGACGCCGTCTGATGAATCAGCGCTCCTGCACGCGCAGCTCCGTGAGTATCTGATCGGCGAGAAAGTCGCACGGCGGGCGGTTCGAGCGCGCGCTGCGTGCGAGCACCACTTCCAGCTCGGGCAGCGCCGGCAGGCCATGCTGGCGGCCGAGCGTGACGAACGTCTCGGGCACCGCGCAGCGCGCGAGCGGCGCGATGGCGAGACCCGCGGCCACCATGCTGCACAGGCCCATCAGGCTTGGGCTTTCATATGAAGTGCGATAAGCGATCTTCGCGCGCTCCAGCGCCTGGATCGCGTTCGTGTGCGCGACGCTGCCGCCGCCGAAGAGGGCGACCGGCAGCGGGCGCTCGCGCCAGATCTCGCGCCCGCTCGCCGCGCTGACCGCCGCGGGCGGTGCGGCCCACACCATCGGCTCGAAGCGGATGAACTCGCCCGCCAGTCCGTGCGTGCGCGTGATGCAGGCGAGGTCGATCTTGTTGTCTTTCAGGAGCGGCATGAGCGCGCTGCTCGGCAGCCCGATCACCTGAATTTCCACCTTCGGCCAGTTCGCCGAGAACTTGCGCAGCACCGGCGGCATGAGGGAAGACGCATAGTCGTCGGGCACGCCGATCGACACACGGCCCGTTACCTCCGGGTGCGCGAGCGAGGCCCACGCTTCGTCGCGCAGCGCGAGCATGCGCCGCGCGTAGGCGATGAGCGTCTGGCCGTCGGGCGTGGGTGTGACGCTGCGCGGCGCGCGGATGAAGAGCGGCTTGCCGATCGATTCCTCGAGCGCGCGGATCTGCATGCTGAGCGCCGCCTGCGAGCGGTGCACGAGCGCGGCGCCGCGCACGAAGCTGCCGGCGTCGGCGACGGCCACCACCATGGCGAGCACGTCGAGGTCGAGGGTCTTCATTGGTATAAGAAAAATTGATCGAAGGCTTCAATATAACGCGTTTGTCTGAACGCGGGGGCAGGCCGATACTGGGGACGTACCGACCCTTCGCGCCGTTCCCCGCGCAGCCCTTCGCCGCAGTTCTTCGCTTCTGGGAGAAGCCCATGTTGATGTCGCCGCCCGTCGATTTGACCTACGAACGATTCCAGCAACTGAACATGCGGCTCGACATGTCGCGCGGCAAGCCTTCGCCCGAGCAGCTCGATCTTTCGCAGGCCCTCATCGACGAAGCGGGGCAGGCGGGTTATCTCGCGCGCGACGGCTTCGATTGCCGCAACTATGGCCTCGCGAGCGGGTTGCCCGAGGCGCGCGAGCTGGGCGCGGAACTGCTCGGCGTGCCGGCCGCGCAGGTGATCGCGGCGGGCAATTCGAGCCTCGAACTGATGCACGACGCGCTGACGTTCGCGCTGCTGCATGGCGTGCCGGTGGGCGAGGGCGCGGACATCGGCGTGCCGTGGCGCGCGCAGGGCGAGATCGCCTTCCTGTGCCCGGTGCCCGGCTATGACCGCCACTTCGCGATCTGCGAGGCGCTCGGCGTGCGCATGATCGCCGTGCCGATGCGCGAGGACGGCCCCGACATGGACCGCGTGGAAGCGCTGGTGCGCGACGATCCGTCGATCAAGGGCATGTGGTGCGTGCCGCTCTACAGCAACCCGACGGGCGCGATCTGGTCCGACGCGGTCATACGCCGTCTTGCCGCCATGCCTGCCGCGCCCGACTTCCGTCTCTTCTGGGACGATGCCTACCGCTTTCACCCTCTCACCGACGACGCGCTCGCGACGCTCGACGTGTTCGAGGCCTGCGCGGCGGCGGGTCATGCGCAGCGCGCGCTGATGTTCGCATCGCTTTCGAAAGTGACGTTCGGCGGCGGGGCATTCGCGTGGCTCGCCGCCGCGCCGCGCAACGTGGCCTGGTGGCAGAAGCATGCGGCCGTGCGCACCATCGGGCCGGACAAGCTCAACCAGTTGCGCCATGTGCGCTTTCTGCGCGACCGCGCAACGCTCATTGAACTGATGGCGCGCCATCGGGTGCTCCTCAAGCCGAAGTTCGACGCTGTCGACGAGGTGTTCCGCGCGCGCCTCGCCGCCGTGCCCGGCGTGAGCTGGAATGTGCCGCGCGGCGGCTATTTCATCAGCCTCTATGCACCCGAGGGCTGCGCGCGGCGCACCGTCGAACTCGCGGCGGCGGCGGGCCTTGTCCTCACGCCTGCGGGCGCGGCGTTTCCGTATGGCGTCGATGCGCGCGACAGCCATCTGCGGATTGCGCCGTCGTATCCGTCGCTCGACGAGGTGCGCCTCGCCGCCGAAGGCATCGCGCTTTCGCTGCTGCGCGCCGTCGACGAACGCAGGGCGTAGCGCTCAGGGCCGGCTCGGCGGCTCTCGCGTCGATGTGCTACAACGGCAGACGTAGTCCACGAATGTAGCCAAACTCACGCGAGGTTGCCGTGCAAGGTCTCGCCGCTTCCCTGCAACGCGCGCTTGCCCAACGCGAGCGCGAAGGCCGCGCCGATAGCGGCCGTGCGCCCACGGCGCGTCCGCTCGCGGCGGGCGCGGGCTGGTCGGTCGACGACGTCGTCTGTACGCTCGGGCCCGGCGACCGGCCTTACGAGGAGCGCCACACGAGCGCGTGCCTCGCCATCGTGGCGGCAGGCGTGTTCGGCTACCGCAGCGGCAACGCACGCGCGCTCATGACGCCCGGCGCGCTCATGCTGGGCGAAACCGGCGCCTGCTTCGAATGCGGGCATCGTCATGCGGCGGGCGACCGCTGCCTTTCGTTCCATTACGACCCGGCCTGGCTCGACGAGCAGGCCGCGGCTGCGGGGCTCGCGCCAGGCGCGAGGCGCTGGCGGGCCGCGCGGGTGCCGCCGGTGCGCGCGCTCGCGCCGCTCGTGGCGCACGCTTGCGCCGACGCGCTCGCGCAGGAGCGGAGTCACGCGAGCGAGTTCGGCGGCGCAGCGTGGGATGAAATCGCACTGGAACTGGCGCTCGCAACCTTGCGTGTGGTGGCGAGCGGCAAGGACGCGCTTGCGCCAGCCACGCCGGGCGCCGCCGCGGCGGCACGCGTGGTCGCGACGCTGCGCATGATCGACGAGACGCCCGACGACGCGCATACGCTTGCCAGCCTTGCGAGCGCGGCGGGTGTGAGCGAGTTCTATTTTCTGCGCACGTTCTCGGCCGTGGCCGGTGTGACCCCGCATCAGTATTTGCTGCGTGCGCGGCTGCGCGCCGCCGCGCTGCGTCTCGCCGCCGACGACGAAGCGAAAATCGTCGACGTTGCCCTCGCGAGCGGATTCAATGACCTGTCGAACTTCAACGCCGCGTTTCGCGCGGAGTTCGGCGCGAGTCCGCGTGCGTGGCGTGCCGGGCAGCGCGGGCGCCACCTCGCGCAGACCTCATGGCCGAACGCCGCGCAAGCGGCAGTGCGCACCTGAGGCGCCCATGACGCGAGGCGAGTGGTTCAGGCGCGGCGGCCTGTGCGTCGCGTCGTGCCTTGCGTTGTCCCTCGCGTTGCTCGTTGCGTTCGCGAGCGGACAAGCCCGCGCACAAGCGAGCGACGGAAGCCCCGGAAGTGCCGCACAAATCGACCTCCCTGCGTTCACGCTCGAGCGCGACGTGCATCTTTTCGTCGTGCAGCAGGACGGCTCGGTCGTCGAGGACGACGACACCGTGCTGCGCGCGAACACGACTGCCGGCGTGGACGAGATTGCGCAGCGCTACGTCTGGTTCAATAAGGATATCGAAACGATTACGAAACTCGCGGCCGAAACCATCGACCCGGACGGCACCGCGCACGCCGTTGGCGCGAGCGGCATACGCGACGTGCAGGAGCCGCGCTCGGCGGGCGCGCCCACGTTCGAGGACGGCGTGCTGCGCACGGTGATCTTTCCTGGCGTCCAGGTCGGCTCGCGCGTGCATCTGCATTTTGCGAAGCGCCGTGCGAAAGCGCTGGAAGCGGGCACGTTCTCGTACTTCGTCGAGCCGACCGGCGAACCCGTCGATTTTCAACGCCTCATCTTCGATCTGCCCGCCAACGTGCCGCTTCACGCCGATGCGCGCGGCTATACGGCGCTCGCTCCCGAGACGGCGAACGGCCGCACCCGCTACGCGTTCGACTACCGGCACGGCCCCTATGCGCCGCTCGAAGCGGGCGCGGTGGCCTATGTGAACTGGGGCGACCGGCTGATGGTCTCGACCGTGCCCGACTTCGCCGCGTTCGCCGCGCGCTACCGCGAAGCCGCCGCCGATCCCACCTCGGCCGATGCGGCCATCGCATCGCTTGCTCAAGCGCTCACGTCGGACGTGAGCGACCCGCGCGAGAAGGCGCGCCGCATCTACGACTGGATGCGTTTCAACATTCGCTACGTCGCGCTCTTTCTTGGCGAGACCGCAGCGGTGCCGCATCGCGCGACCGACATCCTGCGCAACCGCTACGGCGACTGCAAGGACCACGTGGCGCTTTTCAGCGCGCTGCTGGCGGCAGTGGGCATCCGCGCCGAGCCCGTGCTGCTCAATCTCGGCCCCGTCTACACGCTGCCGGACGTGCCGGGCTATGGCGCGCACGCGATCAATCACGCGATCGCGTGGCTGCCCGACCTGGGCGTGTACGCCGACACGTCGTCGGGCGGCTACGCGTTCGGCTACTTGCCGCCGGGCGTGATGGACCGGCCCGTACTGCTCGTCGACCAGGGCGTGCTCTCGCGCGCGCCCGCGACCGAGCGGCGCGAGCGCACGGCGCGCCTCTCGCTCGACGTCGCCTCATCCGGCGACGCCGCCTACAGCTATTACGTGCAAGACGAGGGCGCGGGCGCCGAGCCCGAGCGCAACTCGTTTCGCCGCGCGACGCACGCGGGCGCGCAGCAACTCGCAACGCAACGCTTGCGGCTCACGGGCCTCGCCGGCACCGCGCGCGTGAGCACGAGCGCGACGGACGCGACCAATGGCCCGTTTTCGGTGACGATGCAAGGCACGCTCGATCATGTGGTCTGGCGCGACGGCACGACTGCGATTCCCGCGACGAGCAGTTTCACGGGCGGCATCGCCACGCAGATCGACAACTGGCTTGCCCAGCCGCGCCGGACGCAACCGTGGGCGTGCATCGGGGGGGAGTTTGCGGAGAACGCGCAAATCGAACTGCCCGCGTTCGCGCGCGTGACCGACGTGCCGCACGATACGCAAGTGAGCGACGCGTTTGTCGACTACACATCGCACTACGTGTTCGACGCGCGCTCGCGCACGGTGCAGATCGAGCGGCGGCTATCGGCGCGCTTTGGCCACCAGATGTGCACAGCCGACGAATTCGCGCAGACGCGCGACACGCTCCTTCGGATCGAGCGCGACACCCATGCCCAGATCGTCGTGCGGGCGGCGCCTGCGGCGCAGGCGCGATGAGCGGCGCTCAGCCGCCGCGCGTCGTCACCGGCACCCACACGCCTTTTTTCACCTGCCAGAGCGTGGAGGCGCCGTTCTTGAGCGAGCCATCCGGCTCGAAGGCTATGCGGCCCGTCACGCCGTCGAAGGCGAGCGCCTTGAGCGCACTGCGGTACACCTCGGGCTTTGCCGACTTCGCATTGACCATCGCATGGATCGCGGCCCACGCCGCGTCGTAGCCGAACGGCGCGTAGGCGAGCACGTCGGTGCCGAAGCGGCTTTTATAGGCCTGCTCGAAGCGCGGGCCCTCGGGCAGTTGCGCGAGCGGGCGGCCGTATTCCCAGGCCATTGCGCCTTCTGCGGCCGCGCCCGCGTCGCGGGTGAAGTCGGCGTTCGCCACGCCCCCGCCGCCCACGAACTGCGTGTTCATGCTGCGCGCCTTCATCTGCTTCACGAGCGCCGCGCCCTGGTGGGCCAGGCCGCCGAAGTAGAGCAGGTCGACATCGGCGGCCTTGATCTTCGATAACTGCGGACCGAAGTCGCTCGCGATGCTTTCCGCGAACTCGCGCGCGACCACGTTGCCGCCATGCTCGCGCACCGCGTGCTCGAACACGTCGGCTTCGCCCTGGCCGAAAGCGGTGCGGTCGTCGATGATGGCGACGCGTTTGGCTTTCATCACGTCCACGGCCCACGCGCCGGCTACGCCTGCGTTTTGCGCGTCGTTTGCAATCACCATGAAGGTGTTGGCGAAGCCTTGCGAGGTGATGACCGGATTGGTGGCGGCGGGGCTGATCATCGGAATGCCGGCGCTTTCGTAGATGCGCGAGGCCGGAATGGCCGAGCCCGAGTTGAAGTGGCCGACCACGGCGTTCACGCCCTCGTTCGCGAGCGTTGCGGCGGCCTGCACGCCGAGGCGCGGGTCGCTGCGGTCGTCGATGGGCACGAGTTCGAAGTGCGCCGTCTGCTCGCCTATTTTGAGGTTTTGCGCGTTCGCTTCGTCAAGGGCGAGCCGGACGCCGTTTTCCAGGTCGCGGCCGTAGTTCGCGTAGTCGCCGGAGAGCGGCGAGACGAAACCGATGCGTACGTCGAGTGGCCCGGCGGCCAGCGCGCTGCTGCCGGTGCCAATTGCGCACAGCGTGCCGATCAGGAGTCCGGCTGCAAGCTTGCCCAATCTGCGGCGCTTACCGCTCGCACGGCACGCCGTGGCAAATGCGTAGGCGGTGGCGGATCTGGGCGCGGTGGCGAGACTCATCGTGACTCCTTGTGCGGCAGCGGCGCGGTGCTCTTGTGTGCGTTTTTTCCGGGTACGCCGCGCCGCGCGCCGGCCGTGGCGCGTAGGCGGGGCGTCTCGTCTTCGGGTCTTGCCAGGCTTTGCTGGGTCTTGCGGTTAGCGGCTGCGGCTTGCCAGAACGTGTTTTACGAACGGCTGCTTGCTCGTGCGGATAGAACTAGTTGTCCCGTTGCAGTTCGAAGAGCGCGTCGCGCAGGCCCACGAGCGGCGCCATGGTGTCGGCGCTCGCCCAGCCTTCGAGGTCGTCGAGCGCGCGATTGCAGCCGTCGAGCACCACGTCGAGATCCACGGGAATGCCGTTGGCGAGCGCGAAGCGAATCGTCGCTTCGAAGCGTTCGCATTCGTCGTCGCCGTACGAGATGTCGAGCGTGTCGGCAATGGTTTGGGCAATGTCGCTGCGCTGGCGGTCGCTTTCGTCGACGAAGTCGATGATGCCGCGCGCGACGTCGGGCGCATGGTAAAGCGCGATGTCGAGCCACACGGCGGCGTCGAAATCGCTTTCGTGACTATGTTCCTCGAAGTATTCGATCGCTTCCTGCTCGTGCGTCTCGCCGGCGTCGACGGCAACGCAAAGCTGCTCGAAATACTCTTCCTGTTCGCTACGGATTGAATCGGACATCGGTCATTCTCTAAAGACGGTGGGCGCCGCGGCCGCTTCCGCCGCCGCATATCATGCGGACCGCATTATAGGCCGCGCGCGCACCTCCTTAGTCTAGGCGGCATCCACCGACCAGGCATCGAACCATTCTCGCGGGCGCGCGATCTGGTCTTGCGCCGCGACGATCTCCAGTTCGTAACGGCCCGCGTCGTAGGTCGTCTTCACCACGGCGTTCACCGCCGCGAGCGTGTGCTCGAACGCGCGGCGCATCGAGTCGCCGAGCATCAGGCGAGCGACGAACACCGCGCTCGTCACGTCGCCCACGCCCACCGGCTGGCGCGCGAATGGGTAGAGCGGGCGCTGGCCGAGCCAGGCTTCGTGCTCGGTCACGACGAGCATGTTGAAGCGGTCGGCGGGGCTGTTGCGGTCGAGCAGATGCTTCACGAGGATCAGCTTCGGGCCGCGCCTGAGCACTTCGCGGCACGCGAGCACGGCTTCTTCAGCGGTTTCGATCTCGCGGCCCACGAGCCGTTGCAGCTCGCTGTGATTGGGCATCATCGCGTCGGCGACCTCGGGCATGTTGCGCACGAGGAACGCCTGGATGCCGGGCTCGACGCGGCAGCCTTTTTCGGTGTCGAGCGTGCCCATCACCGGGTCGCAGAAGTAGCGCGCCTGCGGGTTGGCGGCCTTCACGGCGCGCACCACCTCGATCACGGCCTGGGCCTGCTCGGGCGCACCCAGATACCCCGATAGCACGGCGTCGCAGCGCGGCAGCACGCCGATCGCGCCAATGCCTTCGACGAGATCCACGACTTCGTCCGAGCCGATGGCGGCGCCGCTCCAGTGGCCGTATTGCGTGTGATTCGAGAACTGCACCGTGTTGAGCGGCCAGACGTTCACACCGAGGCGGCGCATGGGAAACACCGCGGCGCTGTTGCCCGCGTGACCGAACACGACGTGCGACTGGATGCTCAGAACATTTTTCATGGCCGGTCCAGATTTCGTTGTGGCTCGCGGCGCGCAACGCACGCCGCGCCTTGCGCAGGTGCAGCAACGATAACCGAATTCGCCGTACGCAGTCGATGGATGCGTGGGCGCGGTGTTGCATGCGCGCCCGCAACGGTGCTTGCCAATCGACTGGAATTCGCGTGGGAAAGCGCTAAGCTGCGCCGTTTTGACCGGTCAGTTCGCGATAGAGCGTCATGTAGCGTTGCGCCGATGCCGCCCAACCGAAGTCTTGCTGCATTGCACGCGAGCGCGTCTCGCGCCAGTCGCGGCTGCGCCCATACAACGCGAAGGCGCGGCGGATCGCGGCCGCGAGCGCGTCGGGCTCGAAGCGCTCGAACACGAATCCGGTCGCGAGGCCATCGGCGAGATTTTCGAGCGACGCGTCGACCACCGTATCGGCGAGTCCGCCCACGCGGTGCACGAGCGGCAGGGCGCCGTAAGCGAGCGCGTAGAGCTGCGTGAGGCCGCACGGCTCGAAGCGCGAGGGGACCATCATCACGTCGGCGCCCGCGACGATCTCGTGCGCGAGCGTCTCGTCGAAACCAAGCTCCACGGCCACCGATTCGGGATGCTGCTGCGCGGCGCGCGTATAGCCCTGTTCGAGGCAGGCGTCGCCGGTGCCGAGCACGACGAGCTGGCCGCCGCGCGCGACGATCTCGGGCAACGCCGCAAGCAGCAGGTCGAGGCCCTTTTGCTCGGTGAGCCGGCTCACCACGCCGAACACCGGGGCGTCGTGTTTCTGGGCGAGCTTCAAGCGCGCCTGCAAAGCGGCCTTGCAGTGCATCTTGCCGCTCTGGCGCATGGCCGAATAGCGTGTGGCGATGGCCGCGTCGCTCGCGGGATTCCACACGGCGTAGTCCACGCCATTGAGGATGCCGACGAGATCGTGCGCGCGTCCGCGCAGCAGCGCCTCGAGGCCGCCGCCCTGGGCGACCGTCTGAATCTCGCGCGCATAGGTCGGGCTCACCGTTGTGATCTTGTCGGCGAAATAGAGACCGGCTTTCAGAAATGAAAGCTGCCCGTAGAACTCCACGCCATGCATGTCGAAAAAGTCGCGTGGCAGGCCGAGGGAGTCGAACTGCTGCGCGGGGAAGATGCCTTGGTACGCGAGGTTGTGAATCGTGAAGATCGAGCGCGCGCCGCCGGGCGCCACGCTCTTGCCGCGCTCGCGCGCCGCCGCGCGCAGATAGGCCGGCGCGAGCCCCGCGTGCCAGTCGTGCGCCTGCACGATGGCGGGCGCCCAGTCGGGATCGAGATGCAGCGCGAGCTGTGCGGCGCTCCAGCCGAGCAGCGCGAAACGCTGCGCGTTGTCGCCATAGGGCACGTGCTCGGCGTCGAGGTAGGGGTTGCCGGGGCGTGCATAGAAGGCGTCGGCGCGGATCATGTAGACGGCAAGCTCGCTGCCGGGCAGGCGCCCGAGTTCCAGCGTGGCCTCGGGCGCGCCGAAGGTGTGCGCAAGACGTGCGACGGGCCGCAGGTCCTCGAGACCCGCCGCGACGGGTGCGAAGCCCGGCAGCAGCAGGCGCGCGTCGGCGCCCAGTTCGATCAGCGCGGCGGGCAGGGCGGCGGTGACGTCGGCGAGGCCGCCGGTCTTCAGCAGCGGATACAGCTCGCTGGCTACGTGCAGGACGCGAATGGTCATCGGGAGTCAGTCCTCTCGGTGCTCGGGTTGCTTGCGGGTTGGCGCGTCCTTGAGCGTATGAACCTCGCCAGGCACTCAGCTAGCCCGGCAACTTCGCCAGCGCCTCGCTCGTGACCAGCACAACACCGCTCTCGGTGCGATAAAAGCGTTCGGCGTCGCGCGCGGCGTCTTCGCCGATCACGGTGCCGTTGGGAATCGTGCAGCCGCGGTCCACCACGACCTTGCGCAGTCGGCAACTCGTGCCCACCGTCACCTGTGGCAACAAGACTGCCTCGGCAATGTTGCAAAACGACTGCACGACGACATTCGACGAGAGCACCGAACGCGAGATCTGCGAACCCGAGATCACGCTGCCGCCGCACACGATCAGGTTGGTGCCCGAGCCCTGCAGACCATTCAGGTCGCGCACAAACTTGGCGGGCGGCAACTGCTCCTGGTAGGTCCAGATTGGCCAGTTGCGGTCGTAGAGGTCGAGCGCGGGAATGGTCGAGGCGAGATCGAGATTGGCGGACCAGTAGGCGTCGACTGTGCCCACGTCGCGCCAGTAGGGTTCGGCGGCCGGGTCCGACGACACACAGGACATGCTGAACGGATGGGCGATCGCGTGACCGTCGCTCACGACGCGCGGAATGATGTCCTTGCCGAAGTCGTGATCGGTGGCCGAGCGCGAGATGTTCTCTTCGAGCAGCTGGACGAGGTAGGTCGTGTCGAACACATAGATGCCCATGCTCGCGAGCGCGATGTCGGGGCGTCCCGGCATGGCGGGCGGATCGTCGGGCTTCTCGACGAAGCCGGTCACGCGGCGCGTCTCGTCCACGGCCATCACGCCGAACGCGCGCGCTTCCATGCGCGGCACCTCGATGCAGCCCACCGTGCAGTCGGCGCCGCTCGCGGCGTGGTCGGCGATCATGCGCGTGTAGTCCATCTTGTAGATGTGGTCGCCGGCCAGCACCACCACGTACTTCGGGCGAATCGAGCGGATGATGTCGATGTTCTGGTACACGGCGTCGGCAGTGCCGCGATACCAGTGCGCGCCTTCCACGCGCTGCTGCGCGGGCCACAGGTCGAGGAACTCGTTGAATTCGCCGCGCAGGAAGCCCCAGCCGCGCTGCAGGTGGCGCAAGAGCGAGTGCGCCTTGTACTGCGTGACGACCGCGATGCGGCGGATGCCCGAATTCAGGCAGTTCGACAGTGCGAAATCGATGATGCGGTACTTGCCGCCGAAGTACACGGCCGGCTTCACGCGCTTGTTGGTGAGCGGCCCGAGGCGTGTGCCGCGGCCGCCAGCGAGCACGATGGCGAGGGTGGTGCGCTGCAGATCGTTGAGGCTTGCCGGAGTTTCCATGGTCGTCTCCTTGTTGTGCCCCCGGTGCGGCCGCCGCGGCCCGCCTCGTCCTGCCCGGGCCAGTGCGGTCCTTCTCTGGTGTGCCTGTCGCGTCCCTGATGCGGCGCGTTGCGCAATGCAGCACGCGTGCCGTGCGCCGCGGACGTCTCGTGCGTCCTGTATTGACTGTTCTAGCGTAGCGCGAATTGCCTGTCAGCGGGTCCGGACATGCGCGCCGCATTCGTGCGAGGCGTTCGTGAGCAGCGCATGGAGCAGGCGGAACAAGCGGAACAAGCGGAACAAGCAGAGCAAGCGGCATGCCGCGCGCACAAGCGGGGCGCGCAAGCGGGCAGGAGCAGGGCGGGGCCGCTAGAATCGCTGGCTGTACCGGCGCCTTTTCGGCGTGCTGTTTTCTGTCCGACCTTTTGCCCGATTCCTGATCGATGAGAGCCATCCTGAACCACACGCTTGCCCGCTTTGCCCCTCTCGTTGCCGCATTGAGTGCGGCCGCGTTCTGTCATGGCGCTTTCGCTGCCGGGACAGAGGCGAGCGGCGCGGCGCCGATGACCGCGTCTTCACCTCAAGCCGCAACCCAGACGCCCGATGGTCTCGCGTACGGCCCCGAACTGCAGGGCTTCGAGTATCCGCATCCCGTGCATGACTTTGCGTTCGTTTCGCAGGGGCAAACGCTGCATATGGCGTACATGGACTTGCAGCCCGCGAAACCGAACGGACGCACCGCGGTCCTGCTGCACGGCAAGAACTTCTGCGCGGCGACGTGGGACGCCACCATCCGCGAGCTGCATGCCGCGGGCTACCGCGTGATCGCGCCGGACCAGATCGGCTTTTGCAAATCGAGCAAGCCCGCTTCGTACCAGTTCAGCTTCCAGCAGCTCGCGCGCAACACGCACGCGCTGCTCGCGGCGCTCGGCGTGCATGAGGCGACGATCATCGGCCATTCGACGGGCGGCATGCTGGCGGTGCGCTATGCGCTCATGTATCCGCAGGAAACCGAGCAGCTCGTGCTCGTGAACCCGATCGGGCTCGAAGACTGGAAGGCGAAAGGCGTGCCCTCGATTTCCGTGGACGACTGGTACGCGCGCGAGCTGAAGACGAGCGCCGACGGCATTCGCCGCTACGAGCAGGCCACCTATTACGCGGGGCAGTGGCGGCCGGCCTACGAGCCGTGGGTGCAGATGCTCGCGGGCATGTATCGCGGGTCCGGCAAGGCGCAGGTGGCGTGGGACTCCGCGCTGCTGTACGACATGATCTATACGCAGCCGGTGGTCTACGAACTCGGCCAGTTGCAGATGCCGACGCTGCTGCTCATCGGCGACAAGGACACGACCGCCATCGGCAAGGATCTCGCACCGCCCGAGGTGCGCGCGCAGCTCGGGCACTATCCGGTGCTGGCCAAAGCTGCGCAGCGCGCCATTCCCCACGCGACGCTCGTGGAGTTTGCCGACCTCGGGCACGCGCCGCAGATGCAGGACCCGCAGGCGTTTCATGCCGCGCTGCTCAAGGGGCTCGACGCGTTGAACCCATCGCACTAGGAGTGCGTGCGCCTTTGCCGAACGCGACGTAAGCCGCGCGTTCCGGCTACCGTCCCGCGGCGGCTTCCTTCAGTTCGTCGCGGGCCTGCGCCGCCATCTCGAACGAACGCAGCCGCACCGCGTGGTCGTAGATCTGCGCGGTGACAATGAGTTCGTCTGCGCCGGTCTGCTCGATCACCGAGGCGAGGCCCGCGCGCACGGTTTCCTGGTCGCCCACCACAGAGCAGGCGAGCGAGTGCGACACGCCGGCCAGTTCGAACTCGTTCGCCGCGATCTGCTCGACCGGCGGCGGCAGCTGCCCCGGCGTGCCGCGCCGCAGATTCACGAACTGCTGCTGTAGCGAGGTGAAGAGAAAGCGCGCTTCTTCGTTCGTGGGCGCGCCGAACACGTTCACACCGACCATCGCATGGGGCTTCGCGAGCACGGCTGACGGACGGAACTGCGAACGGTAAAGGCGCAGCGCCGTGAGCAGATGGTCGGGCGCGAAGTGCGAGGCGAACGCGAACGGCAGGCCCATGGCCGCCGCAAGCTGCGCGCCATACAGGCTCGAGCCGAGGATATAGAGCGGCACGTTCAACCCCGCGCCGGGCACGGCGCGCACGCGCTGGCCTTCCACGGGGGCGGCGAAATAGCGCTGCAGTTCGGCCACGTCGTCGGGGAAGCTGTCGGCGCTGCCCTGCAGGTCGCGGCGCAGCGCGCGCGCCGTGGTCTGGTCGGTGCCGGGCGCGCGCCCGAGGCCAAGGTCGATGCGGCCGGGGTAGAGCGCTTCGAGCGTGCCGAACTGCTCGGCAATCACAAGCGGGGCGTGGTTCGGCAGCATGATCCCGCCCGAGCCCACGCGGATGGTTTGCGTGCCGCCCGCCACATAGCCGATTACGACCGAGGTCGCCGCGCTCGCGATGCCCGTCATGTTGTGATGCTCGGCCAGCCAGAAGCGGTGGTAGCCAAGGCGTTCGGCATGCCGGGCGAGATCGAGCGTGTTTCGCAGGGCGGCGCCGGCATGGGAGCCCGCCGGGATAGGCGAGAGGTCGAGTACGGAAAATAGGGTCATGGGCTTGGGCCTGGTATGGAAAGCGCGACGCGCATGCGGTGCGCCGGTTTCTCGACACGCAGCCGCAAGGCAGTCGCAAGGTGCGGCCATTGTGCCAAAGCACTTTTGTTCGTGCAGGGGGCCACCAGGAACCCATGCCACCAGCGTGGATTCAGACAGGGCGGATTTTTTCTACGCCCATTCGATTTGAATATTAACGAGAACTACTCTTGTTTAAATACAAAGCGCGCGTTTTAATTCAAATTCATTAAAGAATCATTGCTATATGCTTACCGAATTTTTTCGGAGCGAAAAAGCTCTGGAAGGCGGTTGTGTAATAGCTGAAATAGTTACGTTTTTGCAGCTTTCGCAACGCATTTTCCCGCGTCTGTCGGAAGCAGGCGACAGTGCTTGCTGATACAATTTTCCGCGTCGAATCGGGGATCGACCATATCCGCTCGTTTCACACGACGGTTTATCTCCATTTGTTTTGTTTGTTCAATTGCCTTGCATCATGCAAACCGGCATCAATTGTCGGGTTTCTAGCCTTCAATGCGTAATACGGCTACGATGCGCGGTTTATTTCTGGATTTTCAGGGCAGGGAAATGGTACGTGGTGAAACGCGAATTCCGGTCGGGGCACCGCAGGAGTATCACCCCTTGCGCGCAGCTGCCGGCGAGCGCGGGTTGCCCCACGTAAACCGGCTAGGCGGCGCGCCATGACGGTGTCGCAGGTTTTCGCCATGCCGGCGCCCTGGCCCGTGCTCGTCTGGGGCGTGGTTGTGCTGTGCAGCGTTGCCGCGTTCTACGGCCTCGTCGCCGCGCTCACCATGCCGCGTCTCGGTTCCGCCGCGCTCGTGCGCGAAGCCGCGCGCCGCGCGCGCCGTGCGCAACCGCAGCCCGTGAGCGTGCTCAAGCCCTTGTGCGGCGCCGAGCCGCGCCTCTACGAAAATCTCGCGACCTTCTGCGAGCAGCGGCATCCGCGCTTTCAATTGCTGTTCGGCGTGTCCTCGCCGGCGGACCCGGCCATCGCCGTCGTGCGCCGGCTGCAGTCGGCTTACCCGGGCCACGACATCGAACTCGTGATCGACCCGCGCGTGCATGGCAGCAATCTCAAGGTGAGCAACCTCATCAATCTGGCTGCGCGCGCGCGTTACGACGCGATCGTCGTGGCCGACAGTGATATCGCCGTCGAACCCGATTATCTGGAGATCGTCACCGCGCCGTTGGCCGACCCGGACGTAGGCGTCGTGACCTGTCTCTACAGCGCCCGCAGCATCGGCGGTTTCTGGCCGCGCGTGGGCGCGCTGTTCATCAACGAGTGGTTCGCGCCCTCGGTGCGCGTGGCGCATTCCACGGGCTCGCGCGCGTTCGGTTTTGGCGCGACGCTCGCGCTTTCCCGCGCGACGCTCGAACGCATCGGCGGATTCGCCGCGCTCAAGGACTGCCTCGCCGACGACTATCTGCTCGCCCGTTACGCGCGCGATCACGGCCTTGCCACGGTGCTCGCGCCGGTGGTGGTGGCCACCGACGTGATCGAGCCGACCTTCGGCTCGCTCTGGCTGCGCGAGACGCGCTGGCTGCGCACCATCCGCTCGGTGAATCCGGCGGGCTTCGCTTCACTGTTCATTACGTTCCCCACGCCGTGGCTCGTGCTGGGCGCGCTGTTTTACGGCTTGCTCGCGGCGGGGGCGGGCATCGGCGCGTGCGCGACGACGCGCGCGGCGCTGGCCTCGCTCGCCACAGCCACGACGGCGGGTATCATTGCGCGTTTGATACTGCACGCGCGAGCAAGCGGAAGCTGGCGAGCGTTCTGGCGCGATTTGCCGCTCGTGCCGCTGCGCGATGTGCTGCTGGCCCTGCAGTGGCTTTCCGCCGCGTTCGGCTCGCACGTGATCTGGCGCGGCGTACGCGTGAGCGTCGCCAATCCCGAGGCCGAAGCGCCTTCCGCCATGGCCGCGCGCGCGCGCGGGCAGCGGCCTGCCGTAGAAGGATCGGACGCTCGTTAAACGCGTCGTTCCAAGGCCGGCGCTTGATTTCCGCTTGATACCCGCTTGATACCCGCTTGAATCCCGCTTGAATGCGACTGTCACCTCAATCATCACCCGACACATCCCGGGTACCCGGAGCACTCATCG
>NZ_CAJMYY010000058.1:0-20217 GCF_905220185.1 Paraburkholderia sp. J11-2 | reverse complement strand
CGCAAAAGACAGAACGCCTCCTGAAACGACCCGGCAGCAATCGCTGGCTCTGAACGATGGCGCCGACGTGGAGAACATCCGGCGCGCCAACCTCCACGTTCTCACGAGTCGCAACGGATCGAAAGCAAGGCTTGGTGTGGTCATGGACCTGAGTGGGTCCAACATGGCCCACCGGCTGCATGGCAAGAAGCGCCTGGACGCTGTCGAAGCAAACCGGTTCACGGAGCGGCTTGGTTTGCCAGCTGGCTGGCTGGACACCCCGCGCTCTGAAGCCGATATACCTGCGTCGGTGTCGCGTATGCTTGCCCCTGCGTCCCGCGGACGCGTCTCCGCCAGGCAGCACGAATCGGTTGTGCCCGCAACAAACGATGCCGTGCCGGCGAAGGCCACCGGTGCGAAGGCGCGTGGACGGCGCGTGCGGGCGGGCGATCCACAAAACCCCTCACCGGTTTCGACGGATGTGGCGGGCGAGCAGGAGGCGATCGTTGCCAGCACGCAAGATCCTGTCAATGGTTTTCCCGACGACGTTACCGGTCGCCTGCCTGAAGAACATGGTGACGGGGCCCCGCCAGCTACAGCGTCAGCACCTGAGTCGTTCGCCGCGTCCGCAGTCCCGCAGCGAAACCCGGCAGCCCTCCCCTTCGCTTCCGTGACGAGCCTGGACAATCTTCACGGTATCGAGCCGATAGCGGAAGCATTGCTCAAGACGCTCGCAGGCAAGGCACGCACGGGTCGCCTGGACGAACTGAAGGCCCTGGAACTGCTGCAGCAGGCGATCCTGTTGTGAGCCTGTAGTCGCGTGCCAGGCCCTTCGCACCATGATGCATAAGGCGCATCAGGGGGGCCCGGTTCCGGTACGCACAAAAGCTGCGCCCTGTCAGGTCGACTTGCCATCGACCTGCATCGCCGGGCTTACCGTTGAGGGAATCATCTGGAAGATGGTGTGCGAGGCTCCCGGAGGCCGGATTTTTCTCCCGGGTTTTCCTGGGAATACTGATCAGGGTGTGCCAGGTAATCCACAGTGCGGTGATCGCCTGCGGCTCAATGGAGTCTGGACGCGTGACGACGGCGGGCAGTTGCCAGAAGCGGATTGTCGTCGGCTTCGGCGTCGCCCTTTGGTGCACCGCCATCCGCAATGACGACGTGGACATCCTGCTCGAAGGCATCTTCCAGACAGCTGCGCGCGCGTGCAACGCATTCATCAGCCGGCGCGTCGCCCGCGCTCGCTGCTGCCTGCGCGGTCGCCTTTGCGGCCAGGCCAAACGCGGCGACGATCTCTTCCCAGGTCAGTCCGGTCGCCATTGCTTCCTGCACGAGCTTGCCTGCGACAGCACCAATCTTCGCCCGTAGTTCATCGGTCATCTGCTTTTGCTCCCACAATCCTTGTGCCGCGCACCTGCGGCAACACGCGCCCTGTTTCCGCTGGTCAGGCGGATGCGTCACAGGCGGCTACGGCTACCAGGACGGCTATTCTAACGCCTGCTCATCGCTCACTACTCACCGGGTCCGTTGTTCCAATGTCCGCTGAACAGCGGAATCGCTCCCGCGTAGCATTCCTGGAAGGACATCGCGGGCAATGCGGCCCGCGACGCCATCTGACGGGCCGAAGCTCGTTTCAAGGTGAATCAGCCGGTCTTTCCCGCGTGTCTTCAAGGTCCTCGACCGATTCGGTTTGCGTCTCCCATCCTGAACGCGAGCTCGCTGACAGACTCCGGCTCCGTCTGCGCAATCAGCGCAAGGAAGGCACGGTTGTTTTCTTCCTGACCCGGACAACCATGCCCCTCTGCCTGCTCCGACTTTCCAGCAGTTCGTGGGAGAGTGCCACCAATGCAGGAAAGCGGAGGCCGCCGTCAGGCGTTTGCCGGTGTTGCGGCGCGCGGACAGTTAGTCGCGTTTGTAGGCGGTTTCGCGATGAGGCAGCATCGAGGCATCGAAAGGCGACCACACAGAAAACGCGACGACCGGCGAGACACCGACAAATTTCGACGGGTGCTCTTGCCCTGGGGTGAGGCGTCCCAATATGCGAACCCGAAATCCATTCGCCAGCTGTCGAACATGTCAAACAAGAACTATCGCGCCCCGCGTCGTCCGTCTGCCAGTGCGCATGCAAAATCGCTCTTTCTTCCTATGCCCCGCAAGGAATCCTCGGACCTTGCGCTACGTGCACGGATTGCGCTCGAACGTCTGCGCAGTGGAGAAGCGGATCGCTCGCTGGTGAATCTGCTCTCGCAGATCATCATCATCACGAGCTTCATCAACCGGGCGGGACATGGGCAGCTCGATATCGCGGAGATCGAACCTGTTGAGCGTGGCCTCGGAGAGGTGCTCAGTCAGGCAGACCGCACTGGCGTCTGGAATGTGCCTGAATCGTTGACTGACGGTCTCACCGCCGTTGTCAATGAATACGACCGCGCGCTCAGCGTGACCCGAATGGAGATCGTCCTCAAGGCGAGCGATTACCTCGGAAAGCTGGTGGGTAGCGTCGCGCGTGACACCCGCGCTAACGACAGTCATCTCCAGGTTGCACGATAGCGTCGTCAACGCGCCCCGTCGTGCAATGGCACATCAGTCTGCTCATGTGCATTAAAGGCCGCCGGTGAACAAGGACGTGCGGACGTGAGAGAGGCTCACGCAAACGTCATACGTTTATTCCGGCACCTGAAGGTAACCGGTCCCCATAGGCGGACACCAAACCGCCGGGCTTGCAATACAGGGAAATGGAGTCGCGGGCGGTGCAGCCTGCAATGGTCGGCAAAAGCGCACAAGTGCTCACAACAGAACAAGGACAGGTGTATCGCGCGCTACACTGAGTCCACAAGCCTGCGCACATTGCATGCACTCCCGGCAACCACCGAAAGATAACAGCATGGAAATCCGCGTTGCATACGAACATAGTCTCGCCACGGCGCCGGAGGAATTCATCGTTCAGGTGCCTTCGCAGCTCGTCACCGATATCCCCGCGAACGTGCCGCGCGCCCTGCTGCCTGAGTTCATCGCGAACCTGATCGTCGAACGCTCACCGGCAATCGGAAAGATTCGCAATCTCAGGATCCTCTAGCGGGCTTCTTTTCAGCGGTGATGCCTGGGTGTCGGCAGGCGTTGTGCCCGTGCCTCGGCAAAACTCAGAAAAGGCTCTGTTGCCTGATATCGCGCGCTGGAGGCAATGACGGTTTCTGGCGTCGCGCGCCCGTGCGTCGACGAATGACACGGCGTACATGGGCGATCAGCTCGAAGCTTCCGTTCGCAAAACTGAGCGTGAGCCTGAACTGCGTCAGCCCATCCGCTCCGATACCGGGCTGCGCCCGCAGCGATGCACGCATGTCGAGCCGGCGGGCACGGTCCACGAGCTGCGCGCGGCTCATGCCATTCCATGCGGCCGCGATCAACCGACCAACCGCCGGAGGAATCGACTCGGGTGGACAGTCAACTGGCAACGCAAGAGATACGAGCGCGAAACGGTAAGCCATTCAGTTGACGGCGCGCGGCGCTGTGTCCGCACTTCCTGATGTACAAACACCGCGCCGCTCTCACGTGAGGCGACGCACGAAGGGACCTGAGCAATCAGTCGTAGCGGGCCGTGAATGCGGCGTGGCCAGCATGTCACTGCGCCAGCTACGACTGGATCGCCCGTTACCGCCGTTACCCGTTATGCTGCGACTGCAGGCGTGGCAGCAGCCTCAACTGCGGCCGGTGCCTTTCTGGCTGCGACCTTGCGCGGCACCGATGCCTTTTTCGCGGGTGCTGCGGCCTTGCGCCCACGCACGCCCTTTGCAGGAGCCGCCGCTGCGCGGCCAGCCTTTTTCGCGGCGACTGCCGTCTTCACCGCCTTTTTAGCCACGACACGCTTTGCGCCTGCCTTCTTCGCAGCACCCTTCTTTGCAGGCGCTGCCTTTGCGTCGGCAGTCTTCGCCGTTGCACCCGCTTCAATCAGGAATTTCGAGCGATCCTTGACGTCGCGAATCCAGAGCGGCGCAAGACCCCGGCCCGACCACGTCGCACCCGTTTTCGGATCCGCGTATTTCGGCGCAACGTGATGCACGACCGCGCCCGGGGCTTTTGCTGCCGCCTTCGCCAGCGTGGTCCCAGGCTTACGACCGCGTCGTTTTGCAACAAAGCCTTCGATGTCGGCGACAGTCAGGCCGTGCTTTTGCATCAGGTCACGGATTTTCGTCAGGCCCACCGACGACTGCTTTTCGGCAATCGTTGCCGCCTGCTTCTGCAGTTTGGCAATTTTCGAGTTGATTGCGTCCAGGGTAACCATTTCTATTCCTCGATGTGGAGTTTACCGTTCATGCGATCCTGAAACTTCCCTGGCGTGTTTGCCAGGCACTTCGAAGTTCGGTCTTCCCGTCAGAATTGACGCGGTCGTCGCGGTCGTGATTATGACTTTATCAGTACGTCCGTGCAAATTGAAAGGGCAGCGCGCAACGATTCGAACGTCACTGGAGTTCAGGAGTAGATGCGCGCCCGATGTTGCCTGTACGTCCCGCAACGCTGCCTTTCTTTATTTGAATGCTATTGCGCCGCAAAATGGCCGTCTCTCTATTATCCAGCCATGTACCCGGTATCGTTGGTCGGGGAGGTATGGGTCTTGAGTCAGCGATGCGCCTGCTCATTGCGCACGATAAATCACGAACGCAACAAAAGAAGACTCAACGTGCGCAAGCAAACCTGGTGTCATGTATAGGTTGTTTTATACTGCTTTCATGGCGGTCGCCAGCCGCGGCGCCTCCCGTGCGCCGCTCCCAGCAAAATATGATTTAACCATGCTCCACCCTCTTCGCTGCCCTGGTATGGGCAGCGTTGGGTCGCGTGGCATCCTGGCGGCACGCGATTTGCAATCACCAGCCCAACGACAGATTGTTGCGCGGAGAATACACCAGATGGATGAGAGAAAACGCGAAAGCATCGTGGCCTATCTGCGACGACGGATGGCCGAATTTGGAATCGAACCGGAAGACATTGCTGCTTCAATTGCAGCCGATCAGGAGCGTTTGCGGGCAGTGCGTTTCCGCGACGCTTCGGGCAACACATGGGACGGCAAAGGCGCTCCGCCACAATGGGTGGTTCAGGCAATCAGTGCCGGCCAGTCTCTTGAGCATTTCGCAATTGACGGCGCGTCAAATCGCGACCCGCGCAAGCGCACCGGCGCCGACTGGCGCAATGACCCGTTTGCCGGCTCGAGACTGGCCACAACAATCAAAACAGAGGGCGTGAGCGCCTGAAAGCCGAGACAACCCGGACCTGAGATCCGGCATCATCTTCCTTGCTCCAGATGCCTGGACATTCACGTGATGTGACTCGCGTCTGCTGAGGAATAAGGCTTCAGGCATGAAGCGAACGGCTATGTGCCTCGCTTCCCGCGCAAACTGGCCAGTCACTGAGAGTTACGCACCGTAAACTGATCGCAGAGTTGCTGCACCTGGGACATGACGGCTCGCGAAGCACCTGTTTGCTGAAAATGAGCCAGTCCCGGGAAAAGCTGGAACCAACGTTGCCAGAATCTGGCCGTCTCTCGCAACCGCGTCCAGCAGATTCATCGCGAAGATACGCAAGATTGCCAGATCTTCGTCATCAGGCAAAATGGCCCACGCGAGCGTGACGAAGTTGCCCAGACTGCGGCGTTCAGGAAGTGCCTGAATCCAGACATGTCGATCGCAGACGCAGCCATGAAACGTTATTTTCGCTCAAGTCGCGCTCGTCCTCCCCGTTCGCACGCGCACTATTCACGATACATTCAGGTATCCTGCACAGCGGACATGGACGTTTCGCACGAGAGAGAAACGATAGCCGGTAAGCCACCTGCGCATGGACGGCCGGTGAAGATCGACATGCTCCTTGGGAAAGGGCTCTACTCTTCTTCGCAGCGCTCGCGCACGACGCCGCCCCCCCCAAGCTGACGCGCGTGAGCCGCGCAAAGCCCGGCATGGATAGCGCTGCCAGACTATCCCGGTGTAAAGGAACTGATTGCCATGAGCGAATCCCTGAAGAAGCCCAGGCCGGATGTGGCGACCTCGCCGACCGTCGTGGTGCGTGTTTCGCGCTCCAGCAGGAAAACGGTCGTAGTCACTTGCGGGATGAAGGCGCAGCTGCTCAAGCGGGCGAAAACATCGACACGAAGTGCATTTCCCGAGCTGCCCGAATGGCGGCTTGAGCGCTGACCAGCAACAGGCCGCAAGGCCCGTTGTGCTTTCTGCGTCTTCCCCGTCAAGCCGAAGGGAGTATCGGACTTACGTCCGATTTCCAGGTCCCCGCCCCCTCAAGACGACACCGGGCGTACCGCTAAAAACGGCTTCAGGAGCCTGGCGTCGCGAGGTCGCCTGTCGTTGCAGACGCGTCGGCTTTCATCTCGCTCTTCCGCTTGAACCAGTCTCCGAATGACGAGTCATCTAACGCGTATTCCCCACGGGCCGAACGCCATACCAGGTCTTTCTTGCGGAGTGCGTCGAGCGCCTTCTGGATGTGAGTCGCGGCGAGAGTCGAACCGACAATCCGCGAGCAGGCGGTGATGGTCACTTCAGAAAAGGGTTCGAATTGTGGTCCACCTTCGACAAGCAGGCTGAGCACTGCCTGCTGCGGCCTGCTCAGGTTGTCGTACGCTCGCGAATACTCGTCCCAGATTTCATCCTGCCGTGCGATGGCGCCGCGAGCCAGCCGCTCTCCAAGACTGTGCGCAGCCCCTTCATCCAATGCAATTTCCGAGATGATTTTCTTCAGGACCTCGGGGCGGTGGCCCACCAGCTTGAACGCGTCAAATACGGCATCGGGTTCAAACCGGTTGTCTTCTGCCAGGTGCTGATTGATCCGCCCGGTGTACCAATCAACGTAGTCGCGACCAAGAAACGGAAAAGGCTGAACAGAACTTCCGTAGAACGGCTGCTTCTTCGTGAGCACGAGGTGCAGGAGTTTGTCGCGATGTGAGCCCGTGCATACGATGAAAAGTCGCCGGGCACCGTGCGCATCGACGCCTACGGTGTCGCGCGCCGACTTGAGCGAGAACATCAGGTCATCGGCAGAATTGAGTACCTCCTGCGCTTCATCGACGACGAGCATCACCGGCTTGCCGGCTACCTCTGACAGTGTTCGAAGCGCGACCGCGAGTGTCTTGCCGTCCGGCGCCCCGACGTTTTCAAGCCCGTAATCTTCAAGGGTGACGGCCGCGGCGCTCATGCCGGACTTCAGGGCAAGTTCGTCGGCAATCCGGCTTTGCTCGATTCGCAGTGCGTTGACCACAGCCGTCGCGACGAGTCGCGTTGGCGGCGTCTGCTGCGACTCCCACAAGTCCACATACACCGGCAGCCATTGCCTCGCGACGGCCTCGGGCATCAGGTCGCGCCGCAGAAAGGTCGTCTTGCCGGTGCGCCGCGGTGCGGCCAGGAACAGGCCGGAACTCGCGTCCACCAGTCCATCGCCCGTCAGTGCGTGGCAGTAGTCTGCGGCCAGCTTTTGTCTGGTGAAATACTGCGACATGGTCATTACCTTGAATTATCTACGTATGGATAAATTATACCTTAAAAAGGTAATTCAGTATAACCCGGAGGGCAAGCGATCCGGGCGGCGTCGCGGCGACAGTCGGCGACAGATTCTGGCTAGATCCCGCGCGGCGCAATGACGACTCGCAGCGTCTCAAACCGTGTCACGGTTTTCTCGAGATCCCGCACGAGACCGGCGGGATTCTTGACCCGAAGCTGCGGATCATAGACAAAGCAGACAAGGTGTTGGGCTTCTGGATGTTCTGAATATCGCCTGATGTCAACGAGCAACTCGTCCGCGAGCTTCTTGTCCGTCAGGTTTTCACGCGTCATTTTCGTTTCGACCGCGATGCCCGGACCGACCAGGACGAAGTCAATGCGACTGTTTTGTGCCGCGACGGACGGAGAAAACTCCTCATCGCGGACATCGTCGAAGTCCGCAGCGAGCATGGCCGCAAGGAGGTCCTGCACATCGTACTCGTCGTCAACGGCGATCGTCCGGCGGTTTGCATGACGCCGCGCCAATCGCCTCGCGACAAGATGGAAGCGCTGACAGATCTGCTCAACGCGGGCGACGGCGTTGCTGGCGTTACCCGAACTGGATACGTGTTCAGCCCACGGATAGGCTGCGCCACATTGAGGACAGCGGCTGGGCAACGACCAGTTTGCGACGATGACGCCCGGTGCCCGGGGTTTGCCAGGAATGCGTGCGTTGCAGTGAATGCAATGACCCAGCAGTGGCTCCCCACAGATGAGGCAACGTCCGCCTGGCGGAGCTGCATCGGGGTCGAACTGGTCCGTCCGGACATGGCCGTTACGGCACACATATGTTTGAGTTTCCTGCACCACGGTCATCCGCTGTCGTTATCGGAATCTGGTGATTCTAAAGGACCGTTAGCTGCTCTGGCGGGTCATTCCCCCCGCGATCAACCCGTTTCAGAGCGCGATCAGGCTATCGTCGCTTTCTGGCTCATGAACTGACGCCATGCCTGGCGACGCACGAATCTGGACGAGCCCCGAAGATGTCCCGGGAAGCGCAATTATCATCAATTATCCGAACGAAGATAATTTATACCCAACCAAAATAATCGAGGATAGTTTACCAGTTGCCCCGCGACCCAGCTCACCTGATTGGGGCGCCACTCCGTAGGCCCGAACTTCGTTGCCTGCGCATTTGCGAGGATGAATTGTCTCCGCAGTGCGGAGACAATTCATCCCGTCCCCGACGCACTCCGGCACCGAAATATGTGCGGGGAGCGGGTCGCGCCCGAACCAACTGCGCGCAGCCCGTGCGGCGGCACCTGGGTCGCTGCACCCGGGTGGCCAACGAATCACGCGCCCGGCGCCGGACTCCCACGTAACTCAAAGTGTCAGCCTTTCCCTCGACCGGGTCATCGACCACGCGTTGACCGCTTTCGGTCGCCGTATTGGCTCGCTGACCGGCCCGGAAGTCGCACACTACCGACACATCCCCGGGTGACTTTTCTGGGTGGAGCGGTTACGATCACTGTATATATATACAGGTATTTATTGGGGGCACCATGACGCTGCCGCTACTGAACGTCGAGGCGATACACCCGGATTTGTGGCGAGCCTCGCAGTTGGGCTCCGCCCACGGCCGCACGGTGACGAGCGGACACGAGGCGCTCGACGCGGAGTTGCCGGGCCACGGCTGGCCGACGGGGGCCTTGACCGAGGTGATCGTCCCGCAACCGGGCTGCGGCGAACTGCGCCTGCTTAAAGCCGCGCTTGAAGCCGTCGCGACCCGGCCTGTCTTCGTTCTCCAGCCTCCGCACAGACTTCAGCCGGCAGCGTTCACCTGGTGGGGTGTGGGCGCTGAAAACATCCGCGTGCTCAAGGCAGCCACGACCGCAGACAGCCTTTGGGCAGCGGAACAGATCCTTCGTGCCGGAACCGCGGGGGCGCTGCTTTTCTGGCAGCAGCAGGTCCGCCCGGAGGCGCTACGTCGCCTGCACCTCGCCGCGCAGCGCGCGGATACGTTGCTGTTCCTCTTTCGTCCTCCGGCCGCGGCGCAGGCGACGTCCCCCGCTCCGTTGCGTATCTCGATCGACGCGGCGCCCGACGGCGTGAACGTCTCATTCATCAAACGCCGTGGACCGCATCGCGACAAGCCCGTATTCGTTGCGCTCTCCCCTTCGCCTGTTCTCCTGAATCGTCATGCACCACTGGATCGGCGTTCATCTGCCACGCCTGCCCATCGAGAGCTTCTGCCCAACCTGGTACATGCCGGTGTCTGACAACGGTTTCGTTGTTCTGGAAAAAGGCCGCGTGCTCGATGCCGACGCAGCCGCGCGGGCGCAGGGGGTGGTCGTCGGCATGCGCCGGGGCGGCGTGCTCACGCTCGCGCCGAACGCCGATCTCAGGGAGCGTGAGCTCACGCGTGAAGAGCAGACGGTACGGGGTGTCGCATTCGCCCTGCTCCAGTTCACGCCAAACGTTGTGATCGCCGACGAGAACGTCGTTCTCGCAGATGTGACCGCCAGCCTGCGGCTTTTCGGTGGCCTGCGCGCGCTTCGCCGGCGCGTGCGTCGCACGGTTGCAGACTTCGGCGTGACGTGCACGGCTTCGATCGCACCGACCGCCGAGGCCACCTGGCTCATTGCGCGCGCCGGTGGTGGCGTTGCGCTCACACAGCAGTCCCTTTCGCGTGTACTCAGGCGCATCCCTCTGGGCGTGCTGCCTGCCGCGAGACGTTTCGCCGAATGGTTTGAGGGTCTTGGATGCACAACGATCGATGACGTGACGCGCCTGCCGCGCGCCGGACTGAAAAAGCGCTGTGGCACCGCGTTGCTCGATGCGCTTGACCGCGCGAAGGGCGAGGCACCCAAAGTCCACGAATGGCTCACGATGCCGCCCGCGTTCGATGCCCGCGTCGAGTTGCCGGACCGCATTGAGCATGTTGAAGCGGCGCTCTTCGCCGCGCGCCGGCTTACGCTGCAGATGACGGGATGGCTTGCCGCCCGCCAGCTTGCCGTCGCGCGTTTCGTTGTCTCGCTCGAGCACGAGCGCGGCCGCGATGCGATTCCTCCCACCGACGTGGAAGTCGCCCTAGGCGAGCCGACGTGGCACGAGGAACACCTCGTGCGGCTGCTGAAGGAGCGACTCTCGCGGATCGAACTCGCGGCGCCGGTCATTGCATTGAGGCTCGAAGCAAAGGATGTACGGGAAGCTGAGGCACCAAGTGACTCGCTGTTTCCGGAACCGGGCGGCTCGCCCCAGGACCACGCGCGCCTCATGGAACTGCTCACGGCAAGGCTGGGTTCAGGCAATGTGATGAGAGCGGCACCCGTCGCCGACTTCCGCCCCGAAGTCGCCGCGCAGTGGGTGCCAGTCAGCAGCGATATCAAACCCTCACGCACCGATCTGCCGCGGGATCTGCCACGCCCGGCGTGGCTTCTTGAGGTGCCCATCCAGCTCATCATGCGTGGCCACCGCCCGTTCTACGGCACATCGCTGCGGATGGTGTCACCCGGAGAGCGGATTGAATGTGGCTGGCAGGACGGCCACATCGTGACGCGCGACTATTTCGTCGCCGAAGCCGAAAACAGTTTGCACTACTGGGTATTTCGTGAGCGCGTCGGCAGTCGTGATGAGCGCGAGCCCCGCTGGTTTCTTCACGGCCTGTTTGGCTGAAATGCGGGCGTTGCCACGGGGCGTTACCGTCGGGATCCGGTTTTCCGCCGGGAGCGCGCCTTTGCGCAGAACGGCCCCCGGACATCCTCTGGCCGGATCGTCATGCCGCCGCCCGGTGAACGCTCCGGATCCCGTCTGCCCGACTCAGGTGAGCGGGTTGTGAGGAATGGATGACGGCTTCGAGTGGAGCGACATGCAACTGCTCCTCGTGTAACGTCAGCAGTTCTGCGAACAGTTCGAAGGTTGCCGGATCGATACCCCAGATGCCAGACGCCAGCGCCGCGCGCAGGCTGCGCTCGAGCGCGTCGTGCGCTTCGGTCAAGCCCTCAATGCGCGCCCGGCCATACCCCGCATCGAAGAGGTGTGACGTACTGACGATGGTCTGTGCCATCGTCACGAAATGCGCAAGATCGCCGCGCTGCAGCCGGAGGCTGGAAAGTGTGAGGTGATACGCGATCATCCGCTGACGCACCGCACTCTCCGGGAGGGGCAGCAAACGAACCGCCAATGGAATGCCGCAGCGGCGCTTCGACGCGCCTTGCCTGGTTCGGGCCATGACAGGGAAGGAATAAGGATGCTTTCCCTCGATAACAGCAGGATTGTTGTCGCGCTTCAATCCGGTCGCTGACCCTCAAAGGCGATCCACGACAGAAGCTGCCTCAGGACGTCGATCTCCCGGTCACAATGGCAGTCGCCCTCTCCTGTATCGCAGGCCTCCCAGAAGCAGAGCGCTTCCATGTCGTCAGCAACGCTTTCCTGCTACTCGCTATCTGGCAATCCGCCATCGGAAATCTGGTGCCTGCGGGACTCCGTCGACAGAAGCCGGGGCGGCTCAAGAACGATGCCCCACGCGGTCAGCAGACCATCAAACGACAGCTGGCCCGACTGCGCCCGGGGCGCGGGCAACGCGACTCCGGTCACCCGATAGTGAACGCGGTCCCTCGCGCTTGCACCTGAACGCACGATGCGCTCAAGCGCCCCATTGCGCAGCGCGTACTGCACAGCATCGGAAGCCGTGCGGGACTTCATCAGTCCGGACGCCACAATCTCGCTCACCGTCGCGCTTGCGCGTTCGCGAAACCACGCGAGGAGTACCTCAGCGTTGTCGTGCATGCTCATGCCCGGTCCTCCCTGCGCGCGGGGCTTTGCCGCGCGATATGTGTAGTGGTAGTCAATCCCGTCTCTGGCCCGTCAGCCCGGACCATGCAATGCCACGCTCATGCGCCTGCAAACCGTCATGCGTCTTTCTGTTCATCGAAGGGTACGTGTTCGCCCGTCGACGACTGCTTGCCAAGCTTGCTTTCATTTTCCATCGCGTCCTGCCACGCGAGCATGGCGTTCGCGACAGCGTCCTTCTCGCCGCTGAAGGACAGCACCGTCTCTCCGCACGACGGACAGATCCCGCCGAATGCAGCCTGGATACCCGCCATGTTTCGCGTGTCGAGCGCGTCGAAATCGCTGAATGCGGTCTTGCATGCGCCGCACACCAGCTTTTCCGGGCGCAACGCATCTATCTTCGCCTTTGCCTGCGCGATGCGTTGCTCCTGCGTGCCGCGCTGTTTTGCCTGTCCCATCGTTTGTGCTCCATTTGCTGTGAACCGGTCGTGGCCGGATTTTCCGCGATGTTAGCCCGCCGGAGTCCGGCTCATTCCGGGGAGAAGCCGATATTTTGGCCAGCCAGCCGGTTTGCGCTAGAGTACCACTGTATAAATATACAGTATCGAGGGCGGAAAGAAGGAATCAGGGCGTCCGGGTCCAACGGATCGGGTGCCGGCTGGGCCGCGCGCGCAATCTATGCCTGCACCTGACTTTGGCGGACTGCCGGCGTATGCCGAACTCCAGTGCGCGTCGAATTTCTCCTTCCTCCGCGGTGCCTCGCACGCCGACGACATCGCCGCGCGTGCGGCGCAACTGGGCTATGCAGCAATCGCCGTCACGGACGAGTGCTCGCTGGCCGGGGTCGTGCGCGCGCACGTCGAAGCGAAAACCGCGGGTATCCCGTTCATCGTGGGGGCCGAGTTTGCGCTGACGAATGCTGACGGCTCGCACACCTTGCGCTTTACCGCCCTGGCCATGACGCGGGAGGGCTACGGCAATCTCAGCGAGTTGATCACGCTCGCGCGCATGCGCGCGGACAAGGGCAGCTACCGGCTCGCCACACGCGACCTGGATCACCCGGAAGCTTCTCACGGACACCTGAAGGGACTGCCGGACTGCATGGCGATCCTCATCCCGGAGTACCCGTCGAATGAGACGCGCCTTGATGCGCAACTCGAATGGTTCGCAGCGACGTTCGGTGAACGCGCGCGAATTGCGCTCACGCTTCATGCCCGCGCGATGGACGACCTGCATCGCGGCGCGATCGAGCGGGCTGCAGCGCACCATGCCGTACCCGTGGTAGCCACCGGCGCGCCGGTCATGCATGTCCGCTCGCGCAAACCGCTTCAGGATGTGTTGACTGCCATCCGTCTCCGAAGGCCGGTTGCCGAGTGCGGCTATGACCTCGCGCCGAACGCCGAACAGCATCTGCGTTCGAGGTTACGTCTGGCCAATCTTTATCCGGCACGTGCGCTCGCCGAGACGGTCGAGATTGCACGTCGCTGCACGTTCTCGCTCGACGAGCTCCGCTACGAATATCCGGACGAACTTGTGCCCGAAGGCTTCACGCCCGAGGCCTACCTGCGCCAGGAAACCTACATTGGCGCGCACAGGCGCTGGCCCGCGGGCATTCCGCACAAGGTACAGGCGCAGATCGAGCACGAACTCGCGCTCATCGCGGACCTGAAGTACGAGCCTTACTTTCTGACGGTCTACGACATCGTGCGCTTCGCACGCAACGAGGGGATTCTCTGCCAGGGACGCGGCTCGGCTGCCAACTCCGCTGTCTGCTATTGCCTCGGCGTCACCGAGGTGGACCCCGCACGTTCGTCGATGCTGTTCGAGCGCTTCATCAGCAAGGAACGCGGCGAGCCGCCAGACATTGACGTCGACTTCGAGCACCAGCGGCGCGAGGAAGTCGTCCAGTACATCTATCGCAAGTACGGACGCGAGCGCGCCGCGTTGACGGCTGCCGTCACAACCTATCGTCCCCGCAGTGCGCTGCGGGAGGCGGGCAAGGCGCTCGGCGTTGACCTGGCCATCGTCGACCGGGTCGCGAAGGCACATCACTGGTTCGACTCGAAGGAAGACCTGCTCAGCCGCTTTGAGGATGCGGGCCTCGACCCACAGGCGCCGCTCATTGTGCAGTGGGCCGATTTCGCCACGCTGCTCCTTGGCTTTCCGCGTCATCTGTCGCAGCACAGCGGCGGGTTCGTCATCAGCAGCGGCAAGCTCTCGCGCCTGGTGCCAATTGAGAACGCCGCGATGGTTGACAGGTCAATCATCCAGTGGGATAAGGACAACCGCGAATTGCAGGCCGTGGACGCGCAACTCGTTTGTGTCATCCCATGGACATCGAACAACAGAAAAATAACCCACGAACGAAGAAGTCTTCCGCGTCCGGCTTTCTCTGGTTGAGCCCACACTGATGATCTGCTATGGCGCTTCTTGAGTACATCAGATTCACGCCTATGCGTGAATGCATCGCAAACGGCGTCGTGAATTGGGAGATCGACCGGATTGGCCCAGTCATTGAGCGTCTGCCGCAGATTTTCTGGTCGACTGGCGATAGCTGGTCTGAGGTAAATCTCTGGGCGGCCGATCGCACCACAAGCGTAAGCGGCTCCGATATGAAAACCATATCGGCACTCATGAAACATCTGTGTGCCTACGCAGACTGGCTTGAAGCCGAAGGCATCGACTGGCGTCACTTCCCCAAACGCATGGCCGACAGGTGTCTGGTTCGCTACCGTGGAAACCTGATCCGTCAACGGGATTCAGGTTTGTTGAAGCCCAGCACGACGACCGCGAGAATGCGCGCCGTCATCCAGTTCTATCGCTTCTCGCTGGTGCAAGGCTTTGTGAGCCGAAATGCTCCCGTCTGGAAAGATCGTATGGCTGTGATTCGATACTTTGATGTAACGGGATTCGAGCGCACGCTGATGCGCGTCTCCTCTGATCTCGCTATCCCAAATCGAGCACGTCCAGGCCTTGCACTTGAGGACGGACTGACTTCCATTGGCGCTGAGCACGTAAAAAACCTGTTGGAGTTCACTGCTGCGGAACAGCTTGATGCAATCCATCTGATGCTGTCGCTTGGCTTTTTCACAGGCGCACGCATCGGCACAATTACTACGCTACGCGTCGGCAGTGTCGAAGATGCCATGCCAGATCCGACAATGACTGACCTATATCGAATTCCGGTTGGCCCGGGCACAGGCGTGCAAACCAAGTTTAGCGTTTCAGGCGACCTGCTGGTACCTCGGTTTTTGATCGACGCGCTCCGGCGATACTCGTACTCCATACCACGACTGGCCAGGCAGGCGAAGGCCACTGCCGAGTGCCGGCATCTGCTGTTTTTGACCTCTCGCGGCAACCCTTACCGCCCGGAATCATTCAATCGTCTCATGACCGATCTTCGCCGTCGGGCCGTTCGGCAAGGGCTGCACTTCATGTCGGCGTTCAGGTTTCACCAGACCCGGTGCACTTACGGTACGTGGCTGATGGAAATTGCATTGCGCGTGGCCGGTGAAGCGGCCGCGATTGCTTTCGTGCGTGACGCAATGTTTCACAAGGACGAAGCGGTAACGCTGCGCTATGTGAGATTCCTTCAGCAAGCCCCGATCAAGGCTGCTATTGCGAACGAATTCACGGTGGCTTTCTCGGGAGTCAGCAACCGCAACTGGAACAGCTTTGATGCCTGATAGCCTGTTCGAGTCGTTTGACCATCCCGGAGATAGCGCTTGGATCGCGTGAAACCATCTGGGACCTGTCTCGCTGGCTTTACAGAGGCGCTGCTGGAGCGCACCACAGGACAGTCTATGCGGAAATACGGGCCGGACGCTGGGGTGAAATGCACGTCGGTCGTGTTGAGCTCGTCCGTGCAATTCACACCGCCATCACATCAAAGATCGTCCGTGGCGGCGCAAGAGCGACAGCGCGAAATGAAGTTATTGCGATGAACAGTTTTGTCAGGTGGGTTGACGGAAACGGCCACCTGTTCGAGTCAAGAGGCGTAATCGACGCCTATATGCATTGGACCGATTCGCTCGCCCACGATGCCCAGGTAAGAAAGATCTTTAGCAACAAGACCGCCTATTCGCGGGCACGCGCAGTTGGCGTTATCCTCGACCTCGCACTCGAACGGCGATCCGCGATCATCAGGTCGACACGACTCAAGCAGCCAGGAGCTGCCCGCAAGGTCCAGGGGGCAAGATCTGAAAATCAGAACCTGGAAGAGACGTTCGCGTTCGGACGTCTGCTTCAGGATATCTGCGACGCCATCACGCTCGACGCACTGTGGGGCCCTTCCCCTCTTCGTATCCCGCTCTCAGGCGGAGGCGAACTACTCCACTACTCGGGCAGACCAGCTCCTCCTGTTGCGCCGTCAACGTGTGAGAGTCACATCAGGAGATTCGAGAAGAGAAAGGAGCGGTTCGACAACGACAAAACCCTCCGCACCCGCTACCCAATAGCGAACATGCGTATTCTGGCCGAATTGCTAACATTTATCGCGCAGACCGGGATGAATCTTGCGCAGGCCCATCAGTTGACGTTGTGCCAGTTCAGTTACGCCAGCGATGTCGATGGTTACAAGGTCCGCGACTACAAGGCACGTCGCAGAGGCGAGGTCCTCTTCGTAATTTTCAGGGAATACCGTAGCCATTTCGAGCGCTATCTCGCCTGGCGTCGTTCCGTATTCCCCGCCGACAGTCGCCTGTTTCCGGTGTTCAGGTTCACGACGTTCGTATCGACCCCTCCATGCTTCATACAGATCCAGCAGGCATGCAGACAGGTTGGCGTCCGCTGGATTACTCCGAGGGTTCTGCGAAGCACGAGGATCAACTGGCTCCTGCGGCGCAGCGGTGACCCGGATTTGACCGCGGAAATGGCCCAGCATCACCGGCAATCACTTCTCGAGAACTACGCGCGTCCGTCACTGCAACGCACAATGGGAGAAGTCACGCGATTCTGGCGACAAACAGACCCACACCTCGCCTTGAGCTCACACGTCAAATCCATTGCTCCAGGCGAGTGTGACGGCGCACCCTGCACAGTACCCGACAGGCCCCGGAACGCACCCTTACCCGACTGCACCCGTGCCTCAGGTTGTCTCTGGTGCGAGCATCATCGCGATATTGATTCGCAAGACTATGTATGGGCGTTGAGCTGCTTCAGACACCTCAAGATTCTGGAGATGGCGCGATACCGCCCTGCCCTAGGCGACAGGATAACGCATCCTGCTGAGCACGCAATTGATCGAATCAGCAGAAAGCTGACATGGTTTCAGCGTTCGAACGCAACGCGCCGGTCATGGGTAGAAGAATCCCTGACACGCGTCGAAGAAGGCGATTACCACCCCGAGTGGAAGCGGCTGATCGTCACTATGGAAGGTGGAGAAGGATGAAGAACAGTTCATTGAGCGAATTCGGGCTGGCAATGAAACCCGACTGGATGACGTCAGACGCATCCTGCTTTCGCCCTCCAGGCTGGCCACCACCACGCAACTGGCCCGTGAGCATTGATCGTAATGGGCAGGTATTGTCGTTGTGGGGAGATCCCGTCTGGGATCTAACGCCGATGGCAGGTAGGACATTGACGCTGAATTTCGGCGACGGCGAGTCTTGCAGAACCGATCCCATCGATGCCACAAACGCCGACCTGTTACGACAACTCTTGACATGGCGCATGTGGGGGCACCGGGCAGCGCGCAAGGTGAGCACGCTGAAGTCTGAATTCACCCGTATGCGCGCCGTTGTCGCATTGTGCAGCAAGAATGGCATTCGGGCTGATCGTCTCATGCGCTTTCCTCGGATCGTAGAACAGATCCCTAATGTGACGACGCCAGGCATGGGTGGCCACCTGCTCGCCGAATTTCATCGATTTTATGACGCGCGGGAACAGATCGGCTTTGTCATTCTGGATACGGAGTGGATGAAACGCCTGGCGGCTGCCAGAATAGAACACATCGCGGTCCAGACGCCATACATACCACCACGAATCTGGGTATATCAACTCAATCGCCTCCGCGCGTGCCTGGACGATTTCCTCAACCACCGCGATCAGCTTGAGGCGTGTTACATGTTCTGTCTGAATGCCTATAAAGAGAATTACGGCTCTTTGCAGGAAGCGCTCGACCCCAACAGGGATCGTCGCAAGGCACCGTTCAGGACATATCAAAACACTCGAACATCACATGGATCATTCGCTGGGACGGCTGATCGGTTTCGTATAGCCAGTCTGCTTCAGCGATGGTTGGAAGTTCGACCCGATCGATTTCTGATAACTTCCCTGTCAGCATACCTAACGCTGGTGAGCGTTGCTGGCCTCGCATACATTACGAATTTCACACTTCAACGTCGGGAAGAAGCCGCGTCGCTCAGGGTCGGTTGTCTCGTTTGGGAGGACGATGAAAAACTTGGACGCGTTCCACTGATTTGCGGAGAGACGACCAAAACGCAACCGGATTCGGACGCACGATGGGTTGCAAGTCCCAGCGTCAGCATTGCCATCGAAGCCATGACCGTCGTTGCGCGGCTTCGAATGCACTGTGAGGAAGCAAACCCGGCACGCGCAACGACGGAAGCGGACACGCGCCACCCGTTTCTGTTCAGTGCACCATCTGAACCCTGGGTTGTCAGTAATCGCAAGACCTATGACATTCGCGCCGAGACGTGCAGCCTCCGGCAGTATCTGGACATCTATCCAAAGTTGATGGACTCTGATCAATTGCGTGTTACGAGTGAAGATTTGAGGATCGCGCGCCGGCTGACGCCAAATTTGCCGGAGGATGAATTTGATGTCGGGAAGGTGTGGCCACTAGCCTGGCATCAGTATCGACGAACAGGCGCCGTCAACATGTTCGCCTCAGGTCTCATATCGGACACTTCGATGCAACAGCATATGAAGCATGCCTCCCGATTGATGCCGCTCTACTACGGTCGAGGGTACACGCGTTTACGCCTTAACGAGCACGTCGAGACGGCAGTCATTACGGCGATGTACGAATCCATGGTGGCCCAGCTCGAGTCGACGATGAGCGAGCGGTTTGTTTCTCCCCACTCGCACGGAAGAAAGGAGGCAGTTCTTGTTAATCTGCTCAGCGGAAAAGACACCAAAACTCTTGTCGCCTGGGCACGCAGCGGAAAGGTGACGTTCCGTGAGCACCGCCTCGGCGGCTGCATGAAGGCCGGTGCGTGCGAATACGGTGGCGTTGAGTCAATTGCGCGATGTGCGGGTGGCGATGATGGACGCCCTTGCACCGACGTTCTCTTCGATAAAGCCAAGGAAGATCGGATCCGTCAGGACCTCGCGACCGCGCGGGAGGAAATGTCCCGATTGCCCTTGGGCAGTCCGCGCCATAACGCGCTCCTGTCAGAATGCCGAAGCATGGAGAACTATCTGCATGTTGTCGAAAAAAGTTGACGGCGTGAATGCCGAAATGCGCTTCCGCGATGCCTTTCACCGACTCCGGAATGGTGAGCCGACAACCATGCCACACGGGACGGCCGTTACCCAAAACAATATCGCGCGCGAAGCTGGCTGCGATCCGTCCGCGCTAAGGAAATCGCGGTTTCCAGCGCTGGTTCGAGAAATACAGGCGTACGTCGAACTACACAATTCAGATCGTCCGTCGAGACATCTGATCAACGCTGAACGTCGTGGTCACAGGCGAACGCTTGAGGAACGACTCGCCGATGCGTTGCTACAGCGAGACTTTGCACAGTCAATGGTAGTGAGCGCGAACAGGCGAATTATCGAGTTGACGGAGCAAGTGCACTCGTTACAGCGTCAGATCGACGAACTTGGGCAGCGCCCGAGATGACCTGTCACAGTCATTATGAAACCGTACTTTCGCGTGATTTTTGATGGACGCTCTGAACCGTCGCAATCCAACGAAACGATGCTGAGCGCGCGCACGGACGAACGCTCGTCACCACATCCGCCGGCAACGGGACCAAGGAGAGTTATGCAGGTAGTATCGGCCAGCAAC
>NZ_CAJMYY010000057.1:0-21114 GCF_905220185.1 Paraburkholderia sp. J11-2 | reverse complement strand
CGGTGGCGGTGGTCGTCCCCCTCCGGGCGGTTGACCCCGAGACGAGCGCGCGGGCAAGTCCGTGCCGAAGCACGGCATGCTCGCGCTGGCTACTTCACCACCGTTTAGAACCGATAGCCAATACCACCGAGGATCACGTCCGTATCGCGGCTATAGCGCGTGACCACGCGATTCCACGTAACGCGTGCGGCCCAATGCTGCGTCAAGCGGTATGAAGCCGAGACGGAAACGAGCCCCGACAGAATGCCGTCGCCGGTATCGCGTTCGTCGGGGTGCTCGCCGTGATGAATCGCAGCATAGAGGCCCGCGCCGAACCCCAGCGTGAGACGCTCGTCGAAGAACGCGCGTGTGAGCCAGAGCTGCGCCGTCGCGCCATCTCGCCGCGCCGAAATGCCGTTGCCCTCGTGCAGATAGCCCACGGTAGCGTCGAGAAAGGAGTTGATGCCGCGCCGGTACTCGATCGCCTCCGCCGCCGATGTCTGCGATTCGAGGCTGTTGAGGATCGTCTCGCCCGCCATCAGCGTGATCTCGTTGTTCGTCACTTTCTGCGTGCGCGGCAATGCGAAATCGCGCGGGCCTGGCGTGTCGGGCGCGTCGAGCTGATAACCGATGCCCAGCATGAGCGAGGTGGTCGATGGACCGCGCGACACCTGGATGCGATTGAGCTGCAGGTTCGCCGTCCAGCGATTCGCGGCGTACCACGTGGCGCGCGCGCTATAGAGCACGCCCCAACCGTGCGTGTCGGACCAGCCTTGCCCCTGGGACGCGGCTTCGGTGTCGAAATAGCGATACGGTCCGACGCCTACCGCGAACACAAAGCGGCGCTGCGCAAGCGGCAGGCGCGCCCACGCCTGGATGGTCTGGCCGTCGCGGTGATGATTCGGAATATGGCCTTCGTTCAACCACGCAATGCTGCCGGCAAAATACTGGCCAAAACCTTCCGTGTAATCCATCTGCCACGAATAGGTATGATCGCCGCCGCTTTTGAGCGGCCCTGCATAGAGCGTGAATTCCTGCGCGCAAACCGACCCGGAAGCAATAGCGAGCGCGCTGGCGGCAACACCGGATGCGGCTAGCGACGTGATGTTTTTCATTGCGTGCGTTGTTGCCTTGCGCTTTGGGTGTGAGACTCGCCGCAAGCAGAATGTATGCAACGAAACGCGGAGCATACCCCGGCGTAATATTTCTTGTGTGACCCTGGTCTTTCAATTCATTACGAAATGCCGCAGTACAAATTTCCGATTTTTATTTCGTAATCCTCATTACATGAGGAAAAAAGAAACGCCGCACGTAAGTGCGGCGTTCTGCCCTGCAGTCAGTTTCGCAGTAGGCCCACTATTAGCGCACGTGATGGCAGACGCGCTCAGCGTGATGGTGAACGTGTTCGACGTGGCACACCTCGTGGTGATACGGTGCGGCGACAGCCGCGAGCGGCGCGAACAGCGCGGCGCAGGAAATCAGGGCGAACAGGCGGACAGCAGGCTTGAAAACGGCGTTCATGACTCGGCTCTTGCGTGTGAAAACAGCGTGGGTTGGAACCAAAAGCCAGCACTGTATCGCAGAGTGGTCAGTGGCGTATTACACGAATGTAACGGGCGTAGCGCTCGATGAAACGCTCTTGACACGTCTTGCTGCACAACACCAGGTCGCGGAGGCCGCTCAAATACTGCGCTCGTCGCCCTCTTCATGCGTGAGACGCCGCAACAGTTCACGACCGCGGGTCGTGAGGCGCAGCGTGGGGTCGCCGCCCGCTTCGTCCATCTCGACGAGACGGTAGCGCTGCAGCGCGAGGAAATCGGAATCGAGCGTCTGAATCGGCGCGTCCGCATCACGGATCAGCAGCAAGGTCGCTAGTTCGTGGTGACTGAGCATCGGGTCTCTCCAGTGGTTGGCCGGAGTCGGCGTTTGCGCGCCAGTTCCCGCCACAAGCCCGAAAAGCATCCGACCGAAGGGCCGTGGGCTTAAGTCTCCCCAGCATAGCGAGTCAATCGTACAGTTTCGCTACAGTCGTGTTTCGCTGTGTTACGTGTCGATGAATCGGCAACGTCCTGCCCCATAAAAACGGCGCGCAGCTGCACGATATGCAGTCTGCGCGCCGCCCGCTCAAAGCGTCCTCAACCTTAGTTGATTTCCAGGCGCTTGCTCGCGGCCGCGGCCCTCTTCGGCAGCGCCAACGTCAGCACGCCATCTTTGTATTGCGCGCTCGCCTTTTCGTCGTCGATTTCCGCTGCGAGCGTAAATGCGCGGCTCACGCTGCCCGAATACCGCTCGCGACGCACAACGCGCTCGCCTTCCTTCAGCTCGCTGCCCCGCTCGACCTTTGCTGCAATCGACACGAGATTGCCATCGATTTTCACGTCGATGTCCTTGCGCTCGACGCCCGGCATTTCGGCCTTTACCGTGAAGCCAGCTTCGTCTTCCGTCACGTCGATCCGGATGCTGGCCGCCTGCCCTTCCACGCCACTCGTGGCACGCAACGGCCGGAACAGCCCGTGAAACAGATCGGGCACACTTTCCATCGAAAACGGATCGTAACGCGAGATATTGCTCATTGATGCCTCCATGGGATGAACGTTTTCCTTGTCGATGCAATGACCTACATTTCATCGGACTCCTGAATTCCCTGTCAGTTACCGCAGGCGCATGATGCCTCTGCGGTCGACCACGGGGAACCGCCGCAACGCATCGCACCGCCTGCGCGGCGCGGTCGCTGCCGCTTACCGTTCCAACATGAAGGCGCCTCGCGCGTTTGCAAGACCCTTTTTTCGCCGGGCGAGAAAATTTTGCATCGCCGCGCGGCGCGTCATTGCATGTGCATGCCGCCGTTGATCGCAATATCGGCGCCGGTGATGAACGCCGCGTCGTCCGAGCAGAGGAACGCCACCAGTGCGGCGACCTCATTCGGCTGGCCGAGGCGGCCTACCGGAATTTGCGGCAGGATGCGCGCGTCCAGCACGTCCTTCGGCACGGCTTCCACCATTTGCGTGGCGAGGTAGCCCGGCGACACGGTGTTCACCGTCACGCCTCTCTTCGCCACTTCGAGTGCGAGCGCCTTCGTGAAACCATGCATACCCGCTTTCGCCGCCGAATAGTTGGTCTGCCCGAAAGCGCCGCGCGAGCCGTTGACCGAGCCGATATTGATGATGCGCCCGAAGCCGCGCTCGATCATGCCGGGCAAGAACGGCTTCGTCACATTGAAGAGCGCGTCGAGATCGGTGCGCAGCACCGAATCCCAGTCGGCTTTCGACATCTTGACGAAGCTGCGGTCGCACGTGATGCCCGCATTGTTGATGAGCACGTCCACCTGGCCGAGATCGTCGAGCGCTTGCTGCGCCGCGCGCTCGCAGGCATCGCAATCGGCAACGTTCATTTCATGGCAGCCGAAATCGCGGCCCGCCGCGCGTTCAGCGGCAAGCCACGCATCGGCTCGCGTGCTCGCCGCCGAGCATGAGACCGCGACGGTCATGCCCGCGTCGTGCAAGCGCCGGCTGATCGCTTCGCCGAGTCCGCCCATGCCACCGGTGACGAAGGCAACGCGCTTAGTGGCCATGCTGGCCTCCGCCCGCGCTCGCGCGCTGTGCGTGGCCAGCACCCGCGGCCTTGCCCGGATGCGCGGCGCCATTGGCAGCGCTGCTCATCGCACGCTCGAAAGCATTCATCCACTCGCGCATCGGCAACGCGCCGGGCACCTTGGACGCGCCCGCTTGCGCACCCGCGCAAGCCTCCTGCCACTGCTGCGTGAATTCGCGCGCGCTTTCGGACCATGTGCTCGTGCTCTGCATCGCCGCCGCCATGCCCTCTTGCCAGAGCGTGGTGCTCGCGCCGAGATAGTCGCGCCAGACCGATTGCGTGGCGACCGCAAAATCGGTCCAGTCGCGCGCGGTGCGCAGCGATTCGAGCAAGCCTTCGACCGCCTCGCGGTCGCGCGCGATGCGGCGCTGCTCCAGCTTCACCAGCTGCTCGCGCCATTGCTGCTGCCCGAGGAGCAGGCGCAACGCGGCCGATGTATTGGTGCGATACGTTTCGAATGAGGCGCCCAGGGCGTTGCCGAGCGAGGCGTCGAATGGGGGATGAGAAGCGGTAGCCATGATCAATCTCCTCCGTATGTAGCTTTCGCCCGGCGCGTGCCGGTGCGGCTGGGGCGTTTGCTGCCAGGGTGACAGCGTCGAGCGCGATTGAACGTGCTCTGCGGCGAGCGAAATGTAAGCGCTTCACGCGCGACGATGAGCGTCGAGATGCTTCGGAGTGCCGTGCTTTCGCAATACAGTTGGCTCAAGCCAACATCATAGGCAGGAACGCGGGCTCCCGCGTAACGAATGGGCGTTTTGCCGCTTGATAAATGTCACAAATCGAGACATCTGATGCGCGGTGATTCAAAACCGGGTTTGTTGTTGCGGATATTTCGAGACGGATCAGCGAATCGTTGGGGTGACCGAACAACCCGCGCAAAGGCTGCCCGGCCGATCTCGCCTTCGCGGCGCACCGGCCGGCGGAACCGGGTGCCCCGCTCAGGCCACCGGCGCCTCTTCGTCGCGTACCAGCATGACCGGCCGGTCTGCCATACGCAGGAACGATTCGGCCACGCTGCCAAGCAACAAGCGCTTCATGCCCGACAAGCCACGTGTGCCCATCACCACGAGGTCCGCGTCTTCCTCGGCGGCAATGCGCGCGATGACGGCGGCAATCTCCTCGCCACTCGCGTCCGCTGCGCGCGTGCTGCCCGGCACCTGGGCCTGCGCGAACACCCGTTTCGCTTCTTCGAGCGCCGCCGTTGCGGCGTCGTTCTCCGCCGAGTGGCGCGCCTGCTCCTCGGCGAAGCCCGAACTCACGTCCACGAGCCGCGCAGGATGCCGCACGACACACAGCGCCTGAACGGCGCCGCCGGTCGCCTTTGCAATCTTCACGGCCTCGTCGAGCGCGCGCCGGCCGCTGCGGCTGCCATCGACCGCTACCAGAATCTGCTTGTACATCGTTGACCTCCCGGGTCTTGCCCAAATTGCGCGCCGGGTTCCCGGCACGCGCTATCTAAATATGTTGTAGCGCATTTGGGTACGGATGCGCGCCGCAGGCGGTGCGACCCGTTGTCTCCATTCCGTCAGAATCTCCGTCCTCCTGAGCGCAGGCACACTCACCGCATCGTCAACACGGCCGCGCCCGTGAGCCGCCCCTCGCGCAAGTCGGCCAGCGCCTCGTTCGCACGCGCGAGCGGGTACGGCGTGGTCTCGATTTCGAGTTTGTGACGCGCGGCGATGGCCATGAAGGTCGTCCCGTCCTCGCGCGTGAGATTGGCCACCGAAACAATGCGCCGCTCCTCCCACAGCCATGCGTAAGGAAACGAGGGAATGTCGCTCATGTGGATGCCGCCGCACACGACCGTGCCGCCCTTCGTCAGCGCTCGCAGCGCGGCGGGCACGAGCGCGCCGACCGGTGCGAACAGCAGCGCCGCGTCGAGTTCCGCGGGCGCGCGCTCGTCGCTGCCGCCGGCCCACGCTGCGCCCAGGCGCCGCGCGAACTGCTGCGCCGCAGTATCGCCGGGACGCGTGAACGCGTAGACCGTGCGCCCCTGGTGACGCGCGACCTGCGCGACGATATGCGCCGCCGCGCCGAAGCCGTAAATGCCGATGCGCCGCGCCTCGCCCGCCATCGCGAGCGAGCGATAGCCGATGAGTCCCGCGCAGAGCAGCGGCGCGGCTTCGACGTCGCTGTACTGGCGCGGCAGATGGAAGCAGTAGCGAGCGTCGGCGACGGTGCGCGTGGCGTAGCCGCCGTCGATCGTGTAGCCCGTGAAGCCGGGCGCGTCGCAAAGATTCTCGCGCCCGTCGGCGCAGAAGCGGCAGTGGCCGCAGGTGTGGCCGAGCCACGGCACGCCCACGCGGTCGCCCAGCGCGAAACCCGTCACGCCGGCGCCAAGCGCCGCGACCGTGCCGACGATTTCATGACCGGGAATGACGGGCTTTTTCGGGTGCTCGAGATCGCCGTCGACGACATGCAGATCGGTGCGGCACACGCCGCACGCGCGCACGTCGATCAGCAGTTCGCCGGCGCGCGGCGCCGGGTCGGGTAAATCGGCTTCACGCAGCCACGGATTCTCGCCGTCGAACACCATCGCCCGCATCGCCATCCTCCTCGCCGGAACGCGGCTGACGCGCCGCATCGATCACCATAAAACCATGTTATGCAATCGGGCCGCGGGCTGTCGTGCATCGCGCGCTGCATCGCAACTTCACGACGCGATGCGACGCACAGCCGCGGGACATTCAGGCGTGGCGCAGCGCGCGATCGTGGCAACATAAGACGAATCCCGCAGGACCACGAGGCACCGCCGCCCGGCCATGCGCCCGGCATACGCCACCGCGCACCTTCGGCCAGCGTCAGCCGCCAATCGCCACGCGCGCCGTCGCGCCGCGCACGCAGTCCGCCTCGGTCCGTCTTCCGCCGCCGCGCAACCGGAGCCCCGCATGAACGCTACCGACACCCCTGCCCACCCGCCGCTTTCCGACGACCTGCTGCGCCGCATGGACGCCTGGTGGCGCGCCGCCAACTATCTTTCGGTCGGCCAGATCTATCTGCTCGCCAATCCGCTCCTGCGCGAGCCGCTGCAGCTCGCGCACGTGAAGCCGCGCCTGCTCGGCCACTGGGGCACGACGCCGGGCCTGAATTTCCTCTACACGCATCTGAACCGCATCATCAACGCGCGCGATCTCGACGTGCTGTTTCTCGCGGGGCCTGGTCATGGCGGCCCGGCCGTCGTCGCGAACACCTGGCTGGAAGGCACCTACAGCGAGACCTGGCCGAACGTGCCGCACGACGAAGAAGGCATGGCGGCGCTCTTCAAGCAGTTCAGTTTTCCGGGCGGCATTCCGAGCCACGTCGCGCCGCAAACGCCGGGCTCGATCCACGAAGGCGGCGAACTGGGCTACGCGCTCTCGCACGCCTACGGCGCGGTGTTCGACAACCCGGATCTGATCGTCGCCTGCGTGGTGGGCGACGGCGAAGCCGAAACGGGCCCGCTCGCCACGTCCTGGCACTCGAACAAGTTCGTCAATCCGGCCACCGACGGCGCCGTGCTGCCCATTCTCCATTTGAACGGCTTCAAGATCGCGGGGCCGACGGTGCTCGCGCGCATCGGCGACGACGAACTCGCCTCGCTCATGAAGGGCTACGGCCACGCGCCGATCTTCGTGGAGGCCGAGGAGCCCGCCGTTGCGCATCGTCTGATGGCCACCGCGTTCGATACGGCGTTCGACGAGATCGCACGCATTCAGAAGGCCGCGCGCGAACTCGCCGACGAACACGGCAACCTGCCGCCCGGCTACGAACGTCCGCGCTGGCCGATGATCGTCATGCGCACGCCCAAGGGCTGGACCGGTCCCAAGACGGTGGATGGCCAGAAGACCGAAGGCTCGTGGCGCTCGCATCAGGTGCCGCTTGCAAACATCTCGAAGCCGGGACATCTCGCGCTACTCGAAAGCTGGATGCGCAGCTACAAGCCCGAAGAACTGTTCGACGCGCAAGGCCGCCTCGTGCCCGAAATCGCCGCGCTCGCGCCGCAAGGCGAAAAACGCATGAGCGCGAACCCGCGTTCGAACGGCGGCGGCCGTGTGCGCGAACTGCGCGTGCCGCCATTCGAGCACCACGCCGTGGACGTGCCCGCACCCGGCCAGGTGGATGCCGAAGCCACGCGCGTCATGGGCGCGTTCCTGCGCGAAGTCATGCGCGTGAACGACCCCACGCGCAACTTCCGCATCTTCGGGCCCGACGAAACCGCGTCGAACCGCTGGGGCGACGTATTCGACGTGACGTCGCGCACCTGGCTGGCCGAGTTCACGCCCGACGACATCCAGCTGGCCACCAACGGCCGCGTGATGGAAATGCTCTCCGAGCATACCTGCCAGGGCTGGCTGGAAGGCTATCTGCTCACCGGGCGACACGGCTTCATGTCGTGTTACGAGGCATTCATCCACATCATCGATTCGATGTTCAACCAGCACGCGAAGTGGCTGAAGGTGATCCGCGAAATTCCGTGGCGGCGGCCGCTGCCCTCGCTCAACTATCTGCTCACCTCGCACGTGTGGCGCCAGGACCATAACGGCTTCAGCCATCAGGACCCGGGCTTCATCGACTACGCGGTGAACAAGAAGTCGGACACGGTGCGCGTGTATCTGCCGCCAGACGCCAACACGCTGCTTGCCGTGACCGACCACGTGCTGCGCACCTGGAACCGCATCAACATCATCGTGGCGGGCAAGCAGCCGCAGGCGCAATGGCTCGACATGGACGCCGCCATACGCCACTGCGCAGACGGCATCGGCATCTGGCAATGGGCGAGCAACGACGACGGCGGCGAGCCCGACGTGGTCATGGCCTGCGCCGGCGACGTGCCCACCATGGAAACGCTGGCCGCCGTAGACCTGCTGCGCACCTGCCTTCCCGACCTGAAGGTCCGCGTGGTGAACGTGGTGGACCTGATGACGCTCGAACCCGCCGACCGCCATCCGCACGGCCTGCCCGACGCCGATTTCAACGCGCTCTTCACCACCGACAAGCCGGTAATCTTCGCGCACCATAGTTACCCGACGCTGATCCACAAGCTCACGTACCGGCGCGCCAATCACGCGAACATTCACGTGCACGGCTTTATCGAGGAAGGCACGACGACCACGCCGTTCGACATGACCGTGCTCAACCGGCTTGACCGCTACCACCTGTGCGAAGCCGTGATCGACCATGTGGACGGGCTCGCGCAGCGCGCGGCGCACCTGCGCCAGACGCTGCACGACAAGCTGGCCGCACACCGCCGCTACGTGGACGAGTACGGCGACGACATGCCTGAAATTCGCGACTGGCGTTGGCCCGCCGCGCGCAACACACAGGGTGGCGGTGAAAAAGCTTAGTGGCAGTGCATTGACGCGTTGGGTTGCTCAGACTGAAGCCGGCTTCGTGCGTCCGAACACGCGCGCGAACGCGGTAACGAACGCGTCGAGCCGGTTCGATTCGAGGCAGTCGATGCCTGCCGCGCCCACCCGGCCGTTTCCGCCGGGGAACGCGCGGCAGAGTTCGTCCGCGCCGCGCGGTTCGGTGAGCGGCGCGCGCACGCTCACCGCATAGTTGCCGTCGGCGTTCACGCTCAGCACCGCGTGCGCACGCGAGGGTTCTTCGTTCGCAAGCACGTTGGCGAACACGCCGCGCACCCGGCGCGCCCACGGCTCGTCGGGCAGCACGCAAACGCTGCCGTACTGCAACGCGATGAGCGGCGCGATGGCCTGGGCCAGTTCGAGATCGTCCTGGCGGCAACGGGCGAGTTGACCGACGATCGGCTCCGAGGCGATGAAATCGAACGGGTTGTCATAAGGTTTCATCGCCGCATACAGATCGAGCGGCGCGATCACGAGATCATCGACGCAGTCGCCATAAGCGTTGTAGTTGATGGACTCGCCAAGCTCGCGCAGCTGTTCGGTCTGCGCGGCGTCCAGCCCGGCCTGTTGCGCAAGCGCTTGCGCCGTGCCGGGCAGGTTGTCGCCCCAGGCCGCCGCGATTGCCCAGAGACGGTAGCGGCCGGCGAGGTGCCGGTCGACGAGCACGCTCGTGCAGACCTGCGCCGTGGTGTCAATATGCGCGACCAGATTCCTGGACATAGGCAGGTCGCCTGCGTGGTGATGGTCGAAATATTCGACCGCGACGTCCTTCGCGAGCAGCGCGGTGAGCGCCTTGCGGTTCACGTCGAACGAAATGTCGAGCACGGTGAGCGAGTCGCCGGGCTGCGCGGGCACGCGCTCGACCAGTGCGATGTCTCGCTTCGCGCCGGTGATGAGCGTCGCTTCGCGCGGCCTTGCGAGCCGAAGTTGATGCAGCGCGCAGATACCGTCTGCGTCGCCGTTGAATACGTCGAAATGCGCCATGTCTCCGAAATCCCGTTAGGTTGAACTCGACAGTATCGCGCAGCCTCGCCGGATTGCACAAAAGGTGCAATATGCCGATGCCCATGCAGGCCGTTTCGATCAAGGCCGCAAGATGCCGTGCAGCGGGCGTCCCGCGTTTGCTCGCGTGTATGCTGGTTGCGACGATTTGCGCCCCGTAGACCTTCATTCCCACAATCGCCACGCCGATGTCCGACACGCCGATCTCACGCCACGCCGCCAACCGTCTGCGCGCGGCACGGCGCCACAGCCGCCTCGTGAACGCCGCGCTCTCGCGCGCCTCGACCTACGCGCACCCGGCCGGGCGGATCGTACGCATCGAAACGCATATTTCCGTGGTGTATCTCGCTGGGCGGTACGCGTACAAGATCATGAAGCCCGTCGATTTCGGGTTCGTCAATTTTGTGCGGCTCGATGCCCGATTCCGCTGCTGCGAAGCTGAGATTCGTCTGAATGCGCCGTTCGCGGGACCGATTTATCGCGAAACCGTTGCGCTATTTTTTGACGGTCGGCGTTGCAAGCTCAAGCGCGGCATGCACGGCAACGTAAAAGTGGTCGAGTACGCGGTTCGTATGCGCCGCTTCGACCAGCGCCTGCTGTTTTCGAACCTGCTCTCGAACGGCGACCTGAGCACCACCGATATCGATGCAGCCGCAACCAGGCTCGCCACGGTCCATCGCCATGCACGCCGGGCCGGCCACGGGCCGCTGGCGAGCGCGGCGCGCTTCGGCTCGGCGGCGCTGCTGCGCGAACAGGTGCTCGCGGCGCTCGCGCCCCTCGAAGCGGATCCGCGCACGGCGCACGCTGTAGAGCACGCTGGCTTGCGCGCGATCTGCGAAAGCGAAATCACGCGTCTGGCGCGGCACGTCGATGCACGGCGCGCGAACGGATTCGTGCGCGCCTGCCACGGCGATCTGCATCTCGACAATATCGTGCGGCGCGGGCGGCACGCGTTGATGTTCGATTGCATCGAATTCAGCGACGCGCTGCGCTGGATCGACGTGACCTGCGACCTCGCGTTCATGCTGATGGATCTGCGCGCGCACGGCCAGGCGGTGTACGCGCACCGCATGCTCAATCGCTACCTGGAAGCCACGGGCGATTTCGCGGGGCTCGCTGCGCTGCGGCTTTATGTCGTCTATCGCGCGCTGGTGCGCGCACTCGTGGCGAAACTCAAGGCAGGATCGCCTGCGCCACACCATGCGCCAGCGCTCGGCGGCGACGTCGCGCGCTACCTCACGCTAGCGGCAAGCGAAGCGCGCATCATGCACGAAGCCGCGCCCTGGCTGATGCTGTGCCACGGCTTTTCGGGGTCGGGTAAGTCAGTGGCGAGCCGTGCGCTCGCCGAACTGAGCGGGGCGATCCGTGTGTCGAGCGATCTCGAACGCAAGCGCCTCGAACCCTTCGCGCCGCCCTCGCTCGGCGCGCTGCCGGCAAGCGCGTACACACAAGCTGCACTCGACGCGCACTACGAACGCCTGGTCGCTCATGTGCGCGACGTGCTGAACGCGGGCTACACCGCGATCGTCGATGCGACGTTTCTCAAGGCTGCACATCGCGCGCGCTTCGCGGCGCTCGCGCGTGAGTTGAACCGGCCAATGCTGATCCTGAACTTTCACGCGCCGCAAGTGCGGCTCGCCGAGCGCGTCAACGCCCGCGCGCGCGGGCCGCGCGACGCGTCCGACGCGGGCGCCGAAGTGCTTGCCAAACAGTTCGCGCAAGCGGACCCACTCGATGCGCGCGAGCGGCAGCGCACCGTTGATCTCAACACCGACGTGGAAATCGAGGCCTTCTCGCACGAGCCGTGGTGGGCACCGCTGTTCGCGCGTTTGCATGCGGAGGATGGGGAGATTTGATTCTGCGGCGGACTCATTATCCGCCGCCACAGCCCTGCGCCCTGCTTGCTTATCGCTCGACGAAAGGCCGCACGAGCGGCCAGCGCAGCGTGGACGCCACCGGATAGCGCGGCTTGCGGCCAACCGGTGCGCGCCACGGCTGCATGCGCGCGGCCATTGCCGTGCACAGGGCAAGGCCTTCCTGGCCATGCAGACGTTCCATGGCGTGATGCACGAGTCCGGCGTCGAACCACAGCTTGAAGCGGCGATGGCAGGTGCGGAAATCGGGATACTGCTCGGGCAACTTCGACCAGACCGAGCCGGTGGCCAAAACCCAGAGGATGCCGGCAAAAACGAGACGAGGATTATGTGCTGGGCGCCCGCGACGACGACCGTCAACGCGGATTTCGTGAAACATAGGCTCGATGCTGCGCCACTGCGCATCGGTGAGTTCCGGAGATATGCGGGAAGACATCTGATGGTCCCTGTGAGGTTATCTGACACAACACGACTAAAGTAGCCTCACAGCCCACAAGAAAATATCGGACTATGCTTAAAAATCGAGATGAATTCGCAAGTCGCGATCCGGCACGCTAACCGGCGGCCGTGGCCAGTGCCGCGCTACACTGCTCGTTTCGAGGCTTCGACGGCGGATTTCCGATGGCGCCCTCATCCAGTTCAAAAGCCCGGCACGGCCGGATACGCGTTGGTGTGGGCGGCTGGATCTATGCGCCCTGGCGGGGCGCGTTCTACCCCAGCGGCCTGGCGCAACGCCGCGAGCTGGAATATGCGAGCCGCCATCTCTCTACGCTGGAAATCAACAGTACCTACTACGGCGCGCAGCGCCCGGAAAGCTTCACGCGCTGGCACGACGAAACGCCCGAAGACTTCGTGTTCTCGCTGAAAGCCCCGCGCTTTGCGATGAATCGCCGTGTGCTGGCCGAGGCCGGGGCCACGATCGAGCGCTTCCTGAGCGGCGGCGTATTGAACCTGCGCGACAAGCTCGGACCGATCAACTGGCAACTCACGCCAGGCAAACGCTTCGATCCAGAGGACTACGCACGATTCCTGGAACTGCTGCCAGGCGAGGCCGAGGGCCGTCCTCTGCGCCATGCGCTCGAAGTGCGCGACGAGAGCTTTTGCACGCCGGAATTCGTCGCGCTCGCGCGCAAGCACAAGGCGGCGATCGTCGTCTCCGGTGACTCCAGTTACCCGCTGATCGGCGACACCAGTGCGCCGTTCGTCTATGCCCGCATCATGGGGACCGCACAGGATCACCCGCAGGGCTACGCCCCGGCTGACCTCGACCTGTGGGCCAGCCGCGCGCTCGCCTGGTCGCGCGGCGAATCCCCGGGCGATCTTGCCACCTACGCACAGCCGCTCGCCGCGAAGGCCGGCCGGGACGTCTATCTCTACGTCATCAGCGGCTTCAAGGAACGCAACCCGGCGGCGGCCATGGGGCTGATCGAGCGCCTCGCCGCGAACTAGCTGCGCACGGCGCATCGAGCCACGCCTCGACGACGATCGCGCCCCCAAAAATCACCGTCACCGTTTGCGAGCGCCTTTTGGGGGCCGGCGGGGTCCGGCCTTGCCTCTGATCCGGCTCGTAAAAACCCGTAATGGTGTCGTAATGACTCTGTCAGCGGCAAATTGATATACGTCAACCCGCAATGCTGCATCGCAGCGAGATACTGCATCGATGCGGTGCGGGCCCTCCCGCCGCCCCGCCGCACCTCGGAGTTTCCTGCCTTTGCAAACCGCAATCGAATTCACCATCCGCACCGGCGTCCTGCTGCTCATCATCGCGCTCTGCCATGCCGCCGCACAGCGCTTTCGCCTCTCCGATTCGTTCGGCCTGACCTGCGCCGGCGTGCTGCTCGGCACCGGATACCTCGCCCTGCTTCACTTCGCCCCTGGCTTCACGGCTTCGAGCGTCATCCCTTTCCTCACGCCGTCGCTTCCTCCCGAGGCCTATCTCTGGATATTCCTGCCGCCCATCCTCTTCGAAGCGGCGTTGCAGGTCGATACGCGCGGTCTTCTCGCCGATCTCGCGCCTATCCTCTTGCTCGCGATTGGCGCAGTGGCCGCCGCCGCGGCAGGCGTTGGTGTCGCCACGTGGATCAGCAGCGGCGAGAGCCTGATTGTGTGCCTGCTGCTCGGCGCAATCGTCAGCACGACGGATCCTTCCACCGTCATCGGGCTCTTTCGCAACAGCGGCGCGCCCGAACGCCTGATCCGGCTGATCGAGGGCGAAAGCCTGCTCAACGACGCCGCCGCCATCGCCATCTCCACACTCCTCACCAGCGCGCTGGCGCTCGCGCCGTCCACCGCGCACACGCACGGCCATCCGCTCGCATCCTTCGTCGTTTCCCTCGTCGGCGGCTGCGCGTTCGGCGCGCTCGCGGGCGCGCTTTTCGTCACCGTCTCGAGCGCGTTGCGCAGTCTGCCCTTTTCCGAGTACGCGCTCTCGCTCGCGCTGCCCACGCTGCTCTATCCCGCCGCGGAACGCTGGCTTCACGTTTCCGGCGTGGCCGCTGTCGTGTGCGCGGGTCTCGCGGCCAACCGGCTCATGCAAACACGCCGCCCCGCCGCGAGCCAAACCCTGTTTCGCCAGCTATGGGCGTACCAGGCTGGCATCGCCTCTGCCGCTGTTTTTCTGCTCGCGTCGGCGCGCGTGCCCGGTTTGCTGGACAAGCTGAATATGCGCGACACCCTTCCGCTCGCGCTCGCGCTGGTGGCCGCCATTCTGAGCCGATTCGGCATCCTTACGATCTTCGTACCGCTGCTGAGCCGCCTTGGCATCTGTGAGCCGCTGCCGCGCGCGCACCAATGGCTGATCGCATGGGGCGGCGTGCGCGGCCCCGTCACGCTCACGCTCGCCGTTTGCGTCGCGCGCAACGATGCGCTTTCGCCCGGTACCCGCGCATTCGCTGCCGCCATGGCAGCGGCCTTCGTGCTGCTGAATCTGCTGTGCAACGGCCTCACGTTAGGGCGTGTCGCGCGATGGCTCGGCATCGCACCACGCACTTCGAGCGAACGCGCCGCACCCTGAGCGCCAACGCAGGCAAACGGGGCCGCTTACGCTACTCGCCGCGCTCGGTGCGCTCGGTGCGCCACAAATAACCGATCGCTGCACGCGTGACGCGCGCCTCCAGCGCGTGAGCATCGGTTTCGCCACGCTCGCCCGCTGCGTCGACCATGCCGCGCACGATGGCGATCACGTCGTGCGCGGTGGTCTGCCGGTCGTCGATTCGTGGCGCATCGGCGAGTTCGAACGCGCCGACGAGCACCGCGTGAATGCGCTCGCTCACGCGTGCGTCGCGCTCGCCAAGCGGCAGTCGCCGCTCCTCGAAATCGAGCAGACGCGCCAGTTCCGGGCGTCGCATCTGATGCGCGACCGCCGCACGAATCAGCCTGAGCATTGCCGCCTCGCAGCTCGACGCCGCAGCGGCGGCCTCGACCTCGGCAAGGAGCGGCGCGCTCTCACGGTCGATCAAGGCGGCGGTCAGCGCGTCGCGGTTCGGAAAATATTGATAGAGCGAGCCGACACTCACACCCGCGCGCGCCGCGATGGCGTTCGTGGTGTAGCCGGCCAGGCCGGCGCTTTCGAGAATGCGCGCGGCGGCTTCGAGTATCGCGTCGACAGTGGCGGCGGAACGGCGCTGCACGGGCCGCTTGCGCGCCTCTAGTGCCGCGGCGCGGCTTTTGCCGCGTGGCGTTTGAGTCATGGCGGGGAAGGGAAAGGCCGTCGAATATGAGCAATGGCTCGTATTCTACCGATGACCGGGCATGCCCGCCCGAGATGCGTTGAAGCGGCGCGCGTGACGATACGCGTCGTCATGCATATCGTCACGCCGGTCACGCGCCGCTGACCTCCCCCCGTCTTTTCGCACGCAGATGAAACCGCGCGCCTCAAATCTGCCGGCGCATTTCCGCCGCCGGCAGCTTCATCATCTGCCGATACTTCGTGACCGTGCGGCGCGCCACCTGCACACCCTGCTTTTCGAGTTCCTGCGTGAGGATTACGTCGGAAAGCGGGTCGCGCGGATCTTCGGCGTCGATCATTTCCTTGATGAGCGCGCGCACCGCGGCCGCCGAGCAGGTGCCGCCCGTGCGTGTTTCGAGTTCTCGCGGGAAAAAGCGCTTGAACTCGAAGATGCCGCGCGGCGTGGCCATGTACTTGTTGCCCGTGGCGCGTGAGACGGTCGATTCGTGCAGGCCCAGTTCGTCGGCGACGTCGCGCAGCAGCATGGGCCGCAGCGCAATCTCGCCATACTGGAAAAACGCCTTTTGGCGCGCGACGATGCACTCGCCCACACGCAGGATCGTCTCGCAGCGCTTATGCGCGTTGCGGATCAGCCAGCGCGCTTCCTGCAGCTGTTGCGCGAGTGGCGAGCGGCTCGTCTGGTCCGAGCGCGCGAACATCTCCGCATAGAGCTTGTGGATGCGCGCGCGCGGCTCGATGGCCGGGTTCACGCTCACCACCCACTTGCCACGCACCTGGCGCACGATCACGTCGGGAACGACATAGCCGCCGTCTGCGCGCCCATAGTGGTTGCCCGGCTTCGGATCGAGGCGGCGCACGAGTGCGCTCGCGGCCTGCAGCGAAGCGGCGTCGCAGCCGAGCTGGCGCTGCAGCTCGCCGTGTTCGCGGCGCGCGAGGCGCTCGAGATGCTGCGTGACGATCTGCAGCGCCAGTTCGCGATGCGGCGTGTCGGAAGGCATCGCATCGAGCTGCAGCGCAAGGCATTCGGAGAGCGAACGCGCGCCGATGCCGGGGCGATCGAGCGTCTGCACCACGCGCAGCGCCACCCGCAAGCGGTCTTCGTCGAGCGTGTCAACGCCGCCCTCTTCATCGGCAAGATCGGCGAGATCCTGGCGTAGATAGCCGTCGTCGTCGAGCGCCTCGATCACGACCTGCACCGCGATACGGTCGAGGTCCTCGAGCGGCGCGAGGCGCAAGGCCTCATGCAGCTGCTCGCGCAGCGTAACCGGCACACGCACCCAGTCGGAGGCTTCGGAATCGCTGTCCTCGCCGCCGCGATAGCTCGACGTGCGCAAGGCGCCCGGTGTCGGCATCTCGGCGGTGTAGCCCGAGCCTTCGTCGCTGTAGCTGCTCTCGGCGTATGACGTCTCGCCGTATGGGGAAGCGTCCTGACCCATGCCGGCGTCGAGGCCGCCTTCGAAGCTCGATTCACCCGCGCCTTCTGTCGCCATGGCGGGGGCTTCGGCCGCGGGCGCCACCGCGGAGCCGATGCCCGCTGCGCCATTGGCCGCTTCGGCGGCCTCGCCGGTGTCCGAGGCGGGCGGAACGTATTCGAGGAACGGATTGGTGTCGAGCGCTTCGCGCAGCTCCTGCTGGAACTCGAGCGACGACAGTTGCAGCAGCCTCACCGCCTGCTGAAGACGCGGCGTGAGCGCCAGATGCTGGCGCGCGTGTAACGCGATGGAAGGCATGGCAATCCCGTTTTGTTGAATTGAGTGACAGCCCTCTCATGCAACAGCCATGCCAGTTTTTACAACACCCTGTTTTGAAACGGGATCGACGCTTGCAACAGCGGCTAAGCGAGCCTCTTTTCCGACCCCACAGTGGAGATTTTTACAAAGGTGCGGAAAAATTGCGGCGCATGCCGGTTGGGAAAATCGTGGCCGCATGGACGAACCGTCTATCCCGCATCGAAGCCGGCTCCGGTCGCTTCCGGGGGGCTTTCCAATAACAAGCAGCGCGAGCACGAACGCGGCGAGGCACGCACCTTGCGGAGGCAGGCCATGACCACAACCAGAAAGGGAGTAGCCATGAAGCGCATCCTGATCCTCAAGACCGCGGCTGGCGCCGCCTGCATGACGTTCGCACTGCTGGCCGGTGCGCAGACCACGACGAACAGCGCCGCGCCTTCGGGCAGTTCGGAATCCGTGGGCCAGCACGTTGACGACGCAACCATCACGACCAAGGTCAAGGCCGAACTGCTCGGCGCGAAGAACGTGAAGTCCGAGCACATCCACGTGAAGACGCGTAAGGGCGTGGTCTCGCTCACCGGCACGGTGCCGAGCGCCGAAGACCGCGACAACGCCAAACAGGTCGTGGAAGGCGTCTCGGGTGTGACCTCAGTGAAGAACCATCTGAAGGTCTCGGTGGCGAGCTAAGAGGTCTAACACACCCCGCCAGACCGCAACAACGAGCCAATTCCAGACCGGATCGCGCCGGCGGCCGCCACCGCCGGCGCTCCTCATGCCTGCCTCACTCCTGCTCGCGCGATTGGCTGAGCTGCGCGCGCCGTTGCTCGCCCTGGCGCGCGAGCATCCAGCCCGGATACTCGGCGGGCAATCCGCTCGCCTCACCCAGCACACCTAGCTCTTCGACACTGAGCTTCACTTTCGTCGCGGCGATGTTGTCGTCGAGTTGATCGACACGTTTCGCGCCGATGATCACCGATGTCACCACCTTCTGATGCAGCAGCCACGCGAGCGCGATTTGCGCGACCGACACGCCTTTGGCTTGCGCGATCGGCCGCATCGCGTCCACGCAGTCCCATGCGCGCTCGCGGTTCACGGGCGGAAAATCGAAGGTCGTGCGCCGGCTGCCCGCCTCGCCTTGCTGGTCGCGACCGTACTTGCCGCTCAAGAGTCCGCCCGCGAGCGGACTCCAGACCATCAGCCCGAGGCCCTCGCTTTCCAGCATCGGCACGAGTTCGCGCTCGAGATCCCGTCCCGCGATCGTGTAGTAGGCCTGCAGCGACTCGAAGCGCGCGAGCCCTTCGCGCTGCGCAATGCCGAGCGCCTTCACGATCTGCCAGGCCGCCCAGTTCGACACGCCGGCGTAGCGCACGTACCCCTGCTGCACGAGCGTATCGAGCGCGTGCACCGTCTCCTCGATGGGCGTCACGGGATCGAACGCGTGAATCTGGTAGAGGTCGATGTGATCGAGCTGCAGGCGCTTCAGGCTCGCCTTCACGCCATCCATGATGTGATAGCGCGTGGCGCCGCGCTCGTTCGGCGACGAGCCCATTTCGCCGAATACTTTCGTCGCGATCACGACCTGCTCGCGCGGGACCTTGAGGTTCTTGAGCGCCTGACCGGTGATCTGCTCGGACACGCCCTGCGAGTAGACGTCGGCGGTATCGATGAAATTGATGCCCGCATCCAGCGCGCGCCCAACGAGACGTTCGGCGTCGGATTGCTGGAGATCGCCGATCTGGTTCCAGATGCCGGCGCCGCCGCCGAAGGTCATCGTGCCGAGGCAGAGTTCCGAAACGAACAGGCCCGTGCGGCCCAGGGGGTTGTAACGCATGGTGTGACTCCGTCGTGGTTCGAGGGAAAAGCCAACGCGGCGAGGATACTGCGTTCGCGTGACGCTTGCCGAACGCCGGCCCGGACCCGACCACCTCTCTCCCGCCTCTCCCGCCTCTCCCGCTTCTCTCCCGCCAGGCAGGCGCGCACGAAAGCTGCGAGACTGACGGACGTGCAATGCTGACTTCTCCGCCGCCTGACATCCGCATGACAACGTCTTCGCCCGTATCCGATTCGCACGCGCCTGGAGCCGCGGCCAGTCACGACGGCGCAGAAAGCGACGTGCTCGCGCGCTTTCATCCGGCCGTGGCCGACTGGTTCCGGCGCAGCTTCGACGCGCCCACCGCCGCGCAACGCGCCGCCTGGCCGCTCATCGCGAGCCGGCGCGCGACGCTGGTGGCCGCCCCAACTGGCTCGGGCAAGACGCTCACCGCCTTTCTCGCCGCGCTCGACGAGCTCGTGCGCGAAGGTCTCGCGAACGGCGGCGCGTTGCCCGACGCGACGCTCGTCGTCTACGTTTCGCCGCTCAAGGCGCTTTCCAACGACATCCGGCTCAATCTCGAGAGGCCGCTCGAAGGTATCGCTACGGAACTCGCGCGCCTCGGCTTGCCGCCGGTCGAAATCCGCACCGCCGTGCGCACCGGCGACACGCCGCAGCCCGAGCGCGCGGCGCTCAGAAAGCGCGCGCCGCATATTCTCGTGACGACGCCTGAGTCGCTTTACGTGCTGCTCGGCTCCGAGTCAGGCCGCCGCATGCTGGCGAGCGCGCGCAGCGTGATCGTCGACGAAATTCACGCGCTCGCGGGCAACAAGCGCGGCTGCCATCTCGCGCTGAGTCTCGAACGGCTCGACGCGTTGTGCGGCGCGCGCCTGCTGCGCATCGGCCTTTCCGCCACGCAAAAGCCGATCGAAACCGTTGCGCGCTTTCTGGTGGGCATGGGCGAGGCGGCGCAAGACGCGGACGCAAGCCCGCCCGCCTGCGATATCGTTGACGTGGGCCATACGCGCAAGCGCGACCTCGCGATCGAAGTGCCGCCCGTGCCGCTCGAAGCCGTGATGGCGAACGACGTGTGGGAGCGCGTGTACGACCGCATGGCCGAACTCGTCGCCTTGCACCGCACCACGCTCGTGTTCGTCAACACGCGCCGCATGGCCGAGCGCGTAGCGCGCCATCTCACCGATCGTCTGGGTGCCGAAGTCGTCGCCGCGCACCACGGCAGCCTCGCGCGCGAGCATCGTTTTCTCGCCGAGCAGCGGTTAAAGAGCGGCGACTTGCGCGTGCTCGTGGCGACGGCGTCGCTGGAACTGGGCATCGATATCGGCGACGTCGATCTCGTGTGCCAGATCGGCTCGCCGCGCTCGATCGCGGCCTTCCTGCAGCGCGTGGGGCGCTCAGGACACCAGGTCGGCGGCGTGCCCAAGGGGCGGCTCTTCCCCACTTCGCGCGACGACCTGATCGAATGCGCGGCGCTGCTCGACAGCGTGCGGCGCGGCGAACTCGATCGCCTTGTGCCGCCGCACGCGCCGCTCGACGTGCTCGCGCAGCAAATCGTCGCGGAAGTGGCCGGCGAATCCTGGGAAGAAGACGCGCTCTATGCGCTCGTGCGCCGCGCCGCGCCGTGGGCCGCGCTCGAGCGCGCACAGTTCGACGCCGTGCTGCGCATGCTCGCCGAGGGCTACACGAGCCGTCACGGGCCGCGCGCCGCTTATCTTCATCGCGACGTGGTCAGCCACACGCTGCGCGCACGGCGCGGCGCTCGGCTCGTCGCGCTCACGTCGGGCGGCACGATCCCCGACAACGCCGACTACTCGGTGCTGCTGGAACCGCAGGGCGTGCAGATCGGCACCGTCAACGAGGACTTCGCCGTCGAAAGCCTTGCGGGCGACGTGTTCCAGCTCGGCAACGCGTCGTACCGCATTCTGCGCATCGAAGCGGGCCGCGTACGTGTGGAAGATGCCCAAGGGCAGCCGCCCAACATCCCGTTCTGGCTGGGCGAGGCGCCGGGCCGCAGCGACGAGCTTTCGTTCGCGATCTCGCGGCTGCGCAAGCAGGTGGAAGCGGCGCTGATCGATGC
>NZ_CAJMYY010000056.1:0-22069 GCF_905220185.1 Paraburkholderia sp. J11-2 | reverse complement strand
GTGGTTCATGGCGTTTGTTCGAGTCCGTCGAGTCTGGATAGCAAGCTGAAGGGCTGCGCCCGCGCAGGTGTAATGAGCGCTGCAACGTGGACTAAGTCTAACGCCGCCAAGTTGTATATACAACTCGTTTCGATAAAACGAGGGTTAGTAGTTACCCTGACATATTCGCGCGAAATTACCGACTCAGCGCGTTAAATCGGTAAATGAATTACGAGGATCGTTGGCTAGACAAGATGACAGCAAACGCCTGGCGGCGGCACAGGGCGTACCGGCACGGCCAGGCGGCCCGCACAGACGAAAAGGCGGGTTCGAGACCAGGAGGGAATAGAGAGGGCTGAAGCGCTACACCTGAAGCGGCAATGTGCGTTTCAGCTGGCCGCCGAACGCCAGGAGAGGTAAAGCGGGGAACGAACGGCTGCTACCGCCTCACACCGTACCCGCCAGATGAAACCGCGAAGCCGGATGCCACAACCGCACCGAGGTCGCCACATGCCGCCCCACCCACGTGCGCCGCAGCAACAGCAGGCACGGCTCGCCGATTTCCATCTCCAGATACTGCCGCACGCGCGCGTCGGGCTTCTGCGCGTAGATGCGGAACTCGGCGCGCTGGATCGGCGCGAGGCGCACCATGTAGTGATTCGGCGTTTCGACGGTGAAGTCCTGGGCCAGGTAGTCGGGGAAGACCTCGGGGTTCACGTAGCGGTCTTCGTACTGGATCGGCTCGCCTTCCTCGCTGTGCACGATGCGCGAGTGGAACACCGGCCCGGCGTCGAGTTCGAGCGCGGCAATCGCGGTCGGATCGTCGCTCGGCTCGAGCCCCAGCACGCGGGCCGCATGCCGATGGCCGCGCGCCGCGATTTCGTCGGCGATATTGCGGATCTGCAGCACGGTCGATTCGTACTGGCGCGGCGCCACGTAAGTGCCCGAACCGCGCACGCGGTTCAGCACGCCTTCGGCCATCAACTCGCGCAGCGCGCGCGACACCGTCATGCGCGCCACGCCGAACTCTTTCACCAGTTCCGTTTCGGATGGCACCACGTCGCCGGGCCGCAAGGTGCCGCTTTCGATCTGCGCGAGCACATGGCGCTTGATCTGCTCGTAGGCGGGCATCGGGGCACTGCGGACCGTTTTCTTTTGCATGGTCTCGATCTTCGAATGAACGGGTGGTCGCCGGCGCGATCCTGCGTGGTGCGACGCGGCGCAGCGGCTTCAGGCGGCCACATTGTACCGCCCCTTAAAGCACGGCCGCGTGCGGGCTGCGAGGCAGCATAGCCTCGAAGCGCGGCGCCGGTTCCTAGGCAGGCACGGCCGCCAGCGCCGGCTGCCAGCGCGCGAGCACCACGCAGGCGTGCACGCCCCGCCCGTCCGCACCCGGACTCAGGCTCACCACGCCGCGATGCGACTGCGCGATCTCGCGCACGATCGCAAGACCGAGGCCCGTGCCCTCCGTCTGCGTAGCCGCCCGGAAGAAAGGCTCGAACACGCGCGCACGCGCTTCCGCGGGAATGCCCTGGCCGTCGTCGAGCACGTCGAGCGAGACCGCTTCGCCGCTCGCGCGCACCGACACCGTCACGTGACCGCCCGGCGGCGTGTAGCGCAGCGCGTTGTCCACGAGATTGCTGACCATCGCGCGCAATAGCTCTCGATGCCCCTGCACGACCGCCTCGTCTGCCCCACCCGGCAGCTCCGCGCCGAGATCGATACCGCGCGTCTGCGCGAGCAGCGCGAGCGCCTCGACCACTTCGCGCGCGAGCTGCGCCATGTCGACGGGCGCGGCGGGCAATTGCGCGGGGTCCAGCGCCTCGGCCTGCGCGAGCAGCAGCAACTGGTTCGTGAGCGCGACCATCGAGCGGTTGCTCACGTGCATGGCCGCCAGCACTTCGTCGAGCGCGGGATCGACGGCTTTTTGCTGACGCGCGTATTGCAATTGCGTGCCCAGCAACGTGAGCGGCGTGCGCAGCTGGTGCGCGGCGTCGGCAATGAAACGGCGCTGCGCCGCCGTCTGCGCCGAGAGCCGCGCAATGCATTGATTGATTGCGTCCACAACGGGCCGGAGTTCGACATGCAGCCCTTCTGCGCGAATCGGTTCGAGGTGCGAAGGATCGCGGTCGGCCACGTCGTTCTTGAGCTTCATGAGCGGACGCAACTCGATCGTGAGGCCGATGCAGGCCAGCGCCACCGCCAGCATGACCATGCCGATCTGCCGATAAAGCTGGGGACGCCACAGCGCCTCCACCATTGCGTCGCGCGAGCGCTCGGTCTTGCCGACCGACACGCGCACGCGCCAGATTCGGCCGTTGTCGTACATGGAGCGCACCACGCTCACGGCGCGCACGGCCTGGCCGCGCAGATCGGCGTCGTACGACACGGGCGAATCGACGGCGGGCGGCGCGCCTGCGTGCGGGAAATCGGGCATGCCCGCGAGGAGCGAGCCGCCCTCCACGCGCACGTTGTAGAACACCTGATCCTGTTGCGGCGAGGCGAACAGTTCGAGCGCCGCGGGCGGCACGTCGGCGCGCAGCGCGCCGTCGGCCCATTGCACGGAACCGGCGATCATGCGCGCGGACGACAGCAGCCGGCCGTCCTGCACGAGATCGGCGGTATGGCGCGCGGCGCGATACTCGGAAGTCGCCGTGAAGCTCACGTAGAGCGCGAGCGGCACGAGCATCCACCACAACAGGCGAATACGCAGGCTACCCGTCATAGGGTTTCGTCCTTCCTGCGCAGCAAATAGCCAAGCCCTCGCAGCGTCACGATCACAGCCGAGCTGCCTTCGAGCTTCTTGCGCAGCCGCGAGACGTAGATTTCGATGGCGTCCTCGCTGGGTTCGTCGGCGAGCGTGAAGATCGCATCGACGAGCGCGGCCTTCGAAACGGTCTGGCCGAGACGCAGCGCCAGCGTTTCGAGCACCGTGCGCTCGCGCGGCGTGACGTTCAGCGGTGCGCCCTTCAGCGTGAACTGGCGCGTGTTGAGGTCGAACACGAGGTCCCCGCAGCCGATTTCGTTCGCGCGCGCGGGCGTCTGCCGGCGAATCAGCACCTTGATGCGCGCCACCAGTTCGCGCACCTCGAAGGGCTTGACGAGATAGTCGTCGGCGCCCGCGCCGAGCAGTTCCACCTTTTCGTCGATCGAGCCGCTCGCCGTGAGCACCATCACGGGCGTCGCGTCGCCGCGCTGGCGCAGCCGCCGCAGCACGTTCTTGCCCGAGAGCTTCGGCAAATTCAGGTCGAGCAGCACGACATCGTAGCGATTGGACTGCAGCAACTGGTCGGCGGCCTCGCCGTCCTGCACGGCGTCGAAGGCGAATGCCTGCTCCTCCAGCGTCTTGACGAGCCAGTGCGCAAGCGTGGGATTGTCTTCGATCAGCAGCAACTTCATGGGCGGCGCATGGGGCGAAGGTTTCGGGGGAATCGATTGTGCCGTTGCCGGCGCGCCGCCGCCCTGCGGGTTAACACGGACGATTTTGCACAGCGCTAGAAGGCTGGCAGAAGGCTTACAGTTTTTATAATCGGCTCCATCCATCAAAAAGCGCCCGCACGAACGGCGCACTTCCTTCAGGAGACTCCACGATGCCTACCTTGCGCCAGATCGCCGCCGTATCGAGTGTCGCGTTCGCCCTTGCCGCCGGCTCCACGGCCGCCCACGCGGAAAAGATCACGATCATGGTTGGCGGCGCAACCAAGATCATCTATCTCCCCGCCAAGCTGACCGAACAACTCGGCTACTTCAAGGACGAAGGCCTCGACGTCGAGCTGCAGTCGCAGCCGGCCGGCGTCGATGCGGAGAACGAACTGCTCGCAGGCGCGGTGCAAGGCGTGGTGGGCTTCTACGATCACACCATCGACCTGCAGAGCAAGGGCAAGGAAGTGCAAACGCTCGTGGTGTTCGGCCAGGTGCCGGGCGAAGTGGAAATGGTTTCGAATGCAGCAGCCGGCACGGTCAAGAGCATGGCCGACGTGAAGGGCAAGACGCTCGGCGTGACGGGCCTCGGCTCCTCCACGAGCTTCCTCACGCAGTACCTCGCGCAGCGCGGCGGCGTGCCCGCCAACCAGTACACGCTGCTGCCGGTGGGCGCGGACAACACGTTCATCGCGGCGATCAAGCAGAACCGTATCGACGCGGGCATGACCACGGAGCCCACCGTGTCGCGTTTGCTGCAAACCGGCGACGCGAAGGTGCTCGTCGACATGCGCACGCTCGAAGGCACGCGCGCCGCGCTCGGTGGCACCTACCCCGCTTCGAGCTTCTACGTGCAGCGCGCCTGGGCGCAGTCGCACAAGGACGACGCGACGAAGCTCGCACGCGCCTTCTCGCGCACGCTCAACTTCATCGCCACGCATAGCGCCGACGAAATCGCCGCGAAGATGCCGAAGGACTATTACGGCAATAACAAGGACCTCTATGTGTCCGCGCTGAAGTCCTCGCTGCCGATGTTCACGAAGGACGGCCGCATGCCCGCGGACGGCCCGGACACCGTGCTCAAGGTGCTTGCGGCGTTCAACCCTTCGGTGAAGGGCAAGCACATCGACCTCGCGAAGACTTACTCGAACGACTACCTGCCGGCAGCGACCGCCACGGCGTCGAAGTAAGCCACGAAGACGGCCCCACGTTCAGCCCACAGAGACAATGACTTCCTCCCATTCCCAAGGCACGCCGGCCATCGAGCTGCGCAACGTTTCGTGCCGCTTCATTTCACCGGACGGCAAGGCGACCGTCGCCCTGCGCGACTTCAGCATGTCGGTCGCGCGCGGCGAGTTCGTCGCCATTGTCGGGCCCACGGGCTGCGGCAAGTCCACCACGCTCAGCATGATCACGGGCCTGCTCAAACCCACCACGGGCGAAGTGCGCGTGATGGGCGCTCCGGTGAACGGCATCGATCCGCGCATCGGCTTCGTGTTCCAGGCCGACGCCGTGTTCCCGTGGCGCTCGGTGCTCGACAACGTGGCGGCCGGTCCCCTCTTTCGCGGCCGCTCGAAGTCGGCAGCCTACGACGAAGCGAACGAATGGCTGCGCCGCGTGGGTCTCGCGAACTTCGGCAAGCACTATCCGCATCAGCTTTCTGGCGGCATGAGAAAGCGCGTGGCGCTCGCGCAGACTTTCATCAACAAGCCCGAAATCCTGCTGATGGACGAACCGTTCTCGGCGCTCGACATGCAAACGCGCACGCTCATGCAAGACGAGCTGCTGCAGTTGTGGGGCGGCACCGGGTCGGTGGTGTTCGTCACGCACGACCTGGAAGAAGCCATTGCGCTCGCCGACCGCGTGTTCGTGCTCACCGCACGCCCGGCCACGCTCAAGAAGGTCTACGAGATCGATCTGCCGCGCCCGCGCGTGACGTCCGAAATCCGCTACGCGCCGCACTTCGTCGAACTGTCGCGCCAGATCTGGCACGACCTGCGCGAAGAAGTGCAGATCGCCTAATCCCCCGGAGCCGTCCAGACATGTCCACCCCGCAACAAACCCTGCCGCAAGGCCTCGACACCGCCTCGCTCGACGCCGTCGAGCGCGCCGCGCAAAAGCGTATTCGCCAGCGCCAGGCGCTCGTCATTTCGCTGCGTATTCTCGTGCTCGTCGTCGTACTCGGCGGGTGGGAGCTCGCCGCGCGCCTCAAATGGATCGATCCGTTCTTCTTCTCGATGCCTACGGCCATCTTCGATCAGATCATCGACTGGTTCGTGAACGGCACCTCGCAAGGGCCGCTGCTCACGCAGGTCTGGGTCACGCTCGAAGAAACCGGTCTCGGCTTCATCATCGGCTCGGTGGCCGGCGTGTTCTGCGGCATCGTGCTCGGCCGCAACAAGCTGCTCTCCGACGTGTTCAGCCTCTACATCAAGATCGCCAACTCGATTCCGCGCGTGGTGCTCGGCTCGGTGTTCGTGATCGCGCTGGGGCTCGGCATGGCGTCGAAGGTGGCGCTCGCCGTGGTCATGGTGTTCTTCGTGGTGTTCGCCAATGCATTCCAGGGCGTGCGCGAGGCCGACCGCTACATGATCGCCAACGCGCAGATTCTCGGCGCGTCGCGCCGCCAGGTGACGACCTCGGTGGTGATTCCCTCGGCGCTTTCGTGGATTCTCGCGAGCCTGCACGTGAGCTTCGGCTTCGCGCTGGTCGGCGCCGTGGTGGGCGAATTCCTCGGCTCGAAGCAAGGCATTGGTCTGCTGATTTCGACTGCGCAAGGCGCATTCAACGCGAGCGGCGTGTTCGCCGCGATGATCGTGCTCGCCGTGGTCGCGCTCGCCGCCGACTATCTGCTCACCGCGCTCGAGCATCGTTTGCTCAAGTGGCGTCCCGCACCTTCGAACTGATTCAGCCGGTTTCCCCTGTCCGGGCCGTGTGAGGCGCAAGCCTCCCTGGCCCGTGGTCCGCGGCGCACTACCTGTGCGCCGCGTTTTTTTATGCAGGCCGAACTTTATTTCGGCTGCTCGACCGTGCGCAGATACGGCTTGAGCGTCTTGAAGCCCTGCGGATACTTCTGCTTCGCCGCGTCGTCGGAAACCGAAGTCGGGATGATGACGTCGTCGCCCGGCTTCCAGTTCACCGGCGTCGCCACCGTGTGCTTCGCGGTGAGCTGCAGCGAATCGAGCAGGCGCAGCACCTCGTCGAAGTTACGGCCCGAACTCATCGGGTAGACGAACATCGCCTTCACCTTCTTGTCCGGCCCAATGAGGAACACCGCACGTATCGTGGCGTTGTCGGCCGCCGTTCGCGGGCTTGCGCCGCTCGCGTTCGGGTGAATCATGTCGTAGAGCTTGGCAACGTTCAGGTCCTTGTCTCCAATCATCGGATAGTTGACGGCGCTACCCTGCGTTTCCTCGATGTCCTTCGCCCACCTCGCATGATCATCCACCGGGTCGATGCTCAGGCCGATGATCTTCGTGTTGCGCTTGTCGAACTCAGGCTTGAGCTTTGCCATGTAGCCGAGTTCCGTCGTGCATACGGGCGTGAAGTCTTTCGGGTGCGAAAACAGGATGGCCCAGTGGTCGCCAATCCATTCGTGGAAGTTGATCTTGCCTTCGGTGGTCTCCGCGGTGAAATCGGGTGCCTCTTCTCCAATTCGAATCGTCATCTTCAGTCTCCTGAATGCAGTGATTTACAGCTCGAGAGGGGTCTGGGTGCGCGCGAAAAGTGCTCCTCGCTCCTGCATTTTAGATAGTTCGCGTGACGCCCATGCAATTTCTTTACCATTTCATTTTCATTACAAACTGAATGTATCTCACACTTATTTATCGCTAAAAAACAGCCCCGGCACGGCATGGCAGCCTTGACATCCAATCCGCATGAAGCGAATAATGCGTCGTTCGATAATCGAAACCGTGTTCGTATTACGAACGCGAGAATAACAAGAACGGGCTGGCCGTCTTGCCGTGCAAATCTGCGCGTGCAAGGCGTGATATGAACCCGCTGCGCCGGGGCGGCATCGCCTCTCGCTGATGGAGGAGCCGCACCTGCCTCCCCGTGCACCACGCGTGAGCTGGCTTGCCAGCCGCACGGTGCCGGGACCACTCGCAAGTCACGCCGATCCTGTCCGCTCCGGCCAGCCAGTAGCCACACGCTACCTAGCGCAAAGAGCATGAAAAGAGACCTCCAGACTGAAACGCGCGACTCCCGCCAGGGTGTCGTCGCCGCCCTCGTGTATGTTTTCGAGCGGGTCATGCCCGACCCCTTCGTTCTTTCGATCTGCCTCACCTTCTTCGTCGCGGTGCTCGCGCTGCTGATCGCGCCGCACGGCAATCTCCCCACGCTGCTCAGTTCCTGGTACGAAGGCACGTTCGGCATTCTCGGCTTCGCGCTGCAGATGATCCTGATCCTCGCCACGGGCTACGCCATTGCCGAAGCGCCCGTGATCCAGCGCGTGCTGCGCGCGCTCGCGGCCAAGGCGCAAACGCCGGCGCGCGCCGCGCTGCTGGTGTTTCCGGTCGTCGCGATCGCGGCCTGGCTGAACTGGGGTCTCGGCCTGATCGTGGGCGCACTGCTCTCGCGAGAAATCGCGAAGCGCGTGAACGTGGATTTCGCGTGGCTCGTGGCCGGCAGCTATTCGGCATGGTCGATCTGCAATAGCGGGCTCTCCAGTTCGATCGCCCTCTCGCAGGCCTCGCATGGCAACGCGCTCAATCTCGTGGAAAAGGCGACGGGTCATGTGATTCCGCTCAGCGAGACGGTGTTCGCGCCGTTCGTCTTCATCCCGACCGTGATGGTCGTGGTCGTGATGACGTTCATCTTCATCCGCATGCATCCGAAGCCGGAGCACGTGGCGCCGTTCAGCCAGGCGGCCGACGCCGAAACGAGCGATGCCGGCGCCAGCGACGATCCGCACGCGCGCGTCGGTAACGGCACGCCTTCGTTCGCTTCGCGCCTCGAACAGTCGATGCTCGGCACGCTGCTCCTGATCGCGCTCGGCGCGGGCTATCTCGCGATGGAATGGAGCGAAAAGGGTTTCGATCTCGACATCAACACGACGATCCTGATCTTCCTGCTGATCGGCCTCGCGTTTCAGCGCACGCCCATCGCCTACGCGAACGCCATTCGCCGCGCCGCGCGCCAGACCGGCTCCATGCTGCTCCAGTACCCCGTGTACGGCGGCATCATGGGCGTGATGAAGGGCACGGGCCTCGCCTCGATGATCGCCAAGGCCTTCGTCACGATTGCCACGCCGCTTTCGCTGCCGCTCTGGAGCTATCTGAGCTCGCTCATCATCACGCTGCTCGTGCCGAGCGCCGGCGGCCACTGGGCCGTGCAAGGCCCGTTCGTGCTGCCGGCCGCGCTGAGCCTGCACGCCTCGGTGCCGCGCACCGCCATGGGCGTGGCGATGGCCGAGAACGTCTCGAACATGCTGCAGCCGTTCTGGGCCGTGCCGATCGTCGCGATCGCGGGTATCCGCATTCAGCGCGTGATGGGCTATACCGCTGTGACGTTCGCCGTGTCGCTCGTGATCTACGCCGTCGCGCTCTGGCTCGTGCCCTGAGCGTTCGCGGTTTTTGCATGAAGGAAGGCGCTGCGCCAGCTGCTTTTTAGCGGTCTGGGCAGCGCCTTTTTCATTGCGCGTGCGTCCGACGCCCTGGCCTCGCGGTTCGCGAAGATCGGCGACAATGGGCCAGCCTCGACGGCGGCATGCCGCGCCGAATCGACAGGCGATCCGAACCAGGAGACTGCCATGACCGCCAGCGCGCCGCCTCGCCCCACCTCGTCCTCTTCGTCCTCTTCGTCCTCTTCGTCCTCTTCGTCCTCTTCGTCCTCTTCGTCCTCTTCGTCTGGCTCGGACGTTGACGGCGGCGAACTCGATCCGCGCTTCGTCGAGTTCGCGCGCCAGGTGTTCGACACCGCGCGCCGCGGCGAAGCCACCACGCTCGCCACGCTGATCGATCAGGGCATGCCGCCGAACCTGCGCAACGAAAAAGGCGACAGCCTCGTGATGCTCGCGAGCTATCACGGTCACGCGGCCGCCGTGCGCGCGCTCGTACAGCGCGGCGCCGATCCCAACCTGCGCAACGACAATGGGCAAACGCCAATCGCAGGCGCAGCCTTCAAGGGCTACGCCGACGTGATCAGCGCGCTGCTGGAAAGTGGTGCCGACGTGGAAGGCGCCTCCCCCGACGGCCGCACGGCCCTGATGGTTGCCGCCATGTTCAATCGCTCCGATATCGTCGACCTGCTGCTCGCGCGTGGCGCTAACCCGGCGGCGCACGACGCCGCGGGCAACACCGCGCTGGATGTGGCAAACGCCATGGGCGCGGTGGACACGGCCGCCCAACTCGCAGGGAAAGGCCGCGGTAAAGACGCGTAGCGCGCGTCACTCAAGGGGTCTAATCGAGCGCCAAAAGAGCGCCAAAAGAGCGGCGGCAGGAAACAGGCACGCGAAACGCTGCAAAGCGCATAACGGCAGGCGCCTTCCTGGTGTCACTCCTGGTTTGCATACAACGCGCCGCCAGGCGACGCTATCCATGTAACACCCGTGCGTGCAGCGCCAGTGCGGGGCAGGCGATTTTTTATGAGCCGTGATATCGTTTTGTCATCGGATTCGAAAAGTCTGCACGCACCCGTCAATCGAACTCTGTTACTTCGCGAGCGTCGCCATGAGTGATGTACGCCACCATCTGAGTCCGCGCGATCGCGTGGAGCTGCTCTGCTGGCTCACCTGCGGGAGCCTCGGGGCTTACTATCTCAACGAATCCTGGCCCAACGCGGCCTTTCACGTCCAGGCGGCGCACAAGTGGCTCGACCGTCACGCGCGAGAGGCCGACTGGCTCGCCATTGCACGCCTCGCCGCCATGGCGCAGGACATCGCGCAGCAGCACGCGTGGTTCGTCGACGCGGTTTGGGCGCGCGACGCCGTCGAGGAGATTCTCGACACCGACGATCTGAACTACCAGGCCAAGCTCGTCCTGCAAGTGCTCAAGGACTGCGAACGGGCGCTCGCCGACCGCCGCCCCGCCGACTGATTCCGTACCCGTTAAGCGGGGTACCCCACACAAGCCACGCGTTTCTCCATCAAATGATGGACGCGTGGCGGTTATCGTCAGAACACACTTCCGCTTGCAGCGCTGGTCTCTTCCCAACGCCTGCCGCTCGTTCACGCGGGAGACCTCTAATGACTCGCCCCCACGCACTGACGTTCGCCGCCGCGCTGCTCGTGTTCGCGTCGGCAAGCCCCGTCGCGTTCGCGCAAACCGGCGGCCATGCCACCGCCCTCAACGCCGCCCGGCCCATGCAGGTACAAAAAGTCGCGAAACCGGCGCCCAAAGCCGGGCAAACAGCGAAAGCCAGCAAGCCCGCTCCGCAATCGCTGCACTGGCTGATGTCGGAGAGTCCATGAAACGAACCGGCGCGCCCGCGCCAGGTTCGCCTTTCGCCATCCCCCCTCAAAGCGCGGCCGTCGCAGTTCAAGACTGCGACGGCTTCGCGCTGTCCGCTGCCGGCGGCGGTGCTGCCGGCGTCCAGCCGTAGCCAAGCGCCTTGTACAGGCTCACGATCTGCGCGAGTTCCTGGTCCTGCAGCGACGACTGCTGCAACTGCGCATTGAAGAGGCTGCGTTCCGCGTCGAGCACTTCCAGATAGCTCGTGTAGCCGCCCTCATAGAGATCGCGCGCAACTGACGTGTATTCCGTGAGTGCCGTCACCTGGAGCTTCGTCGAATCCAGCTGATCGCGCGTGCGCGCCACGCCCACGAGCGCATTCTCGACATCGGCGAACGCCTGCTGGATCGTCTGCTCGTAGCTGAAGAGCGCTTCCTGCTGCACGGCTTCGGCCTGATGCACGCCACCCGCAATCGCGCCGCCCTCGAAAATCGGCTGCGTGATCGCGCCCGCAAACGACCAGACGCGCGCGGGGCCGGTCCAGAGCCCCGAGAGCGCCGTGCTCGCCGCACCGAACAGTCCCGTGAGCGAAATCTGCGGGAAATACAGCGCGCGCGCGGCGCCGATCGAGGCGTTCGCCGAAATGAGCGTTTGTTCGGCCTGCAGAATATCGGGCCGGCGCTCCAGCAGCGTCGACGGCAAGCCAGCCGGAATGGCGGGCGCAGTGAGTTCGGTGATCGATTTGCCGCGCGGAATCGGCCCCGGATTCTGGCCCAGCAGCAGCGAAATCGCGTCTTCCTGCGTCGCGATTTCCTGCTGGATCGAATACACGGAGGTCTGCGCCGATTGATACTCCGACTGCGCCTGGCTCACCTGCAACCGCGAAACGACGCCGCCCGCATAGCGCTCGTTGAAGAGATCGAGCGCGCCCTTGCGGCTTTCGAGCGTGTCCTGCGCAATGGTGAGTTGATTATCGAAGTCGCGCAATTGCAGATACGACGTGGCGACGTTCGCAATGATGGCAATGCGCGTGGCCTGCTGTGCGGACTGCGTGCTCATATAGTCGGCGCGCGCCGCCTCAGTGAGCCTGCGCAAATGGCCGAACAAATCGAGCTCCCACGACACCGCGCCGTTCAACTGCACCTGGTTGCCGACCACGGGCGGGAAGCCCGGCGCCGGCACGCCGCGGCTGCGCGAAGCGCCGAAATTCGCCGAAACCTGCGGGAAAAGACCCGCGCGCGTCACGACATAACGCCCGTAGAATTCTTCGACACGCGCCGACGCAATCAAGAGATCCTTGTTCTGCGCGAGCGCCTTCGTGACGAGGTCGTTGAGCACCGGGTCGTTGAACTGCATCCACCAGTCGAGCGAGGTGTCGATGGGTTCGGCCTGCGGCGAGGCATAGCGAAACGTCGACGGCGTCTCCACCGTCGGACGATGATAATCGGGCCCGACCGCGCAGGCGCCAAGGCATGCCGTCGCGACGATCAGCCCGAATGGACGCAGCGTGCGGTGCTTCAGATTCAAACGTGTCTTCATCGCTCAGCCCTCCTGCGAAGGCGGCGCCGCAGGGGGCGTGCTGGCATGCGGCGTAGCGTCCGGCTTCTTGCGCGACGAGAGCGTTTCCAGTCCCCAGAAGAACATCGGAATGAAGAACAGCGCGATCACGGTGGCGCCGAGCATGCCCGCGATCACGCCGGTACCGAGTGAGCGCCGGCTCGCGGCCGACGCGCCGCTGGCGATGGCAAGCGGAACGCAGCCCAGAATGAACGCGAGCGAGGTCATGATGATCGGCCGCAGGCGCAGTTTCGCGGCGTGCAGCGCCGCCTCGTAGGGCGACATGTTCTCCTTCTCGCGCATTTCAACGGCGAACTCGAAGATCAGAATGGCGTTCTTCGCCGCGAGCGCGATCAGCACAGTCAGGCCGATCTGGAAATACACGTCGTTTTCCATGCCCCGCAGCAGGATGCCCACCAGCGCCCCGAAGATCGCGAACGGCACGGCGAGCAGCACGCCAATCGGCAACGACCACTTCTCATACTGCGCCGCGAGAATGAGGAACACCATCAGCAGCGCGAAGCCGAACACGAGCGCCGCTGTCGAGCCGGCCTTCTTCTCTTCGTACGCCTGGCCGCTCCACTCGTAGCTGTAGCCCTCGCCCAGCACTTCGCCCGCGATCTGCTCCATCGCCGCGATCGCCTCGCCCGAGCTGTGACCGGGCGCCGCGTCGCCGGTGATCTTCGCCGCCGGGAAGTTGTTGAAGCGGTTCACGATGTCAGGTCCAGGCACGAAGCGCGAGGTCGTCACGGCCTTGATCGGCACCATATCGTTGTTTCGGTTGCGCACGTAGAGCTGCTGGATATCGTCCGGGGTCAAGCGGTATTGCGGCTCGGCCTGAATGATCACCTGGAAGAGGCGGCTGCCTTTCGGGAACTGGCTCACATACAAGGAGCCGAACATCGTCTGGAGTGCGGTGTAGATATCCTGAACCGGAACGCCGAGCGTTTCCGCACGCTCGCGGTCCACTTCCACGAGCAACTGGCGCGAATTCGTGTTGATGGTGGAGTTCACGCCGCGCAGCGCCGGATTCTGGCGCGCCTTTGCAATCATCTGGCGCACCTTGTCTTCGAGCTGCTGATACGTGCCGTCGCCCGTGCTTTGCGCCCAGAACTCGAAGCCGCCGGTGGTGCCGAGGCCTGGGATCGACGGTGGATTGAGCGGCACGACCACGCCGTCCTTGAAGGTCGAGAATTCCTTCGTGGCGTCGCGGATCAGATCCTGCGCGGTGCCGTTCTCGCCACGATCCTTGAAGCCCTTGAGCGTGACGAACAACGTGCCCGCGTTCGACTTGTACTGCGAGTCGATCAAGCTGTAGCCGATCGGAGCCGCCACCGAACTCACGGCAGGCTGTTTCGCGAACCAGTCCTCGGCCTTCTTCGAGAGGTCACCCGTGCGGTCCAGACTCGCCGCGTCGGGCATCACGACCGCGCCGAACAGATAGCCCTGATCCTCCACGGGCAGGAATGACGATGGAATGTGTTTGAACAGGCCGACCGTGGCGATGATCATCACGGCGATCAGCCCGATGGAGAGCACCACGCGTCGTATCGCGGTCTGCACCCAGCTGCCATAGCCTTCGGTCAGGCTATCGAACTTCTCGTTGAACCAGCGAAAAAAGCGGTTCTTCTTGTGCTCGCCCGGCTTGAGCAGAATGGCCGCGAGCGCGGGCGAAAGCGTGAGCGCGACGATACCCGAAAGCACCACCGAAACCGCAATCGTCACAGCGAACTGCTTGTAGAGCTGCCCGGTGATGCCCGAGAGAAACGCCACCGGTATGAACACCGCGAGCAGCACGAGCACGATCGCCACCACCGGCCCGCTCACTTCGTCCATCGCGCGTTTGGCCGCTTCCTTGGGCGGTAGCTTGAATTCGGTCATGTTGCGCTCGACGTTTTCGATCACCACGATCGCGTCGTCCACCACGATACCGATGGCCAGCACCATGCCGAACAAGGTGAGCATGTTGATCGAGAAACCGAACGCCGACATGCCGATGAACGCGCCGATGATCGACACAGGCACGGCGAGCAGCGGCACGAGCGTCGCCCGGAAACTCTGCAGGAAGATGTACACCACGATGATCACGAGAATCACCGCGTCGCGCAGCGTATGGACCACCTCGTTGATCGACTCGTGCACGAACTCGGTCGTATCGAGCGCGACTTCATACTTGAGACCGGGCGGGAAGCTCTTGTTCAACTGCTCGAGTGTCTGGCGCACCTGCTTGGCCACTTGCAGTGCATTCGCGCCCGGCTGCTGATACACGGCGAGCAGCGTGGCCGTCTTGCCGTTGAAGCGGCCACGCAGCGTGTAGTCTTTCGCGCCGAGCTCCGCATGACCAATGTCCTTGAGGCGCACGATCGCCGCGTCGCCCGACGCCGCGCGCAGGATGATGTTGTCGAAATCGGCGGGCTCGGTAAGACGCCCCTTCGTCGTCACCGGGAAGGTTTGGTTCACCGGCTTGTTGGTCGGCGCCGCGCCGAGGCGACCCGCGGAGAACTGCTGGTTCTGCTGCGCGATCGCGTTCTGCACGTCGGTCACGGTAATGCCGAGCTTCGCCATGCGGTCTGGCTTGAGCCACACGCGCATCGCATAGTCGGCAGAGCCGAAGATCGACGCCTGGTTCGCACCCGGAATGCGCTTGAGCGCGTCGAGCACGTAGACGTTCGCATAGTTCGCCACGTAGGCCGCGTCGTAGGCGTTATCGGGTGAATAGATCGCGATCACCATCATGAACGCGGAGGAGCGCTTCTGCACCGACACGCCTTGCGCCGTGACCGAATCGGGCAGGAACGGCAACGCAAGGTTCACGCGGTTTTGCACGTCCACCTGCGCGAGCGACGGATCGGTGCCGATATTGAAGTACACCGTGAGCGTCATGTTGCCCGTCGAGGAGCTCGACGAGTTCATGTACATCATGTTGTCCGCGCCGTTCACCTGCTGCTCGATCGGCGCGGCCACGTTCTGCGCGACGATATCGGCGCTCGCGCCCGGATACGTGGCGCTCACCGTAATCGTTGGCGGCGCGATGTCCGGAAACTGGGCGATCGGCAGGTTGAACATCGCCACGAGACCCGCGACGACGAGCACGATCGAGAGGACCGACGCGAAAATTGGCCGGTCAATAAAGAAGTGGGAGAACTTCATCGTTCAACCTCCCGCAGCGGGCGAGAACGTGACGTCCACGCGGCGGGATTTGTCGGGCGGATCATTGGCGACGATCTGCGCCGGCTTGCGCATCTCGATGCGCTCGGTTTTCACGCCGGCCACGACCAGCGCAGCGCGCACCGTGGCCGCGCGCGCGGCCGCAAGACGCTCGTTCGCGGCTTGCGAGCCCGTCGAATCGGTGTAGCCGGAAATCACCACGCGCAAGCCCGGCTCGGCAACGAGACGGCGCGCCACGCCCGCAAGCGCGTCGGCCGACGGGGCGTCGAGGCTCGAACTGCCCGTTGCGAAATAGACCGCGGTGTGGTCGCCCAATACATCGGGCTCACTAGCAGCAGCGGCCGGCTTGGCGGCATTCGTTCCCGCGTTGCCCTGCGCGTTGGCCTGCGCATTCGCGCCTGGGCTCGCGTTCGCCGCAGCCGGGCCGGAAGCCCCAGCCGCGCCCGCCTGCGCCCCACCGCCCGCTCCGCTGTCTTGCCCAGCGGACGTTGCGCCGATATTCACGTCCGCGGGCGGCGTCTGAACGAGATTCGCCTTGACCGGCGCACCGGGCATGAGCCGCAGCGTATTGTCGATGATGACGTGGTCGCCAGGATGCAAGCCCGACTTGATCACCCACGCATTGCCATTCCACTCGCCCGTTTCCACCACGCGCTGCTGTGCCTTACCGTCCTTGTCGACTGTCCACACATATGCGCCGCGCGGCCCCTGCTGCACAGCCGCCTGCGGCACGGCCACCGCCGAACTGCGCTGCGCGCCCAGCAGCTTGATACGCACGAACTGACCGGGCCGCAGCGACCCCGTGGGGTTCGGCATGGACGCCCGAATCAGGTAGGTGCCGGTTTCCGAGCTAAGCGACGCGTCGGTAAATGCAATGTGGCCACGCTCCGGGTAGATGGTGCCGTCTGCCAGCACGATCACCGCTTCGAGCTTGCCCACCGGCGGCAGTTTGAGCGTGCCGTTCTGCGTTTGCGTGCGCAGATTGAGCATCTCGTTCTCGGAGAGCGAGAAGTTGATCCACATGGGATCGAGCTTGGCCACGTAGGTGAGCAGGCTATTGCTTGTATCGATATACGAGCCGTCCTGCCTCTTCGCGAAGCTCGAAAGGCCGGTAACGGGCGCCACGATCGTCGTGTAGCCGAGATTGAGCGAAGCGCTAATGACATTCGCCTTCGCCCCTTCGACAGCGGCGGCGGCGGCCTGCTCCTGGCCGATCGAATCGTCGAGATCTTTCTGGCTCAACGCGTTCTTCGCGGCCAGCGGACGCACGCGGGCGAGGTTGGCCTCCGCGGTCTGAAGCCGCGCCTTTTGCTGCGCAAGCTCGGCCTTCGCGGCGTCGAGCGTGGCCTCGAACGGTTTGCGGTCCATGACGAACATGACGTCGCCTGCGTGGACCAGCGAGCCCTCCGTATACACGCGCCTTTCGAGGAAGCCGCTCACGCGCGCGCGAATTTCGACCTGCTGCGAGCTTTCCGTTTGCCCCACGTACTCGAAAACAACGGGCACGTCGCGCAGCGCAATATTGATCACGTCAACGTTCGCGGCGGGTCGAGTTTCAGCAGCAGGTTTGTTTTCATGACATCCAACGACACTTACCAGCAATCCCAACGACAGACACAAGCTGGCCACCCGAATACCGTGAGTCATGCTGTTCTCCGTGTTGTCGACGATCTGCGCTGGACCGACGAAACCAAATCAGGCGCGCGCGGGCGATCGAGTCGTATCACCGCCACTGACTTTGGTGCTCGAACAAATACTACTGTTTTTCGAGACAACGCAGAATCAGGATGGCCAAAAATTCATCCGCGACAACGAGACCGGCACTCATGAGGCAATAGTGACCGAATTCGTTTCGAAATCCGAAATGAAGGCGAGCGAATCGTTCGCTAACGTTCGCATGACTATGCGCTACGCTTGCGTATGCAGAAAGGGAGAAAGCGAAGGATGCGGACGCACGAAGCATGCGTCGCGTGAACTGCGGATAGGAGATATTCAAGCGTGGCGCAGCGGTGGTTGCGCCACGCGTCGCGAATCAGGTCGCGCGATCGAGCCGGCGCACCGAGCCGAATTCCGCACACGAGAGCGTACGCATGAGGAGCGCCATGGCCTCGGCTACGCGACGGCGATCGAGTTCGACATGCAGGCAAGCGAGATTGTTGCGGCGATCGATATCGATCGTATGGACGCCGAGCGCGTCGCCTATAAGACCATGCAGCGCGCATCGCGCGAGTTGCGCTTCGCTCGTGGGCACGCGCACGACGAGTTGCACTGTTGTGCGTTGGGTTGCCGGGTGAAAAAGCTTGCGCGAGTTGCGCAGTGAAAGATCGGGGCGCGGCGCGGCGGCGGAGCGGGAACCTCGGGAAACCGGGCCCTGCGAGACGTTGGACGGCATACGTGTTGTGTGCACGCCGCCGTTTCGGCCGGCGCGCTTGAGTTGAACACGAACCGATTCTAGGCAGCGCCGTATAAACGTCTGGTAAATAAACACGACACGGCCGCTAAAAGTGCGTAGCGGCCGTATTCAACACTCAATCGCGTTCAATCGCACTCAATCGAGCGGACGGCCCGCCGGTTCGCGAATGAGCGGCAGCGCGAGCAGCGAGACCGCCCCGCAGCCGATCAGATACCAGGCGGGCGCGAGCGGGTTGTCGAGCAGCTTGATGAGCCAGGTCGCGAAAAACTGCGCGAAGCCGCCGAAGATCGACACGCCCACGCAATACACCACGGACATGCCGGTCACGCGAATCGACTGGGGAAAGAGTTCCGGCAGCATCACGATGTTGGGGACTGCCGTGAACGCGACGATCGCGCCCAGCACGGCCACGACCGCGAGCACGGTGGTGACGGTCGGCATGGCATGAATGAGCATGAACGCCGGATAGATCACCGCGATCAGCAGCACGCGCGAAACGCCCATCACCCACTTGCGGCCCAGCCGGTCGGAAAGCGAGCCGGCGAACGGCGAGCACACGGCGGTGACGAGCGCCGCGACGAGCGCCGCGCTCATGCCGACCGACATCGGCAGGCCGAGAATCTTGATCGCATACGTCGACATGTAGAACAGCACGATATAGTTCGCCGCCGTGCCGCCGATGGTTGTGACGACACCGGCCACGAGCGACGTGCGATGACGTCCGAAAATCTCGCGCAGCGGCCGCGCCATGTCGGCCACGGGTTCGGTGTCCTCCACTTCGACGGGGTTCACGAGCGTTTCGTCGAGATGGCGGCGAATGTACACGCCCACCGGCACGACCAGCATGCCGATCACGAACGGTACGCGCCAGCCCCAGCTTTCCAGCGCGGCCTGCGAGAGCGTGGTGGAAAGCGTCACGCCGATGAGCGCGCCGCACACCGTATTGAGCCCCTGGCTCACGAACTGCCAGCTGCCGTAGAAACCGCGCGAACGGTCATCGGCGTATTCGAGCAGCAGCGATGTCGAGGCGCCCACTTCTCCGCCCACCGCGAAGCCCTGCACGAGGCGCGCGATCAGGATCAGCGCGGGCGCCGCGAGCCCGATTTGCGCATAGGTGGGCGCGAATGCGATGAGCGCCGAGCCGAGCGCCATGAGCCAGAGCGTGAGCGTCATGGCGGCCTTGCGGCCCACGCGGTCCGCGAACGCGCCGATCACGATGCCGCCGATCGGACGCACGACGAAACCCACGCCGAAGCTGCCCACGGCGAGCATCAACTGGTTCAGCGAGCCATGCACCGGAAAGTACAGCGAGCCGATGATCGAGGCAAAGAAGCTGTAGACCGTGAAGTCGAAGAACTCGAGCCCGTTGCCGAGCGTGATCGCGAAGATGGCCTTCGCGCGCGAGCGGCGCGTGGAAGCCTGGGCGGCTGCGGCCGGCGCCTGAATCGACGTGGCGTTCATCGGGTGTCTCCTCGTGTGTCTCGTATCGCGTATCGTGGTGCGTCTGTTGGTCCGTTTGCCTGCTGGCTATCGGTATCGGCTTTAGCCGCGCAGGAAGCGTTCGGCGAGTTGCACCCAGTATGCTGCGCCGGTGGCAAGGCAGTCGTCGTTGAAGTCGTAGCCGGGGTTGTGCACCATGCAACCGCCCTCTCCGTCGCCATTGCCGATGATCAGGTAGCTGCCCGCGCAGCGCTCGAGCAGGAACGAGAAGTCCTCGCTGCCGGTGAGCGGCGCCATGTCGTGAATGAGCCCCTCTTCGCCCAGCCAGTCGCGCGCCACGTCCTGCGCGAACGCCGTCATTGCCACGTCGTTCACGAGCACCGGGTAGCGGCGCTGATAGTCGATGCGCGCCGTGGCGCCGTACGCGCTCGCCTGTGCGTGCACGAGCGCCGTGATGCGCTCCTGCAGCAAGTCGCGCACTTCGGGGCGCAGCGCGCGCACCGAGAGGCGCATCTGCGCGGTTTGCGGAATCACGTTGGGGGCGTCGCCCGAATGGATCGCGCCCACGGTGACGATCGCCATGTCGAGCGGCGGCACGTTGCGCGACACGATGGTCTGCAGCGCGAGCACGACGTTGGCGCACACCACGACCGGGTCGATCGCCTTATGCGGCACCGCACCATGACCGCCGCGCCCGTCGATGTCGATGATGACCGTGTCCGACGAAGCCATGAACGGCCCCGCGCGAAAGCCGAGCTTGCCGGTGGGGAAGCCGGGCATGTTGTGCATGGCGAACACGGCGTCGCAAGGAAAGCGCTCGAACAGGCCTTCGTCGAGCATGCGCTTGGCGCCGCCCAGGCCCTCTTCGGCGGGCTGGAAAATGAGGTTCAGCGTGCCGCTGAAGTTGCGCGACTGCGCGAGATGCTTCGCCGCCGCGAGCAGCATGGCCGTGTGGCCGTCGTGACCGCATGCGTGCATCTTGCCCGGAATGCGGCTCGCGTAGTCGAGGCCGGTGTTCTCCTGGATCGGCAGCGCGTCCATGTCGGCGCGCAGGCCGAGGCGCGCTCGGCCGTCGCCCACCTTGAGCGTGCCCACGACGCCCGTGCCGCCCAGCCCGCGGTGCACCTCGTAGCCCCACTCGGTGAGGCGCTGCGCGACGAGGTCGCTTGTGACGAATTCCTCGAAGCCCAGTTCGGGATGCGCGTGGATCTCGTGACGCAGCGCGATCATTTCGTCTTCGATCGCGGCGATTGCGGCCGGGATAGCCATCGTGTTCATACGAATTCCCTCCAGGGCGAGCGTGAGTGTGAATTCGCTTGAGAATAATGACGTCGCTTATCTGCCGACAGCCCTAAAATAGTTGGCCCGCCAACCAGAAGTGCGCACCCGGGTTATCCCTTATGAAGTTCCACCAGTTCCGCGCGCTCGTCGCCATGGCCGATACCGGCAGTATTCGCGCGGCCGCGCGCCAGCTTGGCATCTCGCCGGCGGCTGCGACAAAGGCGGTACGTGAGCTGGAGGCCGAGCAGCAAATCGCGCTCGTCACGCGCAACGCGAACGGCATCGCCTTCACGGAAGCGGGCCAGGCGCTGCTCGTGCATGCACGGCTCGTCGTGCACCAGATGTCACGCGCCCAGGACGAACTCGACGCGCGGCGCGGGCGCGGCACCGGCAAGCTCGCGATCGGCGTGACGCCGTGGCTCGCCCTCTCCTTCCTGCCCGACGCCGTCACGCTGTTTCGCGAACGCATGCCCGGCATGCAGCTGGAGTTCTACGAAGGCCTGCTCAATATCGTGATGCCGCGGCTTCGCGACGGCTCCCTCGACTTCTCGCTAGGCAAGCCCGGGCCCGCTTCGCTGCATGCTGAATTTACGCAAACGCCGATTTTCGCCACGGAGTCGGCTGTGGTGGTGCGCAAGGACCATCCGTGCTCGCACGCGCAATCGCTGAAGGAACTTCAGGATTGCGAATGGTTGCTCAACTGGGACCCGGCAAGCAAAGAGATGATCGCCGACGACGTGTTCCTGCGTCACGGCCTGCCAATGCCGAAGAGCGTGCACCTCGCGCACTCGTTCGTGGTGGCAATGGGGCTCATCATGAACACAGACATGGTGAGCATTTTCCCGTGGCCGCTCGTGGAGACGCGCTTCGCGCGCGACAACCTGCGGGCGCTCGCGCTTCAGGAGGAAGTGGACCGGACGGTCGTGAGCGTGGTTGCGCGGCGCGGCGTGCCGCTCTCCGCAGCGGCCGAATGCTTTCTCGAATGCCTCAAGGAGGCGATTCATGCGGGTGAGGCTTCCGCTAATCCCGAGCGCAGGCGGCTCTATCACTCGCTTGAGTTGCTGATTTGAGTTTTGGGTTTGGGTTTTGGTGTCGCTTTGGCTGTTTTTTGGCCTTTACTTGTTTTCGTGTCGGTATGCCAGCGTTGCCCCTGTGCGGGGCGGCACCTACTTTTCTTTGCAGCGGCAAAGAAAAGTAGGCAAAAGAAAGCCGCTCAAACCGCTAGCGCCTGCCACCGTTCACATCGCGCCACCAAGGGTTAATGGCTCCGGAGCGTCTGTCGCCTCGCACCATTCTCGTTAGTGACAAGGGGCTCGTCCGTTCCCGCTGCTCGCTACGCGCGCAGCGGCCGGGTCTGCAAGGGAAACCAAGGGTACGAGTCCGCACTTGCGAGAACTCACGCGCCCCAATGGTTTTGGGT
>NZ_CAJMYY010000055.1:0-27668 GCF_905220185.1 Paraburkholderia sp. J11-2 | reverse complement strand
ACGCAGATTGGCCAGTGGTAGTTCTTAATCGACGAGCAGCAGAACACTGCACGATCGGATCGCGTTGGAGCTACAAGCTGTCTTTCGCCGAGTCGGAGGGCTTCCACTGAGCGGCGTCGCTTCGGTGTATAAGCATTCATCACTTGCAGAGAGTCGCTGACCTTAGGCTGAAGCCCAGCCACATCCCTCTTGAATCTCGCTTCCAGACGTGAGGACGTTCAAATGCACATGGACGAAATGCCCCTCTTCCTTCTGTTTGCGATCATAGTGCTCGTCGCCGTCGCAATTGCGCGTCGCCAGACCCGAATGGGGGATTTCTCCTACAGGCAGTGCGCGATACTCACGCCGAATGAGGCGGAGTTTTTTGGACGGCTGCGCGCGGCGCTGCCGGATCACTACGTGTTCCCGCAGGTTGCCATGAGCGCTATCATTGCACCAAAGGGTTACGCAAGGTCGAGACATGCAGCCTTTAACCAGATCGCACGCAAGCGCGTCGATTTTGTGATCTGCACTGACCGTTTGCAGCTCGTCGTTCTCGTCGAGCTCGACGACCGAACCCATGATGCCGGACGCGATGCGAAGCGCGACGCGATGACGCGCTCGGCGGGTATCCGTACCATCCGTTTCCTGTCGAGCAAACGTCCGTCGGTCGCTGAGATTCGTGCGGCGATACTGCCGCCCTCGGCCGCTCCCAAGAAAGGTGATTCGTTCACCGCGCTCGACTAGCAGTCGGATCGCAAACAAACAGGGAAACGCGATGCACGTTGAGCAGTTGGACGCAGCGGACCATTTCACTGGCATTGACAGTGACGGGGGGCTTTACTTCCCAAACGGGTATGCATGTGTAGGATGCGGTTACGGTGTGATCTTCAGCACCGGGGCATTGGCGAACGCCAGTGCGTATCGCTGGCAGGGGTCCCGCGGCTCTAAACTCAAAGACGTCTTTGTCGGTGTCTTTGACGAAGAGGAGGTTCGCTTCTGCGGCGACAATCCGGAGCGCTTCATTGTGGACTTTCACTGTCCGAAGTGCGCGCTGGCCACAGGTATCGGCTTCGAGCGGTACGAATTTCACATGGCTGCATACAAGTATCGGCCGCTGTGCGTCTGGATTGCTAATCCATAGGGGAATGCTATGGACGATATAACTCAAGACGAACTGAGCGAATGGGCTCGCGTGGTTTGCGAGCAGCTAACGCCGACTGAACAAACTTTCGTATCGCCTGAGGCTGTGAAAGCCGTGCTACGTGTCGTGCACAGTTCAACGTTGGTCCCACTAGCCAGGCAACTGCGGGAGATCGCCGCGCAAGCGCGCGAAACAAAACAACCGTGACGAGTCGGAAAACCCGCGGCGATCTCCATCGGTCGTTCGTGCCAAACGGGCGGCTGACCGGGCAACAAAGAACCCGCAAAACCTTCACTCCTCAAAGCCCACGAAGTCTTTGCGCACGTCTGGCAATTGCCCGCCGCCGGTCCGATCGATCTTGACCAGAAAGGCAAACGGATCATTCGGCTTCGGAGGCTTCAAGCAAGTAAAGCGCCACAGAAACAATGCGCGACGACGCACGTGGCCTGCCTTCAGGTCTTGCAACAGGTCCGGGAAATCGATGACCTGCGGCAACGGTGCCGTGGCGAATAGCGCCGTCGAGACCGCGAACTGATCGCCAAGAATCGCGAGGCCATAAGACGCGGATGGCGGTGGGAGCACAGGGCTGTCGATAATGCCGACATCGAGCGTTAGATTTTTATTTGCGGCCGTGACGGATATCCGCAGCCGGTCGCCTGGCGAGAGTAGCGCCGGGGTATCGCCAGGGACGCTGGACTGGCCGAGCAGTTCCCGAAGGTGCTGTAGCGGAACCGCATACACGTGCTCTTCTACGACACGATACGGCGCCGTCTTGCTGCGCGTACCGGTTATGCCCAGCCTGCGCGGTGCTCTGCCGTCGGCGGGCTGAACCTGCACGTCGAGTGTCCCGTCGAGCTTGGCGTTCTGCCCGTTGGCGCGCCAGAACGCGAAATACAGGGTGGCCCCAAGGTCGTAGTCGGCGCGGTCGGCTGCGAGTGTACAAGCGGCGTCGCCGATGTATATCTGGCGCGACGTCGTCGGGCTACCGAGTTCGCGGTCGTAGGCGGGATCGGCGAAACACAGCGTGAACGGGTAAAGCGGCAGCCAGCGCCGTCGCGGCGGCAGGCTCGCAAGCTCGAAAGAGAGCGTTGTGGGTGGCCCGGAGATCAGATCTTCGTCTTGTCCGGCAGGCATGGAATCGCGTGCGAGCGCCACGGAGAACGGTTTGTCCAGGGCGGCCGGCTGTACAGGCGGCGAGCGCTTGTCCGGTGGCTGATCACAGCGAATCGTGAAGCGCACGGGCGTGTCCGCGTTCGCATCGCGCAGCGCGACGGCGAGCGTATTGCGCGCGGCAGCGTTCTTTACGTCAAAGGTGAGATTCACACGCGTCGCCTTCTGTTGCTGGTTTTGGGCGCCTTTAGCTTGAGGCACGTCCCAGGTCATGTTTTCGTAGACGATCTGCTGATCGGCAATGCGCAGCGTCGCGTAAGGCTGCGCTGGCGGATTGTTGTCTGGATTGCATGGCAGCAGTCCAATACACGTGAGGGCGGCGAGCGCGTCGCCAGCCGCCGGCACCGTGGCGACGATTTCCAGCGTTCCATCCCAGTCGGGCGGCAACCATCCGCAGGCGGGCGATGTCACAGTCAGCGTGACACTGCGCGGCATCACGCCGGTGTAGTCGTTGCTGCTGTCGTAGCGCGCGACGACTCCAGGCCCCTTGATGAGCTTGAAGCGCGTGAAGGTCTGCGTGGCGCCGTTAACATTCGATATGCTGACTATCTCGTCGCCCGACACGAACGTTTGCCGGCGCAGTGACAGGTCCATATCGCCACTGGGCAACAATGCCGAACGCGGCGCGCGTACCTGCCTCGCGATCACCGGGCCGCGCGCGGCCGCACGCCCAAATCTTGCCTCGCCGGTGTCGAACGGATTCTGATTCCAGCTCAGTGTGACGCCTTCGAAGTGGGTGAGCATCGCGCCGGGTCGTTGCCCGATCGTCAGCAACTGCACGTGGCCCGGGAGGATCGGCGCCAGACTTGTGCGTTCGGCATCCGCCGATTTTTGTGCCAGGGGAGGGCTTGCCGTCGTGGCGACGAACGGCATCCGCGCATCGGCAAACGCGCGATCCAGCGACTGGCTCGTGGGTGCGCGGGCACGCGGCGGCGCAAGCGTAGCCAGGCGATCAGGTGGTGCGCGGAAGCCTCGCGTCACCTGACGTCGAAAAGCCGTGCGCTGGCCGATGGCGATAAAGCACGCGTTGTCGCTTTCCGCGCCAGGGGCGTCAAGTGTCCAGGCGTTGGCCGGCCACGCCACGCTACGCGTGCGGCCAGCCCATGCGACTTCCTCGTCGCGCAGCACGCGCTCCTCTCCAAGGCGCGCGTGAGCAACAGCGAGATCATCAACGCGCTTGTTCGTCGGCCAGCCTAGTGCGGGCGAGGCGTAGACGGCGCTCTCGCGCGTTCGCAGCACGTGAGGCGCGGGCGTGGCGAGGAGCGGTGTGGGAAGCTCGACAAATTTCCACGAAACGTGAGACGGCGTAAGTGCTGAAGGGTCAATCGAGGTGAGGGCCGGGAAGGCCCCCGGCCACGCTTCATCGACGCGGGCAAGCAGCGCCGCGCGAGGCGTGCCGCTGGATTGATACGCGCGGATGGCCATGTCGCTCAACTGCGAACCGGTAACGCTGAACTCGTCGCTGGCCGCATCGACCAGCGTGCCCGCCAGGGCGGGCGGCAGGTCGTCGATATACAAGCCTTTCTCGTCAGCGACCAGCAGGGTAACGGCGGGCACCGGCACCGTGTCGGGGCGATAGCCAGGCGACCAGATGCCGACCGTGAAGCGCACCTCGGCGCGCGGCAGCCCGTGGCTTGGCGCCAGACAGCGCATGACGGGCCGGAACCGCTTGTCGGACAGCCACGCGCCGAATGACTTCGCGACGGCGTCGAGCGCGAGCAGCGAGCGTGCGAAGAGCGGGAAATCGAGCGGATTGGTCGGGGGGGATTCGCTGGTGACGAAGGCCTGATCGACCGCGGTGTAGGCGCGCGCACACTGATCTTCGGGCGCGCCCAGCACGTGGGTGAGCAGTTGTTCGAGCGGGCCTTGCGCGCCGTTGCGAGTGGCGATGGACAGCGCAGGCGAGCCGTCCACGCAATAGGGCGTGATGGAGGCTGCGTCGAACGCGGCGATTTTGAGCGGGGGCGTCGAGATGTCGAGTTGCCTGCACATTGACAGCGCGCCAAGCCGTAGCGTGGCCGGAGGTTCATCCTGCATCCACGGCAGAAGCCATTGTGCGACGAACGTGACGGCTTTCGAGGGTTCGACAAGCGCCTCGATCGCACTGGCGCCAGCGAGCAGCAGCGTGGGCGGTACGTCGTCGGGTTTGCCCGTGTACGCATCGCGCAACTTTTGCATGATCGGCTCTGTGGGAAATCCCGCCAGCGCCAGCGCGCGTCGCACTACGCCCGCGATCGGCACATCGGACTGAGGGGCCGCTCCGCTCTGGTAGCGAGCCATGAAGGCGTATTCGTCCGGCGTGCCGGGCGGCGCGAGCGATTCACGCACGAGCGCGGTCATATCGATCAATGTGATCTGATCGATCGACGTCCATTCAAGTGCGTCTTTGGATTGGGTGCCAGGCCAGCTTTGCATTCCGGCCGGCTTGAGCTTATGGCTGACAGCCGCGCGAAACACCCACGGTTGGCCGAGCGAAATGCCGTCCGCATCCTTCACGAGCTGCCAGACCGGGAAGTCGTGCGAGCACAGACGCGGCGTGACCGTGTGCGTCAGATCGAGCGAGTGCGACAAATCGACGACGAGCGGGATCGACCATTGGCTTTTGTCTTGTGGATGCGCTTTGAATTCGGGCTGTGTCGTGCTCGCCGCGCCGACGGGCCATCGAATCGCGCTCTGGCTGCTGGTGCCAAACGACGCGTCGAGCCGGAATGTGGAGCACCAGTCGGCCTTGCCATCCAACGGCGCATTGCTCGAATGACAATGCCGGATTGCGGTAATGCGCTGCGCGGTGTCGCTGGCAGCGGCGTCGAATGCAATCTCGACGTACGCCGTGCCCTTCGTCTCGAATGGCCAGTGGCTCGGCTGGCCGGAAGGTGTGCGCAGGAAAACGACGCAGAGCGCGCCGCGCACGCGCCCCGGCGGCAGATCGAAACCGCGAAAGAGCGGGGCGCCAGCGAGTTGCTTGTCGAACGCGAGGCGCACGGTGCCGGCGTCGTGATCGATGATGGCGGGGTCGGGCGTTTCGAAAGTCACGCCCAGCCACGTGAATGTGCTGTCGAAATCGTGCGAGAAGACCGTGGGGGTAGTGGCTTTTGGGGAATCGGCTGAAAGCGGGATGAGCAGGCGGGCGTCCTTCAGGATGATCTGCGGATCGTCGTCGAGTTTCCATTTCAGCGAGAGCGCCTTGAGCGCGAGGATGCTGTCGCCGGGATCGACGCTGCAGTCCGCGCTGATCGTTGCGTCGTCGAATTTTGCGTTCTGCAACGCGAAGTCGCAGTTCTGGCCGAAAAGGCGCACGTGAAGAACGCAGCCGCTATCAAGCGCTACAACGTCGTTGTCCAGTTTCAGCTTGAGGTCGAGTGACACCGGCGCGAACGATGCATGTGTCCCCGACGTCGGCGTGACCGTCGCGCGAGCGTGGAAGGTCAGGGCATCGCCTTCGAGCTTCGTGAGCTTCACATCGCCGTTCGTACGCGTGAACGTCAGCTTCACGAGATTGCCGGTGTCGTAAGCGTTCTCCGCTGCAAAGGGCGAATTCTTCGTGTCAACTTTCGCCGCGAATTTCACCGATACCTGCACTTGCAGCAGCGTGAGGTTGCCGTTTGCATCCAGTTCGCACGCGAGCAGACGCAACGGACGCGCCGCAAGCGGGCCATTTAGCGGGAACTCGAACGAACCCGGCGCGGTGTTATTCGAGTCCTGAAACAGGCGCCATTCGTAGAGTGCTTTGCCGAGGAGATCGGGGTTGAGCGCGTCGATGGTCGCGTCGGCGCTGGTCTCGAGGCCGGCGGATTGATCGAAGACGAGCGGGCCCGTGCCGGTCATCGGCAGATCGCGAATCCAGAATGCGAGAGTCGTGCTGTTGTGCGTATCAAGCGGGATTTTGACCGGCGCAGATTGCTTGAGCGTCACGAGCGACAGGCGTTGACCGTGCGGCGAACCGCGAAGCACAATGGCGCGCTGCGTAAATTTAGCGGCCGACAGGGATGGATCGACATCGATCGACAGGCCGCGCGCATCCTGCAGGAAGGTTTGCGCGTTACCGTTCGCGGGTGGATCGGTTTGCGTGAAGGACGAGGCGGCGAAGCCTTTTACTTCGATGTCGAACTTCTCCGCCAGAGCAGCCAGTTCGAGCCGATCACTGGTGATGCGGAATGTCTGGCTCATGCCGCCAAGCGCCGCGCTGCCACTGGTCCACGCCCGTGAACTTCCCAGCTGATAAGCGCCGAGGCTCACGTCATTCCCCGCTTGCGAGAACTGGAACCTGAACGAGTCCGGTTTCCACACGTATGGTTCGGCGATTCCTCGAACCGTCCCGGTCGTGAACGGCGTGTCGGGTTCGTGCCAGAGATTGACCGTCTTGCCGTCCGCGCTTTCGTCCAGCACGACGCGATCAGCCTGCGTGCGCGAGCGCGCGAGCCGCTGCGCGCAGCCGAGCCAGAAATCGGAAAGTTCGGGCAGATCGAGCGCGGTCGGTTGCCGTTGCGGGGCAGGCATCTCGTCAGGTTGCGCATCCGGTGCAGGGACGCCGCGCGCCTGCGGCACCTTCGTGTTGGCGAAGAGTTCGTCGAGCAGCGGAAGGTCGAAGCGCAACGAATGGAGCATACCGATGCGCCCATCGCGGATCGCATCTGACGGCAGTGTGAATTCCATGCCCGGCAGCGTGAGCGACGCCATCGCAACGCCTGCCTGCTCCTGAGGCGAGGACATCGACGTTCCCGCTCCGGTGGCGGCGCGCGGCGGCCACGGCCAGCGCGCGCTGCCATCGTCGGTGACTTTCGCCTTCTGCGGCGGCACGCAGGCTGGAAGGCTGGAGCCGTTGAGCGTGAGCGTGATCCGGTCAGTCGCACCAAGCTGCAGGGGAAAGAGATCGCGCGTTGCGCTGGGCTCGATCGCGCTCGGCGCGGTGCGTGTCATGGCCACTGACGATACCAGCGCGAGCGATCCGTGCGAGAGCCAGGCGAGCGTTGGTGGTACCCCGGTGCCGTCTTGTGCAGGGGCCGGCACAAAGGTCAGGCCGCAAGGCTGGAGCGGGGAGATCGCGGTGACGTCGATAGTCCAGCCACGTTGGCCCGGCGTGCCAAACAGGATTGGCAAGCTGCCGAGCGCGGCAGGACCGGACACACGCGGCGGCAGGATCTCGACCGGAGACGGGCTTGCTTCGCCGGTCCAAAGCAAGCCATCGATCGCGCCGAGGGTATTGCGAAGCGTGACCGTGATGGCGGGCGTCGCATTCACGTTGTAAGGGCCTGCGAATGCAATGTCGATCGATACGTCTGCTGCTGCCGAAACGACGATTCCAGGCTGGTTGGCTGCTGAGGGCGTGTTGGACGCGAGCGCCACATCGAAGCAGACGAGACCGGCTAATGCGCTGCGCACATTGGTATCGAGGCCGGCGTCGTGTCGTTGCGCAGACTTATCGGGCGCAGGCGCAGGCGGAACCGGCATCTGAATCCAGCCACGTTCCAGGGCAAAGAACACATAGGGCGCGTCCTCGGTGGGGTCGATGATGCCCGATCTCCGCCACGCCTCGGTCAGACGCGCCGCGAGTGGGGCCGCGTCGGCAAAGCCTGTGAATGGCGAGATGTCGGTGGTGTCGGGATTCCCGCTCGACGGCGCTGCAGCGTTGTTCGCGTTCCATTGCAGCATGATATCGGGCCCGTTCGCCAGCGGCACGGTGCTGAGTGTCGAAGCCGCCTCGATGGTCAGGCGAAATGGAGCGGCGGGCTGCCGCTGCGGCAGCATCGCAATTGGGCTGATCAGTGCGGCCACGCCCAGTTCACCTTCGGCGGGCTCCATGCGCGTGAGCAGTTTCACGGCGATACTGCCGCTGCGCAGCAACATGCCAGGAATAGTGCCCGCGTTACAGCACGTGTAGCCCCGTGTTGTATGGTCAAGCGCGAGCTTCCAGGACACTGGCGGCACGCCACGAGTATCGATTTGCATCGAAACGGCGCCGCAGGCCGAGAGTTTGCGCGAAAGCCGCGCCAGCGCATCGGTCAGTTTGCCCACATCGGTGCCGCCGACCAGATCGAGTCGCAGTGCCGCCGCGCCCGTGTCGTCTGCCGCGACGAGGCGCAGCCGAAGCTCGAGGAGCGCCGGCTGTGACAACGCGGGCGCGGCACCCGCTGCGGTCGGCGACCAGAACGGGTCGGGTACGAAAGCATCGAATTCAACGCCCGTGGGAACCAGATCGAATTCGACGGCGGGAAAAACCACGCCGTCGACACTGGCCGCGAGTCTCGCGTCCACGGTGGGAATCTCGATGCAGCCGAAAATCATTACCCTCTGCCCGGCGCGTGGCGTCCAGTCAATGTTGAGCACTTCGCTCAAGTTGGGCCCTGGCTGTATATCGCTTCTGGATTGGGCATAGGCCACGCGGATTACGCCGGCCACCGCGCGCATACCCGGCGCGTCGATCTCGAACTGAAAGGTCTGCGAATTGCGCCGGAACGCGCCGTCCGGCCAGTTTGTCGCGGGCGCCACGCGCAGTTCGGCGTATTCCACGGTCTTCGGGGCGGGCGTGCTCGCAACGGGTTGAACAGATTCGAAGGATGCCGAAAGAATTTTCAGCACGGGCGCGACGTCGCCGTTAGCCACCACGCGATGCGCGCTCGCCGCTGCGCTCAAGAGCATCGGTTCGTGCCAGCTAATCTTCGACGAATGGAGGACGTCGGCGATGTTCGCCGTATCCGGCTGCGCCGCTTGCAACAGGAGGCGGATCGAGTGATTGTTGATGATCGGCGCATCGGATTTCGCCTGGAACGGATGGCCCAGATTGAGCTGGGCGCTCCAGAGCGGAACGGAGCCGGTCGCACACGAACAATCGATCGCAATGCGCCTGAACGATGTCATCGGCATGATGGTGCACTCCCTTATCCGCGCTCGATCGCCACATCTACGATCGGCGCCGTTCCGCGCACGATCTTGATATGAGGCACATTGTGCTCGCCAAAAAGCTGTGCGGTCATGGCGTTGTTGAACTGCGTTGTAAGTTCGATGATCTGGTTTGCCGTAGACGTTTGAATGGCGTGGATGATGGCGGGGCGTTCCGTATCATCGTCGGTGGGTGGCTGGCGCAGCACGAAGGCGCTTGCGATGAAGGCCGCAAGCGTCAAGCCGGGCGCGCTCAGCGCATTGGTGACGTCGCCGGGCGCGAGGCTGAATGCCGGGAAATGCACGAGCGCGCTGCTTGCGCCGTCTTCGAGCGCGCCGAGATCGGTGATCGTCGTGGCGGTAAATCGCGCCTTCTCCACGGCGTCGATCAGATCCCGCAGCGCGCTTCTTGCCGCATGGGTGTTGTCCACCGTGATCGGGATCGCAACGATCACGTCCGCACAAGGCGGCAATGGCGGCTTGCCGTTGCGCGCGGCGAGCGCGAGCACGAGCGCATCATTGGTGAGCGCTGGCTGAACCGGCCACACATAGGGCGCGATGCCTGGGAATCGGTTGCCGACTTCGGCGTCTTTACGCATGACGGTGAGACTGCGCATCGCACGCACGACCGGATCAAGCACCGTACTTTGCAGTGCAGATTGATCGTAGTTCCCAATGGACGCGGACACTTTCAGCGCACCAATCGCCGTGCGCCGCGCAATGCCCGCATAGGCGGGTGCCCGCCAGTCGCCCCACGAATCCGGCTTGACGGCCAGCGCGGATGGACGCCCCGTGCCGAAATAAGGCAATCCCAGCGTGAAGTTGTCGATGCGCTTGCTGACCGGCGGCTGCGGCGCGCCCGGGGCGGTCACGAAATCGATCCATGCCTGGATGAAGTCTCTGGCTGCGTGCGCAGCGGCGTCGTTCGCATACTTTGCGAACAGGTCGCGCCACACGGTCAGATCGGCTGCGAACTTTGCGCGCGTCTGCGCATCGTTTGGAACCGGCGTCGATACGTTGAGCGTCGCAGCAGCACGCGGCGCGAGATCTGGCCATGACGAGTCCAGCGCGAACGCGTCCGGTTCCAGTTCGAAGCGCGTGAGTGGACTTGCCTGATCGAACAGCAAAATGAACGGTGCAAATGCTTCAGCGGGAGGGTGGTCGGCGGTCGGGTTGAGCCGAGCTTCGATATCCTGCCGCCACCAGACCGACGCTCCGTCATGCCGCACGGGTTTAGCAACGCTCGTTTGTTTCGGCGTAAACAGCGGACCCACAACACTCACGCGAAAGCCCGAGATATTGGTGTCGTCAGGCGTCAACGACTCGGTACGTTGCTGGCCGATCAGCGTGAGTTCCGGCGACGCCGATTGCACGCCCGCGGGGCCATTTGCGCAAGCGCGGATTTCATAGTTCGCGAGCGGGTCGGGCAGCGTGAACACCTCCGGCGGCTGTTTATCGGTGAGCCAGGCCTCACGTGAGGCCGCGGTCATCCCGTCGATGAATCGCACCAGCGGAAGCGAAAACACGATATAAACGCCGTTGACGCCCGCGTTGTCCCCCGTGCGTCGCTCGACCGTCCAACTGGGCTTGTCGGACTTATGGTTGATGTCGTCCCAGGGACAGTTCAGCACGTAACTGCCTTCTTCGATCGTCGCGATCACCGGTTCGGAGACGACCACGCCCGCCGACGCATAGGCCGCTGCGTGCGTGCGGAAAAAGAACGGCATCGTGTCGGTGCGCAACACGAGCGCGCCTTGCCAGCCATCCGTAAAACGTCCGCCCTTGCCGGCAAGGCCAGCAAAATCGTTATCGCCGACGATCAGCGACGGGGCAGGCGGCCGGGAGTCCATGCTGCCGAACGCCGCGGCAGTGTCGATGTCGATGTGGCAGTCGGCGCACATGTCGAGCGCCCAGCGCTGCATGGGAAACTCGCGCCAGAAGCCGACCGACACGGATTCGAACGACAGCGCACCTTCGGCCGTGACGTTCGCCTCGGACAGGATTTCCTCCGGATGCCGTTTGTAGACGAATTCAAGCATCGAATTGTCGCCGTTCGGATTGTCGTCGTTGCGGTTGTCGTCGTTGGGGTTGTCGCCCTTCGGATTGCCGCCCTTCGCAACGCGCCGGGCATCGACGAGCACCGGCGGCGCGATAGGCTCCGAGCGCGGCAGCACGATGTCGCAAAGGCGCTGCGCCCACATCTGTTCGAAGTCTTCCGTCTGGCTCTCTTGGATCGCATCGGTCCACGCCCCGTAGAGGTTGGGCGCCGGCGTCGCGGCACCAGGCTGCGCCGATCGCAGCGCCGCGACGAAGCTGTCGTAGCGTCCGAACGGTTTGACCGCGTAACGTTTGAGCCGCCGCTTGCGGTCGTCGTGCGTGAACAGCACGTCCATCGTGCCGTCATCCTGAACCGCGATGCGCCAGGGATCCGGCCGCGTTACTTCGCCGATCGAAAAGAGAATCTTGGGCGGCTTGGTAGGCGTTGCGATGTTCGTGCCGGGGCCGTAGTCGAGAAAGCGGCGCGTCCAGTTAGCGAGGCGCGAAGCGATCTGCGCGACATCTTGCGGCCAGCCATCCGCCCAACGATGTGCGGTGTATTGCTTGAGCGTAGCGATTGCGTTCTGAATCTGCGGATGGTTGAGCGCAAGTGCGGTCCAGCGCTTGGGCGACATGTCATTGAAGCTTCCGAATGGTTCGGCCGTCACCGTGTTGCCGGTTTCAGCGTCGCTTTGCGCCTTGGGCGCGCTGACGCAAACCGCCGTCGCGCCGCTGCCGACGCCATCCGCGCTCGAATCGCGAATCCAGAGGTTGCCGAGCGCGGTCGCGTCGCCGCCAACGACCGTCATGCGAACGAGCGCAACGGTTTTCTGCTGCGCCGCAGGCTGTACGTTGATCGTGCAGCACTTAGGGGCACCGGCTTTGTCGGTCATGTCGCTGATGAGCGCGGCCAACATGTCGTTCCGCGTGGAATCCGGACTCGGGGGCGCGAATGCGAGCGTCGTGAGCGGCGCACTGGCCAGCGACGTCGAGAGATCCAGCACATCGGCGACGATCACCTGCAACGGGTCGTCCTTTGCAAGCTGACATGCGCTCAGATCGATATCGAACGAGGTTGTGTTTTTGCCCGTCTGGATCGCGAAATAGGCGACCGGCCGGCTTCCACTGGCTTCCACGCACGGGTTTGGCAGTGGCCGCAAAGCGATCTGCATGAGCGCGAGACCGTTATTCGTGATGAAACTTTCTGTTTCTTTGACGTCCATCGCCGGCGTGTCGCCGTCGAATGAGGTGAGTTCCATCGTCGCGCCCGCACGCGTCAGGACGTCGATGAAGGGTGCGCCCAGCGATATATCCTGATACGTCACCAGCGTTGCGTCGAACGCCTGGTTGAGCAGGGGAAGCGCCTTATCGGGCCGCAGGTAGCCGTTCGTTTCCGTATCGTAAAGGCGCAGTCCGACCGCCAACCCGAGCATACGCAGCACGCCCCATCCATAGGGGTCGCGCTGCGGTGGCGAGTCGTCCATCCACGCCGTGACGTCGGCTGCACTGGTTTTCGGCAACGGCTCCAGCACCGGCTCGTAGCGTCGATACACCGCGCCGCCCGTATCGCACAAGTTGGTGACCAAGTCGAACGTGCCGCTGGCGATCTGGGTCGTGCCATCTTTCATGTCGCACAACAGGATGAGCTGCACGGACTTAAGGAACCCAGAATTTTTCTTCAGTTCACTGAAAAGCTTCGCGCGCTTGCTTGCGGAAAGCCGGATAGAGAGGTTTCCCGCAGCATTGCGGACCAGTCCATACCGGCCTGCCGAGGTCACGCCGATGCGGGTGAAGTCGATCTGCGCTGGCGCACCGTCGCCTGAGACCAGGATGACCTCGGGCGTCGTCATATTGGCGGGCCAGTCGGTGATCGAAAAACGCACCGTCTGGCAGTCCGCGAACGACTGCTCGGACAACGGTTGGCCCGACGCGTCTTTCCATTCGTTCGGCGGCTTGATCGACGGGAACTCGCTTTCCGGCAGACCGGCATAGCGCACGCGATCGATGGTGTCCGCGAGCACGGGGTGCAGATCCGGATCGAGATCGACTTGCCATTGCGCCGTGGCAATCGGCGTGGATGGATCGTTTTTCAGTGCGGCGACCTGCACGCGCGCATTGCGCAGGTCGTTGCGATTCCTGTCGAAGACGTCGCGCGCCGGGGCTTCCCACGAGAGATTGCGCAGCAGCTTGCGCACCGCGCTCACGGTGCGCGCCGTGTTGGGCGGGAGATCGAAAATCGTTCCGGCGGCTGGATCCGGATCTGGAGCCGGAGTCTGGTCTGCGGAAACGGCCTTCGGATTGCTGGGCGGGAGGGGCTTCACGAGGTAAGCCTTGCTCCCAATCGTGAGCGTCACCCGGAGCCCGGTGGGCCGTCCATTGGCGAGTAGCGCGGTAACCACGGTCTCGTCGACGTTGATCGACAGCGCGCGACGCAATGGCCGCTGCGGCCACACCACGAAGGACTCCGCCGGCGAGTACCATCCGGCGAGCCGTGACGTACCCTCGCCCAGTCGCGCGGTCTCGCCTGGATAGTGGGCCTCGACCTTGGAAAAGTCCGTGATCGCGGGCGGGTCGATGCCGACGTCGGTTTCCGGCAAAGCCTGCACGCGCGTGAGGTGTCGGGCCGTCATGCGCGTGAAGACCAGATCGACCGTATCGCCATTGCCGAACGGCGCAATGCCGCTCGCACCGATGCTTTCGATTGACAGCATCCGGTAGCCGTCCGCGCGGACCATCGCGCTGACCTGGACTTCCGCCCACTTCCACTTTTCGCGCGTGCTCACGAGGCGCAAATGGCCTTTCACGCGTTCCGGCGACTGATCGATTTCGTCAAGTTCGTGCGAACGATCGCCGTGGAGATCCGTCGTGCTGATCAGGAGTGTTGTCGCGGCGGAAAAATCTTCCGCGTTCACACTGAATGTTGCTTTGGCGGGCGCGCGGCCATGGGTCGAGGCGTCGAAGTCGCAGGCCAGCCGCAGCGCGAATGGGTGTGTGGATGCGCCATTGGCATCGCTTCCGGCATCGAACTCGAACAGATCGAAGCCGCCAAAAAAGGGCGCGAGCCGCGTCGCGCTGTTATCGGTCGCATCGTCGTCTTTTGCGGCCGCTTTGTCGCCTTCTGCGGCCGGGCGGGCGTTCCATCGCAGCCGCGTAGCAACGCGCCGCCGGATGTCCGGCAGAATTTCCAGAGCCGATGAGGCTGATGCCGACTGATCCAGATTTTCGACCAGGGTCTCGGTCAGTCCCTGCGCGTCCGGGCAGCGGATCACGACGCGGCCAGCTTCGCCGGCGAGATCGTCGAACATCAGCGGAGCGGCGTCCACCGCGAGCGGATGCTCGTAAATTTCGACGGGCGCAGCAATGGGCATGGCCTTGTGCTGTGTGTCCGCTTGCGGCGGAGCGAAGAGGATCGTGATATCGGTCGGGCACCAGGCGCCCGGTGTTTCCGAGGCCGGATCGTACTCGGGACGGATCGCGAAGCGCACGGCAATCACGCTATCGCGTTTGTTCTTGCTCGTCACGCCAATCGCCTCGAAGAAGGCATCGTCCGGCAGGCTGAAACCCGTGCGGCCAGTCAGCTCGAGCGGCGCAACGTACGACGGAATCTGATTCGATTGGCCATCGCTTTTTTTCGCGGGCAGCGTGATCAGAAAGTCGGTATCGGTTGCGTGTTTCAGATCGAAATCGGCAGCTGAGGGGCGCGTAAGGGCATCGGTGACCGCGTCGCTGCCGTAGAGGCCGCTCGGAACACCGCGCTCGCGCCGCACGCGCAGCCGGTAGGTGCGATCCTTGTCGAGCGGCGGGCGAAGATCATTGTCGCCCGATGCCGTTGGCATCGTGTTCTGCACGCCGTCGTCGTTGCTGTCGTCGATGCCCAGCGTGACATCTGGTTTCGCTGTGTGCTCTTGGTTGACCCACGGGCCGCGAAGCTGCGCGTTGCTGTCGCGATATTCGAAATTCAGCACGGCGCGCCTCACGCATGGTTGCGTGCTCGCGGGCGTGTTGAGCTTCAGCACGAACTGCGACTGGCAACCCTGCGTTCCCGCGGTATCGACCGGTTTGATGACGTAATGCAGGCTCGTGATCAGCGTATTGCCTTTGCCTTGCAGAATGGCCCGGCTGTCCGCTGGCGGAAGGTCGGAAAGGTCGTCGACGTACTGCGCGTTTGGCCGCGTGAAGCCCCACACCAGCTCGCCGGTCACGGGATCGACAATCAGCCGCAACGGCGCGGTGGCCTTGGCCGTGACGGGCCTTGGCGGATACAGCGCATTACCGTCTGCCGTCATCGCCACACGTTCGATGTAGTAGTGCTTCAGGTCGAATTCCGGGTCGTTCCAGACGCCTGACGACGGCCCGAAGGCGGGCTCCAGATCCCAATCGATCAATACGCCGTGCGGTGTGGACTCGAAGCTGTGTTTCGTAAGCTGAGGCGAGCGCTCGCGGAACATGCTTTCGGGCGGGTTGAAGAGATGGACCTGCTGACCCTTGCCCTCGGTGGTATCGATCACGAAATTCGCGCAGGCAGGCGTGGCCGCATCGGGCGCGCGTGAGCCGAACAGCTCGTCGATGTTGGTGCGCGTCACCACAAACGCAACGCCGAGCAGGCGTATGTCGAATCCCGGTGAGCTGGGGTCGGTGGCCCATGCGAGATCACCGCCGTCGGCGAGCTTCGTAGCCGACTCGCACAGCGCCGCGACAATCGACGCGCGCCGTTCCTCGATGGCATTGGCGGCGCGCGCTTCGGTCTGCAGGTCGAGCTGGTCGCGCGCTGCGGCGGCGAGCACTTGCGCGGCGGCTTCACGTGTTGGCGGCAGGCGTTGCGCGTCGGTCTTCACTTCGCGCGCGAGCGGCTCTTTCAGCGCGTTGTCACTGTCGACGATGAAGCACTGCGTCAGCACCTGGCCGAGCGTCAGCGTGCCCGCAGCGGCCACGATCGCAGGGTGATCGAGGCGATACGGGAGTGCGGTGGCGGTGTCTGTCAGTTCCAGAGGGGTCGAGCGGGCGGGTTGGGCGGTGCTGCCCGGGTCGAGCAGCTGGATGTCGATCTTCTGCCGCTGGCCCGGCAGGACTTCGCCCGCGCTAAGCAGGCGAATCGACATACGCGAGGTCGGCGTGCTGTCGTCGGGTTTTTCTGGCGGTGCGTAGAACGTGCCGAGCCAGTTGCCATTGAAGTGGCGCGGCAGGGCTTCCTCGGTGAGCCCGGTTTCGGAGTGGTCGCGGGGCACGAGGATCATCACGAATCGTTCGCCGGCGTCGCCCTGTTGTTCGCCTCGCACGGGGAACAGCATCGCCCAGTAGCCAGTTGGTGGCAGGGCGCGGCCGGAGGGTTCGATCTCGGTGGGCGGATTGGCGGCTTGGCCCGCAGCGCCGCCCGCGCCTGCGGCCGGTGGTGGCGCGGGCGCGGGCTCGGCGAGCTTGTCCTGTTTGTCGAGCGACTGGTCCAGCGAGCGATCGGCGTCACGCGAAGCCGCGCCGCGTGTCTGCCCGGCGGGCGCGACGCCTTGCTGCGCATCTGGCAGCGCAACGCTCAGGCCGAGCGAAAGGAAGCGCGCGACGCGCTGGCGCGCCGATTCGAGCATGTCTTCGTTGAAACCAAAGCCCACGCCAAGCCGCAGCGTGCGGCCAAACGCACCCACGGCCACCGAGGCGCACGCGCGCCCACCCATCTTTGCGGGCGAAAGCGCGACTTCGAGCGCGACGGAGATGGTGAGCGACATCGAGAAGCCCACTTCGAGGTGCACGTCGAAGAAGCCGGCCGAGAAGTTGAGCCAGACCCGCACCTGCAGCGAAATGGCGACATCGCAGGCGAGCGCACCGTAGAACAGCGTGTCGCCGAAACGCTTGAGCGAAAGATAGGCAATGAACTTCGCGTCGAGCGAAAAATCGGCACGCGCGCTCACTGATGCGCCGAACGAGCGCCCGCCAACCGTTCCGCCGATCTGCGCGAACCCTTTGGCGCGAAACGCGACGCCGTAGAGCACCGAGAGATCTTCGATGCGATTGACGAGCCCGCCCGAGCAATCGATCTGGAACACGTCTTTCTCTGCGAGCGTGAAGCCCAGCTCGTAGGGCCAGCCGAATTCCTGATGAAAGAGGCCGGGGCGAATATAGATCGTCGCGGACCAGCGGATGGCCTTCATCGCCTTGACGAGCGGTTCGGGCAATTGCGGATGCGTGCCCTCGACGTCGCCGGTGCCGTCGGCAATCAGGCGCCCGAGAAATTCGCTGCGCGGCACCGAAAGATACATATAGCCGCGCATGGTCGGATTGGTTCGCCATGCGTCCGAGGTGGCGCTCGAATTGACCCAGTCCGCGTAATTGCGCGCGAGCCATACACGTGCGTTCATGAAGAACGTGAGGTCGCTGCGCAGGGCGGCGACGATATCGAAAAGCACCGGATTGGGCAGGTCTTCTTCGCCGGATTCGTTGTATTCGTTTTCGCCGGACGCGCTCGCGATGGTAATCAGCCCGCGCAGTGCAAGCGTCAGGCGGTCACCTTCGGGTTCCGGCTCCCACGCGTTGACCGATGCCAGCTCGCCCTGATACTTCGAAATGCCGTCGAGCGTATCGATGAGACCCTTGACGTCCGTAACCTGATCCGCGCGATTGAATGCCGCAAGCGTGTAGCGAAAGCCGAAACCAAACCCCACCTCGCGCAGATAGATCGGCGCAAGGGGCGTGGGAATTTCGATCGACAGCTTGTCTTCCTCGCCATAGACAAAGAAGGCCTGGCGCGGCGCGCCGTTGTCCTTGCGCAGCTCAAGAAAGCCCATCGACGCGGACATTTGCCCCCAGCCCTTGATGCTCAATTTGCCCGCGGCAAGAAAGCCGCGAGCGGTGACATTGGCGGGTAGCGCGCCGGGGGCGAAGAGCGTAGGCAAGGTGTCGTCAACGGCAATCGCTGTGCCTTCGATCGTTGCCGAGCCGCCGAAACGCACGGCGACGCTCAGGCCGTCGAATCGCACACGCGGACGCCAGTCATTCAAAGGTGCTCTGGCAACCATGAGTTCGTGACAAATAATGCTTTCGCTAGGGATGTCGCATCCTTCGAGAAAGTAGAGTTGTCCGGAAATGGACATCGCAGGATCGCCATTGAAAGCCGGCGACTTCGGATGAAAACCGATCCCGCGCAGTTCGAACGTGAACAGGTTGAAGAAGTTGATGCGCGCTTTCGGCTCGACGTTGACCTGAAAACTGATTGCACGCGCAAGCATCGACGGGTCGCGTGCGAGCGGCGTTTGATCCAGCGTGATGGTCAGACTGGCGAAGTTCTTCAGCAGACCTTCGGCGAACGCGCCTGGCTGCGGTGTAAAGCGTGCCGTGCCGGTCAGCGTGAAATAGAAGTGATATCCCCCGCCTTCGGCGGAGAAGTCGTGGAACCGCAAGCCAATAGCCGCGAGCGAAAACGTGAAGCACGTCGCGTGGCAGACAATCGGACTGCCTGACATGTCGAGCCTGGCGTCGGCGCTTTGCACGATCAGCGTGCCGTCGCTGCCGCGACCCATCGTGATCGAAATGCTCGCGTTGGCTTCGCCGATCAGATCCGGTGGCAGTTGCCCCGAGCCGTTGATCGAGAACGACTGGATCTGTCCGTTGCGGATCAACAGTCCGCCTTCGTGAAAGCGAAACGGCATATCGACGCCGGCAAGCTGAACGGGCGATTGCGGATCGACTCGCGCGCTCAGGTCGATGCCGTTGCGCGACATGATGAATTCATCGACGCAAAACACGATGCCACGGCCTTGGCTGGCTACCTTGTCGTAGGTGAGGTCGAGGCGGGCGCTGTTAGCGAGCGACAGGCGCATGTCGCCTGAGGAAAAGTCCAGTTTGAAGATGGGATAGCTGCCTGCAGGCGTGCCGCCAGGCGGCACGTTGCGGGGAAGAATCTGGCCGGAGAGGCCAAGAAGATCAAGCCTCGAATCGGCTGCCGTACTCTCGACCTCGACGGTTTCGATGCTCTTCAGGCGGACCTGCATCGAGTGAAGGTCGAGTTGCACGTCGATCGGCAGTTTTGCTGTCGTTTCGCCACCCGACGCCTTCCTGATATGCAGTGTGGCGTTGAAGGTGATATCAACGGTGCTTGCGCTGACCTTTGGCGGATCGCCATTTTCGATCGTCACGTACTGCTTCAGCGTATCGATGAATGTGCCGGTGCCGGTCGATGGCGACGTGCCGCCCGATGACTGGAGGAAGGGCAGCAGCCTCGTTGCAGTGCCGGGGGCGACGGTGATGTCGAGTTGAATATCGTTCTGATGGTTGTCTTTGGGGCCGCAACTGAGTGCCGAATAGGTAATCGCGCCGCTAACGGTCGATACCGGTACGGGCAGCATGGCCCCCGCGGGCAGTGGTTGAATGTTCGCGCTCATCTTTTCAAGGAAGCTGATCGCGCCCGAGCTATAGCGCACCAGGATGAGCGGCGTCGTGATGTTTGGTATGACCGTGGCTTGAATCACGCGTGATGAGTTGACGCGCTGCCCGTCTTTTCCGTCGCTATCGCGCACGGCGTCGCAGACCGTGTCACGTCTGAGCCAGAGGTCGGTACCCAGCGTAAGGGCGGTGGTATCAGGGGCCGGTTCGGTGACGGCCAGTGCGATGCTCACAGGCGAATCCAGGTCCACGATCAGGGACGGCCGCCACGCATACGGCACGTCCAACGTCAGTCCGAGCGCGTCGCCAGTCCAGGGCTCTGCTGCCGTGCCGTCCCATGCCGGCGACACGATAACCTGCCGCAGCGCGAACGTGCGCGCATCGAGCCGGGTTTCAACGACAAGATATGGATGACTGAATGAAGCCTTCTGCAATATCTTGAACAGTTGCTTTACCGCCTGCGCCAGGAGATCCGCCGCACCTTGCGCGATGCCGATCAGCGTTTCCGCAGCGGAGATTACCTGTTGTGCGAGCCAGCCAATGGCCGCGCTCGCCATCGCCGCGATGCGTTCGAGCAGCGCGAGCAGGCCTGTATCGGTGTTGCCCTGCGGTATTGGAATCGCGCTGACGAACCTGATAAGCGCTGCTGCGGTGTCGGCGGCCTCGCGGGCGATCAGGCCAACGAGCCCGAAAGGATAAGGATCGACGATATCGAGTGATTTGATTTTGCCGGCGCTCTTGCCGGACGCCGGCGTGTAGCCTTCCTCGAATACGACGCGCAGGGCGAGCACGAGCGAGGGATCGCTCTTTGCGCGGATCAGCACGCGCGGCAAGGTCAGCGTGGCGGTGAAACTGGCGTCGGCGCTGGCGATTTGCGGCAGGGTGATCGAGCCCGTGAATGCGAACGCCAGTTTGCCCGGATCGATATCGATCGTGAACGGGAGCGCTGGGGGCTGGGTGATGGACTTGTCCGGCAGATCGATATTGGCGGCATGGGTCGCGGTGATTTTTCCCTGAAGCGTGAGATTGCCTTGCGCATCCAGCCCAATCGCCAGACCGGCTATATTGGCGAGCGGCGTGGACGCATCGCTGGACGTTTCACATACCAGCGTGCCGTTCCCGGAGTTCGTGGTGCTGAGGGCCAGCTTGCCGTTAGTGACGTTGAAACTGATGCTTGGCTTCGATGCGCCCCAGTCGATGCTCAGCTTGGGGTACCCGTCGTCGGGCGATGGGATCGGCAAGTCGAAGCGAAACAGCGTGGCGAGACCGCTCAGGTCGAGATCGGACCACTGCAGCGTTGGCCATGCGATCTTCGGCCAATGAAAATCGAACGGGCACTTGATGGCAGGCAGTGCGTCGAGCGACAACGAAGGCAGTACCGAGAGTATCCCTTTCCGCGTCAAGGTCAGGCTCAGGAAAAAGCTGGCGGTGCAGGCATTTGTGGCTAAAGTGGCTTGCCCTTGTGCATTGAGTGTGGCGGACAGCACGACGGCGTCGTCGGCAGGCGCAGGTGAAAGCGTGGGATCGACCATCAGAAGGTCGATCGACAAGCTCGCACTGATCATCGCCGTAAGGTTGCCCACGCCACTAACGCCGAGGAACCCTCCAGCTTGCGCGTCCAGATCGATCTCGTGATCCGCCAGTTGTTTGCGCAGCGAATCGCGCAGTGCTTCCAGTCTCGCGCGCTCGCTGGCTTCCGCTTTCTCGATCACCTTCGACTGGATCTCGCTCCAGCTCATGAGTGTGCCGTTCGTGACGAATTCGGCTGGCAGTACCGTAATAGGTGGCGGTCCGTCGGCAGAGCCGAGGACGAACATGCCCTTGAGCGCATCCCCGACTGAAAGAAGAATGGCCTCGATCACGCGCGTGCTGTCATCGATGCGTGCCTTCAGTGTGAATCCACCAGCATCGCTGGTCGAATAGAGTTTGATATCCGCCATGCCGTCACACTCCTGCCACTACCGCGTCACGAATCAAAAGGACAAAACTGATCCGCACAAGCGGGCCGTTCGTTTCCGGCGCGAATGTGAGGCGTGAGGCTACGCAAGGTCAATCGCCTGGTTCCTTGAGTCGCGGGACCAGTGGACTTACAGCGGCAAAGGGAAGGGTACTGATGGGAAGCCAGAGAAAGGGGCGCTGGCTTGAACGGCGGCAGAGTGTTAACCTGAGGAAACATTCAGGTTGCATGCGCAACGCGCGTCCCCTGCAATTCACGATGATCCGTATGTATGGTGTGCGCACGTAATTCCACCTTTTATTCTGGCGTCGCATGGAAGCGTTCTGTCCCGTGACGCTGCCCGACTTGTCGATAGGATTGAGCGTTTATAAACGTTATTCTATTAGGCAGGCGACTGATTCCAGATTGCATTTAAAATAAAAGCACATTCGCCCAATATTTGCAAAGCCACTTTTGTGTGGCGTAGACTGTGAGGGTAACGATGATTGATAACAAAACGCTCGGATTTTGTCGCACTAACGCGGTCAAGTAAAATCCGTCGACCACAACGCATGACAAGCATGATGGCAAAGACGAAGGCGCCATGCACGACGCTGCCCGTTGGCATTGGTAAGGCTCTGATGCGGCTGCACCACCCGCTGGACGTGATCCTGCTGTGCGTCCGGTGGTCCGTCGCGTACTCACTGAGCGTCCGTAACCTCGAAGAAATGATGGCCGAGCGGGGTATCGATCTGGACCATTCGAGCGTGCACCGATGGGCTATCAAGCTGCTGCCTGTGTTTGAAAAAGAATTCCGCAAACGCAAACGGCCTGTCGGCGAGAGCTGGCGCGTCGATGAGACCTATGTCAAGGTCAAAGGCCAATGGAAATACGTGTACCGTGCCGTCGACAAGGTGGGCAACGCTGTGGATTTTCTGCTGCGCGCCCATCGGGACAAGGCCGCGGCGCGTCGCTACGTCAAAAGGCGATTGAACAGAGTGGCGAGCCAGAGACAATCACCGTGGGCAGGAGCGGCGCCAATCTGGCTGAGCTGAAGTGCCCAATGCCGAGCATTTAACACCGATCAAGGCCCGTCAAAACAAATACCCGGGCAACGTCGTTGAGCAGGGTCACCGCGCCATCAAACGCATCATCAAACGGACGATGGGGTTCAAGGATTTCCGCTGTGCGCGCATCATCCTGTCTGGCATAGAGATCGTACGCATGATCCGCAAGGGGCAAATGTGTGACGATCGCTTCACCTCGACTGCAGTCGAACAATTCTATTCTCTCGTAATGCAACAATCATCGTCATCTTAAGCGCCTGATCGTCCCATAGCCCTTAACGCGACACAATCCAGTGGTTTGAGCTCACAATCATCGATTGATCAACCCGCTCTTTGTGGATTCGGACATGCCAGTGTGCTACAGGTAACATAAATCTCAGTCTTGGTACTGGGCATAGTTGAAAGATCGTCTATCGTTACAAAAATAACAGATAACGGATACTGATGCTTATAAAGCGGTCGAGAATCTCCGCGAAAAATCTCCATCCGGCGGACTGGATATTCCGCACAGAGCGGGGATTTGGACGACTTGCCAGCCTCCGCCAGAATTGCCTGCTCCAAAGCTGGCTCACGGGAATTCGGCTGGGACTGGCCGAATTTCTTCCACAAAATCCTTTAAATGAACGCGCAAGCTTGCCTAAGATTTCCTGCTGCGTTGCCGGACGAGAGTTTGTGAGCTCCCCATGCATACGAAGGGCCAATTTTAACCAACGCTTGATAAACGGAGACACGTGATGCCCAATCCGAATCCGCCCTGCACCGCCAACATACAGTTGGTTTCGATCAGTGACGACAATCTATTAACAGTCGAGATATCTACCGGCAGGTGCAAGCGCAGCGCCGGATTCTTCTATTTCAATCCCGTCTTCGCGGACGGATCGGTGGGTCCCCGACAACAATCTGAAGGTTGGAACTCCGGTATCGCTGGAGGTACCGGCACATTTTCACACCAGTCTCAGATCAATGGGCCGCTGGCGCAGAGCGTCCAGATTCTGCCCGACGATACCGTATGCTCGTGTCTGGATGGCACGCCCTAGCTCGCGAGCGATATGGCGTCCAAACATGGGATTTGGGCGCTGTTCAAATGTGCGTCGGTTATCGGACGATTCTCGGTGTTGCGCGAACGATAACTATCAGCCGGATTTATTTCGGCGCCGATGTACAAGGCTACCACTCGCACAAAACGGATGCTTTTTAATCGGCTTCCGATATATGAGGCAGAGCCGGTCTTGGCGGTCGACTTAGCATGCCCGAGTAGCCCTAATTGGCAGACCCAAACCGGTCCAGCCTCAGGAGATCACTCCAGATTCCCCGCAAGGTGGGTCAGATTTCAATCGGCGTTGGCACCTAGAGCGCATCGCGCTAATTGGCGGCGGTGTCCGACGCGGCTACGTCCTTGTCAGGGGGGAGCCGAACCCCAAGATCTTCTCAAAGAGATCATCACGCGTTTTCTCAGACGCAAGATTCAGCCGCTTGTGTTCAGCGACCGCTGCCTGTGCTGCCCGCTTGATACGCTCGCACTCTGCGTGCCCAACCAGTGGCAACCGAGCCAGCAAGGCGCTGGCAGCCTGGTAGGCGGGGAAAGCCGGTTCCTCCACGAGCCTGTTTGCCAGCCATTCGATGTACGTCGGATCGAATCGCATCTGTAGCGCCATGATCGCTACCAAGCGTTCGCCGGGCGAAGGGCTTGCCGTGAGCTTCGATAGGAACGGCTGCACCATCAGCCCGATCAGTTTCATGCGACCCGCGATCTCGCGCATTTTCTTCGTCCGTGCGCTGCCATAGTTCTGCTGTTGCCGAACGGACTCGTATTCGCTTGCCAGTGTGCGAATCTGCTCCAGCACCACTTCAGGCCGATCGGCCGCAGATGCGATCTGGTTCAGGCGGCGGGCGGTCTCCTTGTCGGATTCTGTCGGGATAGAGGGCATGCCGGGGGTCACGTCGGGTAGCGGGGGGGCTTCCTGGATCGCAGCATCGATCTCGGCGCGAAGCTGGCCTGCCATGTTGTTGTCGGAACGGATCATCGCGCCCTGCAGGTACAGGCGGGTGTAAAGGTATCCGCAGAGAAATCCGATGATCGAGAATCCAACGATCATCGCCATGGCAACCGATATATCCCAGGCGGTTGGTGCTTGTTGCAGCGACGCCGCCACGTTTGCCGCGATGTCATGGATGCGTGTACCGATGGCTTTCAGATTGACTAGCCCGAGGCCGACGATGATCTTGGTCAGCCAATCGGAGATTTCTTCCAAATTCGTATTGGGTCGCGCTGACCTGTCACTGGATTGGCTCGACATTGCCGATATATCAGCGGCAACGCTTTTGGCGTTGCCGCCAGCGACAGACGCCGGCTTGGTTGATGTCCTGGTCAGGAAAATGCCGGATCGCGGGATGCCGAACAGGAAGCCCGTCACCCCACCGACGGCAAGACTCGCAATGGCCCAGAGCACCACTGCGCCGACCGCGCCAGCGACTGTGCTGTTGACGCCCACCCAGATGACCCCGATACCGCCCAGCGCGAGCATGGGTAGCAATGCGATGTTGACTGCGGTGATGTCGTCCTTGGTCTGCTGCTTCAACAGATCGTCCGTCGAGCGATTGAACGTGAGTTTTGACGGATCGCTGCTGGATGGGGAAATGAATGACATGGGGATGTCCTTTTCAGGGCGCGTCGGTCAGGCCGCGCTGGTCCTTGGGATCGCGCCTGCTCCAGGTGTGGATGGCTTCTTCGAGTTCGTCGGGCAAAAGCTGGGAAGGCAGCCACGTGGCGATAAACGCTTCGCAGCGAGCACGGAATGGACGACGCCAATCGTACCCGTTGCCAGTCAAGACCGATGTCGCCTGGGCTTGACTGCATGCCGCGAGGGCCACAATCAAAGGCCACAGAAGGGATGGTGCTGCATTCACAATATATCGCCGATCCGCTGAGAGATAGGTCACGGCATCGAGCAACGTTGCAACCTTCGCTGGCAGGTCAACCATACTTGCGAAGCGCTTCGGCAGATGCGCTTCGTGCAAGTGAGGCAGGCGTGCGTCGCTCCTCCGATCGAACCAATCGCCGTGGTAAGCGCTCGAACTTCGAGCGTCCAGGTCGGGGTAGTGCGAGACCGCGAATTTCATGGCCGCGTCCTTGTTGATCAGGCAAGCGACGCGAACCAACTCCAGCGCATTGGCGTTCATGTGTGCGTCGAATGCTTTCTTTGCTGCGATAATCAGCAGGCGACACGCCGCTTCCCAACTGCGGTGCGGTAACAAACGCGCCACTGAGAATAGGCGCTCGTGATGCGCATTCTTTTCCATTGTCGCCAGCAGGACGGCCATGGAAGTGTCGTAGCCGCTATCAATGGGTGCATCCGGTCCGTACAGAAACCGCAGCCAGTCACCGTCCGGCGGCACGAGTGGGCCGTCGCCATCGGGTTCTGGACCACCGTCATCGCCGCTGCCCATGGTCCCTGGGCCACTGCCGCCGTAAATTCGCCGCACATAGGATCGCAACTGCTCCAGTGATTCGAACGCATGTTCGGTGCCGTCCTGCAGGGAAAACTGTTCCTGCATACCGCGATGGACTGCGCCGAACGCGATAGCACGCGGCACTGGGCGCGCCTCAAACGTGGGCGCGGCCAGCATGACGGGATCCTCCGCATCGACCCTCCACGGATCGCCGCTCACACGATGCGATGCAAATGCGCGTCCATCGGTGGGCGACCACGCGTCGATATACCACTTCATTTCCATCGCGGGCCCCGGTCGTGATCGGACATCACGCGATAAGCTATTGGCTTGCCCTCCATGACTTTGCGCGCCTGCTGCCGTTGTGCCACCCACTGCAATTCTTCCGGCATGACGGATTCACCGTTCCGGAACCGGCGATCGATGCTGTTTTCGATGGCTTCGTCTTCCGGATGGGCGCGAACTTCGAGTACCGCCTTCGTATCGATCTTGCCGTAGTGGTAGGCCTCGACAAAATCCTCGTCGGAAAGCAGGGCACCTGCGACGGCGCCGCGCGTATATCGGCGTGCACGGTGACCAAGACGGTCGATCACCTTGATAGCCAGCAGGTCTGCACAATCGGGGCTCGGATAGCTGCTCATCAGGCTCCTGACGATCGATGGGTATTCCGCCGGCAGCAGGTTGGAGAGTATGCCCCTGATCGGCTCCTCATCGAGGTCATAGGAATTGCGATCGAGCACGAGAATGGGTTTGTGCTTCAGCACCACACAGTATTCACCGTAAAACCGCATGCCGGTGCCGCCCATCGACAACGCGCAAAAGTAGACTTTCTCCGGTGTTGTCAGCCCCACCAGTGAATCGACGCGAATGCGCTTTGGGGATGGCTGGCGTCGCACGCCATGCACGACCGGGCGCTCGTAGACATTCTTGTAGTCGTTGTGCTCGATGAAGTTTCGTAGTGCATCTGCGCCCAGATTGAAGATGACGTGTACGTTACCGCTCGTCGGGGACGTCAGGGAGTCAATGTAGTCGGCATTAGCAAGTGTGAAGTCCACGCCCGGCCATTCGCGACTGAATCGCGCCAGCAACTGTTCTCGGCGGTCCGCCCATGAGAGCGTGAAATACTGCGGTATCCGCGATACCTGCGCGGGGGCTGCCATCAAGCTATTAGCGTGGCTTCGCTGAGCGTGGTCCTCACGGTGACCACGCCTCAGCCAGTCGGAAATCCCTCTTATCCATTTGATGTCCATCGCTCTCTCCCCACGGCGCGGGCGATCGAATTGTCGGTACGGGTTGGCTATTCAAAAGTTTGGCGACGTCCGGCAACACCGGCAGCAACTCGTACCCGCGTTGCACGATGGTCCAGTGACGACATGTGAGTCTGACGCTGGCTGGATTTTCAGGTTGGCCACTTGGGTTGGATTTGACTGTGCGGTAACGCACACACCTCCGCCTACCTGGCATCGTTCGCGTAGAACGACGCAAATCTGTCAATCCAGTGCAGCCAAATTGAAATTGGAAATTATCAACTCTTTGAATTTAGTGGGTTCAACTGCGTCGGGAAAACGGGCCGGTTAGCGGAAGGCGGGGCGGAGGATTGGTTTTCAAACATCAAAGTTTAATGGAAAAATAGATGTATTGC
>NZ_CAJMYY010000054.1:0-32535 GCF_905220185.1 Paraburkholderia sp. J11-2 | reverse complement strand
GGCTCGAGGCAGTCACCGCACCCGCTGCCACGTTCGTCAGCGTGACCGCCGCATTGCCCGAGCCGCCCAGCGTCACCGTGTTATGCGCCGACGAGTCGTACATCACTGCATCGGCCAGCTTGCTGTTGATGTTGGTGATCTGACCATTGATGGTCGTCACGTTGCCCTGCAAGTTCGTGATCTGACCGTTGATGGTAGTCACATTGCCGGCAAGGTTAGAGATCGAGGTCGTATTGGCCGAGACCTGCGTGTTCGTCGCGAAAAGCTCCGAGCCGTTCACCGCGTCCGTGCTCGAAGCCGACACGCTGCCCGCCGCCACGTTGGTGATTGTGCGCTCGGCTCCTGATGCGCCTACGCTCACCGTACCCGTCGGGCTCACCCCCTGGTACTGGTAGGTAACTCCGCCGATCACACCGCTCGGAGTGCCAGCAACCGTTCCCGTTGTCGCGCCGTTGCCCAACGCCACGGAGTTCGCAGTGCCGGCGACTGCGCTATCGCCAATCGCAATGGCGTTCATACTCGAAGCCTGCGCAGAAAATCCGAGAGCCATTGCATTGGCGGCGCTGGCCAAGGAGCCGTAGCCCGATGCGATGGCGTGTACTGCGCCGTCAGCAACTTTAGCGCCAGGGCCCAGCGCCAACCCGTAGTCGGCAGAAGTGCCGACATATGCGTCTGAGCCAAGCGCAAGAGACTTGACCGAAAGCGCGGACGTGTTGACGCCCAACGCGACGGCATTGCCGCCACTGGCTATCGTGTGATAGTTCGTGCTGCCTGCGCCTATGGCGATGTCACCCGTCGACGTCGCGCTACTTCCGGTGCCGATGGATAATGCTGAAGCATCATTATTCGAGCCGATGTTGCCGCCATCGAGGGCAGACGCGACAGCTCCGAGCGATACGCCAGCAAGACCAAGCGCCGACGCGGCCCTCAGCGTCCGCACCGCAGACGCCTTCTTTTTACGTCCCGTGGCCATTTCCGGAGCGGCGACCCAAGTGCCGGTAGCCTCATTCCATATTGAACGGTAGATCTTATTCATATGCAATCCTAATCGATATGTCAAACACTAGAAACCGTAGCTGCGCTCAATCCCGGCTGAAGGCTTGTTCGAACTGACTCGAACGCGTTCGCGCGGGATGGCTTCCAGTGAAGCGCTGCCACCGCACCGATGGCCGCGCTGCCTTGTTCGGGCCGTGGTCGCCGGCAGTGGTGATCGTATTCAGCCCATGCGTTCGGTCGCCGACCGCTGCTTGTTTGTGTCTAAAACCGGGAGGGGAGCGACTCACTGGCAGGTCACCTGCCCTCTCAGCCAGTGGGAGTTCCCTGCTGCCCCTGCCCACGAGCAGCAGCAATCATTTGAATTGCGGCCCGCGGTCGTGCTGACTCGTGCCAGACCAATCTATTCGACTTGTTCATTCCTCGCCCCCGATGATTGCCTTCAATTCGAAAAAACCGCTGCCCCTGCGAGATCAACGATTTACCTGGCTCATGCAGTTGCTCGCCGATTTTAGTGAATAATCAGAATTCCCTGACAAAGTCAGCAGAACGACATGCGATGATTGAGGCGACTATATGTGCTTGATTTCATGAGGGCCATAAGAGAACTCTTAAAGAACAATTTCATGAAAAATCAAGAAAAATGGCGCTCCCACAAAGGCATTTCCGGCGAGTATCGCGGCGGCAATCGGCATCGTTCATTCAAAAGTCAGCACATCGAAATCGCGGAAAAAATCTTTAAGTTATTGCGATCAATCAAAAAATTAATTTCGATAAAATAAATAATATTACTCAATTAGTTAAAGTAACTTACGCAACGCAAGAATAATTCCTACGTCACATTTTAATTATTGAAGACGGCAGTCATCCGCCTACAGAAAATGAGCCCCTCAGTTCGCCCCATATTCATGGCATATCCGAATACCCCTGAAAACATTGATTGGCGAAAACGGGTACAACCCGGCTTCAAACCCAAGCCGTTGCGCAAAAACAACCCCGGATTTCCGCAGTGGTTTTGAGACTAGTCCTATATCCCATCGTCCGTCAGCAAAATAGACTTTGTGTGTCGGGAAACGCTGACTCCGGGCTTCCGCGTCAACGAGCCACACTGGCGTCGCGCATGCGTCACCAAGTTCACGGTAGTCGCACGCTTTCATACCGGCCACGTGCTGGCTGCGCCCCTATCCGTTTCCCCAGCTGAGCGAGCCATCCGGCTTCGCGCTCACATACAAGGAAACGCCATGAAACGCCTCTTGATTCTCGCCGTCGTCGGCGCACTAACGTCGTCCGCTTTCGCCGCCGTGCCGGCCGCAAACAACCCCATTAGCGAACGCCTGCAGGTAGAACTCCTCGAACATCAATGGACGCAGGCCGCCGCAACCGGCGACGGCGCGGTTCTCAACGACCTGCTAGACGATAAGTTCTTCGAAGTATTGCCGGGCAACATCCGCCGCAGCAAACGTGACCTGCTGGCCGCCGCGTCAGTTGCCGCCGGCGGCTCGCAAGTGCTGGAGGATGTGCGCGTACGGGTGCTCGACAATGTCGCCGTGGTGACCGGCATCAACCGTTACACGCCAGCAACGGGTTACAAGGCTGTCGAGTATCGCTTCACGGACGTGTTCGTGAAGCGCGAGGATCAATGGCGCGTGGCGGCGGCACGCATGCGCCGTATGGATACTGGTAGCATTTGTGGCCGCCAGACGTGGAGGATTTGAAGAAGAAGACGGGAACGTTGTGTCAGAACGGCTTGATAACCGCCAGCGCCACCGCGGCAAGCATGCCAAGCACTGGCAGTTCGTTGAACATGCGATACCACTTGTCGGAGCGACGGTTCTCGCCGCGCTCGAAGGTGCGCAGCAGGCGCCCACAGTACGCGTGATAGATGATGAGCAGCACGACCACGCCGACCTTCGCATGGATCCAGCCCTGCCCGCGTCCGATGCCCACAACGAGCCACAGCCACAGACCGCATAGCAGGGCCGGTACAGCGATGAGCGTCATGAAGCGGTAGAGCTTGCGCGCCATGATGAGCAGGCGCTTGACGGCCGCGGGCTCCGTTTCCATCGCGAGATTCACGAAAATGCGCGGCAGATAGAACAGGCCCGCGAACCACGAGGCGATCAGTACGATATGAAACGTCTTGACCCAAAGCATCGACATTCTTTTTTCTTCTTGATGGTCAATTAAGGGGGAGACGGCGTGCCGCCTCGCCTGGGCTAACGGCTACTGGCGGCCCTCACCGTGGCCGAGCACAACGTACTTGAGCGACGTCAGGCCCTCGAGGCCCACTGGGCCGCGCGCATGCAGCTTGTCGTTCGAAATGCCGATTTCCGCGCCAAGGCCGAATTCGAAGCCGTCGGCGAAGCGCGTCGACGCGTTCACCATCACGCTCGCCGAGTCCACTTCGCGCAGGAAGCGCATGGCGCGGTCATGATCCTCCGTGACAATGGCGTCGGTGTGGTGCGATCCGTAGTGATTGATGTGCTCGATCGCATCGTCGAGCGTATCGACCACCTTCACCGCCAGCACGGGCGCAAGGTACTCGGTGCGCCAGTCTTCTTCCGTAGCGTCCACGAGCGGACCCACGCCAGCGTCCGCGAGAATCGAGCGCGCCGCGGCATCCACGCGCAGTTCCACGTCCTTTTCGCGATAGAGGCGGCCAAGCGGCGGCAGCACGTCATGCGCAATGCCGCGCGCCACGAGCAGCGTCTCCATTGTGTTGCAGGTGCCGTAGCGGTGCGTCTTGGCGTTGTCGCACACGGTCAGCGCCTTTGCGAGGTCGGCGCGGTCGTCCACGTATACGTGGCAGATGCCGTCCAGGTGCTTGATCATCGGCACGCGCGCTTCGGCCATCAGGCGCTCGATCAGGCTCTTGCCGCCGCGCGGCACGATCACGTCCACGTATTCCGTCATGGTGATGAGCTTGCCCACCGCGGCGCGGTCCGCCGTTTCGACCACCTGGACCGCGTCCTGCGGCAGGCCCGCTGCCGCCAGCCCCTCGCCGATCAGCTTCGCGAGCGCCGTGTTGCACTCCAGCGCCTCGGAGCCGCCGCGCAGAATCGTGGCGTTGCCGGACTTCAGGCACAGCGCCGCGGCGTCGATCGTCACATTCGGACGCGATTCGTAGATGATGCCGATCACACCGAGCGGCACGCGCATCTGCCCCACCTGAATGCCGCTCGGGCGAAACTTGAGGTTGCCGATCTCGCCGATCGGGTCCGGCAGCGCCGCGACCTGGCGCAGACCTTCGATCATCGTCTTGAGCGCCTTGTCAGAGAGCGTGAGACGGTCGATGAAAGCGGCGTCGTGGCCCTTCTCCTTCGCTCGTGCGAGGTCGCGTGCATTCGCATCCTTCAGGTGCTGCGCGTCGCGCTCGATGGCTTGCGCCACCGCATCGAGCGCCGCGTTCTTCGCGGCCGTCGAGGCCCGTGCCATCGCGCGCGAAGCTTTGCGGGCGCGGCGGCCGAGGTCGGTCATGTACTGGTCGATATCCATGGTGTCTTTCGTCATGCGGCGCGTGAGGCACAGTCGGATTGCGCCGAGCGCGGTTCGATTCAAAGCGGTTCAGGCCGATTTTAAGGCCAGCCGCCAAGCTTTGCTGGACATGGCCGGGCGGCTCGGCATGCGCACCGGCCGCGCGGCAGGCATAGAGCAGGTGCCGAAGCGCCGGTTCGGGCAAGCCGTGGAGGGCTTTAGCCCGGCCGGCGCGACGGCCCTGCGGTGCGCGGTCGGGCCGCTGCCGCTGCGGCGGCTGCCGCAGCAGCCGGGCTGCGTGGCTGAGCGTCCGGCTGCGCGCGGCCTGGCGCCGCAGCGCTGCGCGCCGGCGCGCCGCCATCGCGAGGCGCGGCCACCGTCATCGCCAGTTCGAAGAGGCCGTCCCAGGCGTCGGGAGGCAAAGCGTTGCGCCAATCGGCACGCGATTGCCCCGAAAGGCCCTTCACCTGGCGGTCGAGCCGCGCCGCAAGCGCAAGTCCACGCTCCAGCGTCGCTTCGCTCAAGCGCGAAAGCGCCGGCCCGATAAGCCGCTCGCGCGGCCCCCACACGCGGTTCTCACGCAGCAGCATGGCGAGCGGCTTGCCGGCCGCCACGCCGCGCTTGATGCGCAGCAGCGTGCGGATTTCCTCGACCACGGCCCACAGCACCAGCACCGAAGCCTCACCCTCGCCCTGCAGCCCGTCGAGCATGCGCGCGAGGCGCCCGACATCGCCGGTCAGCATGGCTTCGTTGAGCTTGAATACGTCGTAGCGCGCGACGTTGAGCACGGCGTCGTGAATCTGCTCAAAGCTCAACACGCCTTGCGGATACAGCAGCCCAAGTTTCTGGATTTCCTGATGCGCCGCCAGCAGATTGCCTTCCACGCGCTCCGCCACGAACTGCAGCGCGCGCCGGCCGTCCTCGCCTGGCGCAACGCGCTGACCTTGCAGCGCGAGGCGCTGGCCGATCCAGTTCGGCAGCGCCGTGCGCTCGACCGGGTCGATCTTGATCGCCACACCGCTTTCCGAGAGCGCGGTGAACCAGGCGGACTTCTGCGTGGCCGCGTCGAGGCGTGGCAGCGTAACGAGCATCAGCACATCGGGATTCGCGGCCGCAGCGAGCGTCTTCAGTGCGTCCGCGCCTTCCTTGCCGGGCTTGCCCGACGGAATGCGCAACTCAACGAGTTGGCGATCGCCGAAGAGCGACATCGACTGGCTCGCGCCGAGGAGCGAACTCCAGTCGAAGCCGCGCTCGACGGTGAACACGGAGCGGTCGGTAAAGCCCGCCGCGCGCGCAGCCGCACGGATGCGGTCGCACGCCTCCTGGGCGAGCAGGTGTTCGTCGCCGTAGACGACGTACAGGCCGGCCAGTCCTCTCGCGAGGTGCGGTTCGAGTGCGTCGGGTCGCAGTTGCATGGCGCTCGGTCGAAGATCGCTCAGTAGAGGGAAACCGCGCGCATTACAGCGGCGGCGGCGGCAGCGGTGCGCGCGGCGCCACACCCGGCACGACCTGATCGGGCGTCGGGTTGATCGTTTTCAGCACGGCGAGGCGCCGCATGAGCTGATCGACGGCGTCGTTCTGCATGTCGGTGAACAGCAGGTCGGCTTCTTGCGTCTTGGCGGTCGAGAACTGATCGCTATACGTCATCGCGCGATTCAGCGCGATTGCGCTCGGCTGGATCAGCACGGAGCCGTCCGGCCTCGTCAGCGTGAAGTTGAGCGTGTAGTTGACCTGATATTCCACCACTGCGCCGACCGAATTGAGCGTGAGCGTGCTGAAGCTGCGCCCTTCGGAAACGTGCAGCACAGCGTCGGCGTTGGCCACCGAATCGACCACGACCGAATCGCTGCCGCCTTCGACCATACGCGAGAGGCGCCCGACGAACGGCGGCGGCGCGCCGACGACGGCGAGGCGCTTGAAGGCGAAGTTCTGCTCGCCGCGCAACTGGAAGCCGCAGGCCGAAAGGGCGAGCGCGCTGCCCGCCACGAGCGGGAACAACCTGAGGAACGATCTGCGAATCACATGGACTCCCTGGGTTCGCGACAGTGTCTGGGTGGCGGCGCAAGGCTGCGCCGCCAACGTGGCCTTGATTGGCGCTTAGACCACGACGTTCACGAGGCGGCCCGGCACGACGATGATCTTCTTCGGCGCACGGCCTTCCGCGAACTTGACGAACATCTCGTGCGCGAGTGCGGCGGCTTCGATCGCATCCTTCGGCGCGTCCTTGGCCACCGTCACGGCGCCGCGCACCTTGCCGTTCACCTGCAGCACGAGTTCGATCTCGGCCTGTTCCAGCGCCTTTTCGTCGACCTTCGGCCAGGACGCGTCGAGCAGCGTGCCGTATTCGTCGCTGTAACCGAGCGCCTTCCAGAGTTCGAACGCGATGTGCGGCACGACCGGGTACAGCACGCGCAGCAGCACGCCAAAGGTTTCGCGCTGCACGCCCGCACCGGCGCCCTTGGCGCCGTCGATGGCGTTGAGCATCTTCATCGCCGCCGAAACGACCGTGTTGTACTGCAGGCGCTGATAGTCAAAGTCGGCCTGCTTGAGCACGCTATAGACTTCGCGGCGCAGTGCCTTTTCGACGTCCGTGAGCGCCGCCGCGTCGAACGAGGCGCGCGACTGGATCGCGTCGGCGTTCGCGTGACCGAAGGCCCACACGCGGCGCAGGAAGCGGCTCGCGCCCTCCACGCCCGCGCCCGACCATTCGAGCTGCTGCTCGGGAGGCGCCGCGAACATCGTGAAAAGACGCGCCGTGTCTGCGCCATACAGGTCGATCAGCACCTGCGGGTCGACGCCGTTGTTCTTCGACTTCGACATCTTCTCGACGCCGCCGAGCACCACGCTCTGGCCGTCGCTGTTGAGCGTCGCGCCAATCGGGCGGCCCTTGTCGTCGTGCGTGACCGTCACGTCGGCCGGGTTGTACCAGGTCTTCTTGCCCGCCGCGTCTTCGCGGTAGAACGTTTCATTGAGCACCATGCCCTGCGTAAGCAGGTTCTTCGCCGGCTCGCCGAACTTCACGAGGCCGAGGTCACGCGAAACCTTCGCCCAGAAGCGCGAGTACAAGAGGTGAAGAATCGCGTGCTCGATGCCGCCGATGTACTGGTCCATCGGCATCCAGTAGTCGGTGCGCTCGTCGACCATGTTCACAGCGTCCGGCGCGGCGTAGCGGTAGAAGTACCACGACGAGTCGACGAACGTGTCCATCGTGTCGGTCTCGCGCTTCGCGTCGGCGCCGCACGTCGGGCACTTGCAGTTCAGGAACGCTTCGGACTTCGCGAGCGGGTTGCCCGTGCCGTCCGGCACGAGGTCTTCCGGCAGCACGACCGGCAGGTCCTTTTCCGGCACCGGCACGTCGCCGCAGCTCGGGCAATGGATGATCGGGATCGGCGTGCCCCAGTAGCGCTGGCGTGAAATGCCCCAGTCGCGCAAACGCCACGTGACCTGCTTGTCGCCGAGGTCGAGCGCCTTGAGGTCGGCAGCGACGGCGTCCACGGCCGCCGTGTAGGCGAGGCCGTCGTACTTGCCGCTGTTCACACACACGGCGCGTTCCTTGTCGCCGTACCATTCCTGCCAGCCGTCGAGCGAGTACGTCTCGCCTTCCACCGCGATGACCTGCTTGATCGGCAGGTTGTACTTTTTCGCGAACGCAAAGTCGCGCTCGTCGTGGCCGGGCACACCCATCACGGCGCCTTCGCCATAAGTCATCAGCACGTAGTTGCCGATCCACACCGGCACTTGCTCGTGCGTGACCGGATGCGTGACGGTAAAGCCCGTGGGCACGCCCTTCTTTTCCATCGTCGCGACGTCGGCTTCCGCCACGCCGCCGCGCTTGCATTCGTCGATGAACGCCTGCAGCTCCGGCTTGCCTTGCGCCAGTCGCGTGGCGAGCGGGTGCTCGGCCGCGATCGCGGCAAAGGTCACGCCCATGATCGTGTCGGCGCGCGTGGTGAACACGCGCAGCAGCTTCTTCTCGCCGTCCAGCTCGTACGGGAAGCCGAAGTTCACGCCGAAGCTCTTGCCGATCCAGTTCTGCTGCATGATCTTGACGCGCTCGGGCCAGCCGAGGCCGTCGAGGTCGTTCAGCAGTTCATCTGCGTACTGCGTGATGCGCAGGTAATACATCGGGATTTCGCGCTTTTCCACGAGCGCGCCCGAGCGCCAGCCGCGCCCGTCGATCACCTGCTCGTTGGCGAGCACGGTCTGATCGACCGGGTCCCAGTTCACCGTGCCGGTCTTCTTGTACGCGATGCCCTTTTCGAGCATCTTCAGGAAGAACCACTGGTTCCACTTGTAGTAGTCGGGCTTGCAGGTGGCGATTTCACGCGACCAGTCGATGGCGAGGCCCATCGACTGCATCTGGCCCTTCATGTACTCGATATTGTCGTACGTCCACTTGGCCGGCGGCACGCTGTTGGCCATCGCGGCGTTTTCGGCAGGCATGCCGAACGCGTCCCAGCCCATCGGCATCAACGTGTTGTAGCCGTTCATGCGCAGGTAACGGTACATCACGTCGTTGATCGTGTAGTTCCGCACGTGGCCCATGTGCAGTTTGCCCGACGGATACGGCAGCATCGAGACGCAGTAGAACTTGGGCTTGTCGGCCTTCTCGGCCGTCCGGTAAGCGTCGGTGGCGCGCCATTCGCCTTGCGCGGCGGATTCGACGTCGGAGGGAACGTATTTTTCGAGCATGGTGTGGGTGGTGAACGCTGGAAACGGGCGGTTTCGGTGCCGGATGCACCGGGCCGGCCGTTCACGATACCGGCAGATTGCGGCGGTTTCGCTGGGCCCGTTTTTAAAGGAAACGTTGATTATACCGTTGACTGGCGCGCGCTCAGTTCGCCGTTCAGTGCGCGCCGGCGGGCGGCTCGGTCACGAAGCCGAGGCGCGTGAGCCCGGCCTGCTGCGCGGCGCCCATCACCTGGGCGATCACGTCGTAGCGCGTCTCCCGCGCGGCGCGCAGCTGCAGCTCGGGCTGCTGCGACTCGGGCGCTTTGCCCGCCGCCGTGAAGCGCGCGCGCAGCTCGTCCAGCGTGATGGGCTGGGCGTTCCAGTAGAGCTTGCCGGCAGCGTCGATGGAAAGCGTGACGGTTTGCGCCGTTTGCTGCGCCGGCTCGGCGGCGACCTTCGGCAAATCGAGCCGGATCGCATGCGTGAAGAGCGGCGCGGTGATGATGAAGATGACGAGCAGCACGAGCATGACGTCGATGAGCGGCGTCATGTTGATGTCCGACATCGGTGCCGCATCGCGCTTCTTTTCGAGTCCGCCGAATGCCATTCGCGGTGCCTCCTACGACTCGGCGCGCGCGCCTTCGCGCATCGCGCCCTGCGCACCTTCGCGGCGCAGCGGCGCGCCTTCGGGCGCGCAGGCATAGGCGTGCAGATCGTGCGCGAAGCCGTCTAGATCGTCGCAAAGCTGGCGCACGAGGCGTCCGAGCACGTTGTAGGCGAGCACGGCCGGAATCGCGACCACGAGACCGAACGCCGTCATGATGAGCGCTTCGCCCACCGGGCCGGCCACGTTCTCGATCATCGCCTGGCCGCTCGCGGCAATGCTGCCGAGCGCGTGGTAAATGCCCCAAACCGTGCCGAGCAGCCCCACGAACGGCGCCGTGCTGCCCACCGAAGCCAGCAGCACCTGCCCGAATTCGAGCCGGCGCTGCGAAGCCTGAAGCGCACCGCGCAGCGCACGCAACACGCGCTCGCCGCGGTCTACGCGCGAAAGCATCATGCCGGGCGCGTCGGCTTCCTCGGCGGCGAGCGCCGCCTGAGCGAGCGGCAGGAAGACGCGTTCGCGGTCGACCCCACGCATGGCGGCCACGCCGTCAGCAAGGCTGCGCGCCTGCCAGAAGCGCGCAACGGCGCGCGGCCCCTGGCGCTTCGCGCGCAAGAGGATCCAGCTTTTCACGATGAGAAAGCACCAGCTCGCGACCGACATGGCGAGCAATACCCACGCTACCGCGTGGGTGACGGCATCGCCCGTCTGCAGATAGTGAATGACTCCGGAACTGGCTGCCATCGGACCTCGCTCACTGTCTGTCCGGCGCAGGCGCCGGACCATAAGGGAAACGCTCAGCGCAGGCCGAGCACGTCCTGCATATCGTACAGGCCGTTGGCCTTGTCCTGCAGAAAGCGCGCGGCGCGCACGCTGCCTTGCGCGTACGAAAGGCGGCTCGAGGACTTGTGCGTGATCTCGATGCGCTCGCCAATGCCCGCGAACAGCACCGTATGATCGCCGACGATATCGCCGCCGCGAATCGCCGAAAACCCGATCGTCGAGGGGTCGCGCTCACCGGTCACGCCTTCGCGGCCATACACGGCGCATTCGTCGAGATTGCGGCCGAGCGCCTTTGCCACGGCCTCGCCCATCGCAAGGGCAGTGCCCGAGGGCGCGTCGACCTTGTGGCGATGGTGCGCCTCGATGATCTCGATGTCGTAGCCGGTCTCGAAAAAGCGCGCCGCGTATTCGAGCAGCTTGAGCGTGACGTTCACGCCCACGCTCATGTTCGCCGCGAACACCACGCCGACCTTTTGCGCGGCCGCGCCGAGCTGCGCCTTTTGCTGGGCGTCGAAGCCGGTCGTGCCGATCACCATCTTCACGCCGTGGCGCTGCGCCGCCTCGAGGTGCGCGAGCGTGCCTTCGGGGCGCGTGAAGTCGATCAGGCAGTCGCTTTGCGCGAACACCTGCTCGATGTCGTCGGTGATGCGCACACCGGTGTCCTTGCCGAGGAACGCGCCAGCGTCCTGGCCAATGGCGGCCGAGCCCTTGCGCACGAGCGCGCCCGAGAGCGTGACGTCTGGCGAATTCAGAACGGTTTCGATGAGCATGCGGCCCATGCGGCCCGATGCCCCGGCGATTGCGATTTTCATGAGTCTTCCTGCCAATGTGTCGCTGGCCGCGGCGCGGGGTGCCACCCGGTGTCACCAGGCGCCACGAAGCACCGCCGCCAAAAAACGCGGCGGCCGGTAGTGACACCCGGCCGCCGAATCGAAGCGTGGCGCGCCTCGCGCACCCCGCCCTGCCTGTTTTACCGGCTGGGTCAGCCGGCTCAGTTGCTCGGGGCCGCAGCCGCCCCGGAAGCCGGCACCGTGGGCGGCGCGGCGAGCGCCGAATCGCGCGCCGGGCCAGACGGCGCCGTATTGGTGTCGCCGGTGCCCTGCGCGCCGGCGGTCGGGCCGACCGGGTTGCTCTGCACGCCCTGAATTTGCGGCTGCGGCTGGCGATGCAGCTGGACCTGCGACGGCATCGTGCCGACGTTCTGCGGCAGCGCCGACGATTGCGGGTTGCCCGCGCGCACCGAAGGCGTTAGGCCGGCAGGCGTTTGCACGGCTTCCGTGGCGCGGTTTGCGGCGGCGGCGGCCTGCGCGTTGGCGTCCTGCGGCAGCGCACTGGTGGCGGTGCCGAGTTCGGACGACGGCGTGCGCGCCGTATCGCCGACCGTCGGGCCGGTCGCGCTCGTACCCACGTCGGGCGCGCCCGCTGCAGCCGCCACCGGCGCCGAAGCGCCCGATGCCGGCGCAGCCGCGACGGCCTTCTTCTTGCCGCTGCGGTCGCCGTCGATTTCGGCGAGCAGTTCGAGGTTCGACGGCAGGTCTTCACCGCCCGACCAGCTCGCTACGCGATCGCCTTCGAACAGCACGACGAAGTCACGCTGCTGAACCACGGCGGTCGAGCCGCGCTTGAAATAGAAGATATAGTCCCAGCGGTTCGCATGGAACATGTCGGTGAGGAGCGGCGTGCCGAGCAGCTGCTTGACCTCGGCCCGGGACATGCCCACCTTCATCTGCGCCGCGGCTTCCGCCGAGACGAAGTTGCCTTGCACGATGGTAATGCGGTAAGGCGTAATGCTTTGGGCGATGCTCTGCGTCACGCTGTTGTAGGTGGAACAGCCGGCGAGCGCCGCGAACGCGGCCGCAGCCAGCAGGGTGCACGCCAGGCGGCCGCCGTGCATGCGCCGGCCGATCGTTGTGAATTCTGGAATCATTTCCCTCACCGAGCGGGCTTTTCGCGAAGCCGCGCGTATTCTGTAGAAGATCGTTCGAAGTTCCGGCGAAAATGCCCGGAACGGTAAAAACGCATTAACATAACAACCTAGCATTGTACTCCAGGGACTTATCGTCATGACCAATCCAACCGATCTCAAGAACATCGGCCTCAAGGCGACGCTGCCTCGCCTCAAGATCCTGGAGATTTTTCAGCATAGCCCGGTTCGTCACCTCACCGCAGAAGACGTCTACCGCAACCTGCTGAACGAGGAGCTCGACATCGGCCTCGCCACGGTCTACCGGGTCCTCACGCAGTTCGAGCAGGCTGGGTTGCTCACGCGCAGCAACTTCGAATCGGGCAAGGCGGTGTTCGAACTCAACGAAGGCAGCCACCACGACCACCTCGTGTGCCTCGACTGCGGAATCGTTGAAGAATTTTTCGACCCCGAAATCGAAAAGCGCCAGCAGATGATCGCCAACGAGCGCGGCTTCAAGCTCCAGGAACACGCACTCGCCCTGTACGGCGCCTGCACGAAGGAAAACTGCCCGCACCGCAAGCACTGACCGCTTGCCGCTTGCAGGCTGCAGAAGAGAAAACGCCACGGCAGACCTGCCGTGGCGTTTTCATTTGGTGAACCGGTCTTGGGGAATGCCGGCCCGACTTCAGGCGGGCACGAGCGACGTGTCGGCCTGCACGAGCCGCCAGGGCTCTGCGAGCGCGATCTCATCGCAGTTCGGCTGGGTGCCGCCGCGGTCGACCACCACGAAGTCGCTCACCCGCTCGAAGGCGAGCAACGGGTGATGCCAGACGCCTTTGGCGTAATTGACGCCCTGCCCGCGCCCGGCCCAGAACGCGCGAAGCCCCGCCGGATCGAACTCGCCCGCCGGCGCGACCACCACAGCGTAGCCCGCGTCGCCAAGCGGCACGAATGCCTGGCTGCCGAGCGGATGCCGCTCCATCATCGCGATCTCGACGGGCCACGCGCGCGGCTGGGCGCGAAACACGCTGACGATGGGCCGGCCGCCCGCCTCGTTCACGTCGATGGCGGCGAGGTCGTGAAAGCGCTCGGTCGTGCCGCCGTTGATCGGAAAGTGGCGCGCGCCGGCGACTTCGATCACGTCGCCAAACGGCGCGAACGCCTCGCGCGTCAAGGGTTCCATGTGCAGGATCTGCATCGCGGCTCCTCGTTCAGACCGGTTCGCCCCACAGGCGCAGGCGCGACACGCCGCCGTCCGGGAAGATGTTGAAGCGCACGTGCGTGACCGGGCCGAGCGCGGCAATCGCGCTCTCGAACACGTGTTGCTTGTCCATTTCGAGCTTCTGCTCGCCGAGCAGCGCCGGCCAGAACATCGCCTGGGTGACGAGCGAGTCGTCGGTGCCGCCCGTCACGCTCGCCGCCTGAAGCGAGCAGCGGTCCGGGTAGTTGCCTTTGAAGTGCGCCGTGTCGACTTCGATCTTGCGGATGATGCCGGGCCGCGCGAGCGCCACGATCGCCCAGTCGTTGCCCGGTTCGCGGCGGCGGCGTGTTTCCCAGCCGTCGCCCATGTTCACGCCGCGCCCGGGCATCAGGATCGTGGCAGCGAGCCCGAAGTGCTGGTTGTTGGCCGCGACGAGATACGCGCCGTTTTCGATCGCCGCGAGATCGACGAGGCTGCCGCGCTCGACCGTGCTCCAGTCGCGCTTGGGCTGCCCGTACACGCGCAGGCGCGCGAGACCGCCATCGGGAAAGAGATTCACGCGCAGATGCGTGAACGCGCGCGTATCGCGCACCTCGACGTAGTGATGCTGATTGCCCTGCAGCGTCGTCGCCGGGACGATGGTCTGCCAGTCGGCGTTGTCGCCTGGCGTTTCGTCGTCGCGAACCTGCGCGTAGCACGCCTCGATCGAAGCCGCCGGCGGAAAATTGCCCGTGAAATGGCTCGTGTCGAGATCCAGACCGTAGATCACGCCGGGGCGCGCGAGGCGCACGATGCAAAAGTCGTGGCCGGTCGTGCGCTTGCGGCGCGTTTCCCAGCCGTCCATCCACTTGCCGTGGTCGTCGTATTTGCCGGGGATGAAGACCGCGGGCTGCGGTTCGAGCATGCGCTCCTTCGGCGCGAAGAATTCGTCGCTCGCGTGGAGCGCGCGGGCGCCCAGACGCGGATCGGCGAGGTTCATGTAGCGGCGCGTGAAAGCGGGGGCGTTGGGGTCGAGAGTCGGAATGGCCATGATGGTGTCGTTCGCTTGAGTGGATCCGTTGATCGAAGAAAAGCGGCGCTCGGTGCGCCGCCGAAGTTCAGGCATGCGCGTGCTTGCCGCCAAGCGCGCTGTCTTCGCCGTGCGCGGTGTCCGTGTCGCTGTCGCCTGCCGGCACGAAGCGGAAACCTTCGTCGAGATTCAGCACCCGCCTGGCGCGCACCTTGTCGATGTCGTGCTCCCACACGGCGACCACCACCGTCGCCACACAGTTGCCAATCAGGTTCGTGAGTGCGCGAGCGATGCCGACGAACCAGTCCACCGGCAGAATCAGCACGAGGCCGAGCACGGGAATCGCGGGAATGGCGGAAAGCGTCGCGGCGAGAATGACGATCGCCGAGCCGGGAATGCCGTGCGCCCCCTTCGAGGTGATGAGCGAGACCAGCACCACGACGATGAGGTCGTGCATCGACAGCGGCGTGTTGGTCGCTTGCGCGATGAAGATCACGGCGAGCGTGAGGTAGATCGAAAAGCCGTCGAGGTTGAACGAGTAGCCCGTCGGGATCACGAGACCCACGGTGGAGTCCTTCACGCCCATGAATTCGAGCTTGCGCATGATCTGCGGCAGCACGGCGTCCGACGAAGCCGTGCCGAGCACGATCGAGAGTTCTTCGCGCAGGTAGCGGATCAGCTTGAACACGCTGAAGCCCGCGAGGCGCATGACAATGCCGAGCACGACCGCGACGAACACGATGCAGCTCGCGTAGAACACGATCACGAGCAGCCCGAGTTGCTTGAGCGACGCCACGCCGTAGGTGCCGGTCGTGAACGCGATCGCGCCGAGCACGCCAAGCGGCGCGAGCTTGATGATGAAGCCCATCACGCGGAAGAACACCTGCGAGAGTTCGTCGATCAGGCTGTTCACGCGCTGCGCCTTCGGGCCGAGCAGCGAGAGCGCGCTGCCGAACAGCACCGAGAACACGAGAATCTGCAGGATGTCGCCCTTTGCGAAGGCGTCGAAGGCGGTCTCGGGAATGATCTTCAGCAGGAAACCGGCAGTGTCCTTCAGGCTCTTGGCGTGCTCGGTGTAGGTCGCGAGCGAGGCGGCGTCGAGCGAGCGCAGATCCACGTTCATGCCCGCGCCCGGACGCGTGACGTACGCGAGCACGGCGCCGATCACGAGCGCGACGGTCGTCATCGCCTCGAAATACACCACCGATTTCAGGCCGACACGGCCCACCTTCTTGAGGTCGCCCGCGTGCGCCATGCCGCTCACGACCACGCAGAACACAATGGGCCCGATCACCATCTTGATGAGCTTGAGAAAGCCGTCGCCGAGCGGCCGCAACGATTGGGCGAAATGGGGAAACACCGCGCCTACCACGATGCCCAGTACGAGGGCGATCACTACGCGACCAAACAGCGAATTGAAGAACTTCGTCACGACTGTCTCCTATGTCGATGGGACTTGGAGCAACGCTCCTTAGTCCCATCCCATGCAAAGCCAACGAGGGGGAGCAAGCAACTGTTCTGACTGGTCTGACCAGCACTGTTATGGCGGATAGTAGGAAGCCGATATACCGGAGTCAAGGTCGGGAGACGGGGTGTTTACCCTTGTGCGGTCTGACCAGTTTGCGGGCCGGATCTGGGCGCCTTGAGCGGCGGCGCAAAGGGCGTTGATGCGGTGCGTCATGCAGCAAAGCCGCGCAGGACTACAATACCGGTCAGACCACGCGAACGCAGCCCGCGCCAACCGATGAAGAACGTTCCGCACACCGTTACCGACGCCGCTATCGCCACGATTCGCGAACGGATCGAAGGCGGCTTGTATCCGGTCGGCAGCCTGCTGCCCGCTCAGCGGCAGCTTTCCGAGGAACTGGCGATCAGCCGCGCGTCGCTGCGCGAGGCGCTCTCGACGCTCGAGGCGCTCGGCATGCTGTCGATCCGCGCGGGCAAGGGCGTGTACGTGACGAGCGCGCAGGCCACGAACGCTCACCCGTGGCGCTTCGCCGACCAGTCGTCGCTGCCCGACACCTACCAGATGCGCTACGCGCTCGAAGGCTTCGCCGCGCGCATGGCGGCGCTCGCCATCGGCGACGCCGACGTTGCGTGGCTCGAGGCGAACACCGAAGCGCTGCACAGCGCCCTCGCCTGCGACGAACTCGACGAAGCCGCGCAACTCGACTTCGAGTTCCACATGCGCATCGTGAATCTCGCGGGCAATGCGGCGATCGAATCGATCCTGCGCAGCAGCGCCGACATCATGAAAGAAAGCCAGCGCATGCCGTTCTACCGGCGCGAGCGCGTGCTTTCCACGCATCGCGAGCACGGTCTGATCGTGGTGGCGCTCAAGGCGCGCGACTCAGTCGCAGCCGGCGAGGCAATCGAGGCGCACATCGCCAATGCGGCACAGCGTGCGGGCGTGTACTTCCCCACGCCGCCCGCGTTCGCCGCCGCATCACAAAGCACCATCGAAAAATAAGGACGAAAAAAAACCGCCCGGAAACACTTCCGGGCGGTTTTTCATGCAGCTACGAGCGTGCTTACTTCGCGTTCGCGAGCGCCACAGCCGTGTCCAGCATGCGGTTCGAGAAGCCCCACTCGTTGTCGTACCAGCTCGACACCTTTACGAGACGGCCCGAGACCTTCGTGAGCGTGGCGTCGAACGTCGACGATGCCGGGTTGTGGTTGAAGTCGATCGAAACCAGCGGTGCGGTGTTGTAGCCCAGGATGCCCTTGAGCGCGCCTTCCGAGGCTTCCTTCATGATCGCGTTGACTTCTTCGACCGTCGTGTCGCGCTTGGCGATGAACGACAGGTCGACGATCGACACGTTGATGGTCGGGACGCGGATCGCGTAACCGTCCAGCTTGCCATTCAGTTCCGGCAGCACGAGGCCGACAGCCGATGCCGCGCCCGTCTTCGCCGGGATCTGGCTGTGCGTGGCCGAGCGCGCGCGGCGCAGGTCTTCGTGATAGACGTCCGTCAGAACCTGGTCGTTCGTGTAAGCGTGGATCGTGGTCATCAGACCCGTTTCCAGACCGATCTTGTCGTTCAGCGGCTTGACGAGCGGTGCCAGGCAGTTGGTCGTGCACGATGCATTCGAGATGACCGTGTCCGTCGCCTTCAGCACGTTGTGGTTCACGCCGTAGACGATCGTCGCGTCGACGTCCTTGCCGCCCGGCGCCGAGATGATGACCTTCTTCGCGCCGCCCTTCAGGTGGGCGCTGGCCTTTTCCTTGGTCGTGAAGAAGCCCGTGCATTCGAACACGATGTCAACGCCCAGCTCGCCCCACGGCAGTTCTGCCGGGTTGCGGTTGGCCAGCACGCGGATACGGTCGCCGTTGACGACGAGGTAGTCGCCGTCGACGCTGACTTCGCCCGGGAACTTGCCGTGAGCCGTGTCGTATTGCGTCAGATGCGCGTTGGTCTTCGCGTCACCCAGGTCGTTGATCGCAACGATCTGGATGTCGTGCTTCTTGCCGTTCTCGTAGAACGCGCGAAGCGTGTTACGGCCGATGCGGCCGTAGCCGTTGATAGCGACGCGAATGGTCATGGTTTATCTCCTAAGGGCTGAAAAATTCTGAAACCAGTGCTGCGCTGGCGACAACGCCGGGCTGGGGCGGCCAGACGGGGCGCTCAAGGCAGCGGGCCCGCCAGATCTTGCCGATCAGGCGGGCCCGTAACGCATGCTTAGTTGTCGAGCGCGGCCTTGGCCGTTGCTACGACATGATCGACCGTGAAGCCGAAGTGCTTGAACAGCACGCCAGCCGGGGCCGATTCGCCGAACGTGTCGATGCCGACCACGCCGCCTTCGAGGCCCACGTACTTGCGCCAGAAGTCGGTCACACCGGCTTCGATCGCGACGCGGCGCACGCCCTTGGGCAGTACGCGCTCCTTGTACTCGGCGTCCTGCTTATCGAACACGTTGGTCGACGGCATGGACACCACACGGGCGCCGATGCCTTCGCGCTGCAGCGCTTCAACAGCCTTCATCGCCAGTTCGACTTCAGAGCCCGTGGCGATCAGGATGATCTTGCGGCTCGGGATGTCGTCGTTCCAGTCCTTGAGCACGTAGCCGCCCTTGGCGATGTTCGCGATCTGGGCGTCCGTGCGCTCGTTGAACTGCAGGTTCTGGCGGCTGAAAATGAGGCTCGACGGGCCGTGATGCGCGATCGACTCGGTCCAGGCCACCGCGGTTTCCACCGTATCGGCCGGACGCCAGAGCGTCATGTTGGGGATCAGGCGCAGGCTTGCGACCTGTTCGATCGACTGGTGGGTCGGACCGTCTTCGCCGAGACCGATCGAGTCGTGCGTGAACACGAAGATCGACGGGCACTTCATCAGCGCGGCCACGCGCAGCGCATTGCGGCTGTAGTCGGAGAACGTGAGGAACGTGCCGCCGAATGCCTTGTAGCCGCCGTGCAGGTTAATGCCGTTGAGCGCGGCGCTCATGCCGAACTCGCGCACGCCGTAGTTGATGTGGTTGCCCCACTGGATGCCGGTCTCGCCGGCCTTCGCGGCGCGCACGGGCTTCGAGGCCTTCCAGTTGGTGAGGTTCGAGCCGGTCAGGTCGGCCGAGCCGCCCAGCAATTCCGGCAGTGCGGCGGCGAGGCCTTCGATGGCTTGCTGCGAAGCCTTGCGCGTAGCAACCGTTTCCTTGCGCGAATCGGCGCCAGCGACGATCGCGGCGGCCTTCTGCGCCCAGTCGGCGGGCAGCTTGTGGGCCATGCGGCGCTCGAACTCGGCGGCTTCGGTCGGGTACTTCGACTGGTACGCGGCGAACTGGTCGTTCCACGCGGCTTCGAACTTCGCGCCTGCGGCCTTCGCGTCCCAGTCTGCGTAGACTTCTTGCGGCAGCGTGAACGGCTCCCACTTCCAGCCTGCGGCCTCGCGCCACTTGGCGATTTCTTCGCCGCCGAGCGCTGCGCCGTGCACGTCGTGACCGCCCTGCTTGGTCGGCGCGCCCTTGCCGATGATGGTCTTGCAGCAGATCAGCGTGGGCTTGTCCGAGGCCTTGGCCTTCTGGATAGCCGCGTCGACCGCATCCACGTCATGGCCGTCCACGTGCGGGATCACGTTCCAGCCGTAGGCTTCGAAACGCTCCGGCGTGTTGTCGTGGAACCAGTTGACCACGTCGCCGTCGATCGAGATGCCGTTGTCGTCGTACAGCGCGATCAGCTTGTTCAGCTTGAGCGTGCCGGCGAGCGAGCAGGCTTCGTGCGAGATGCCTTCCATCAGGCAGCCGTCGCCGAGGAACACGTACGTGTGGTGATCGACGATCTTCGCGTCGGCCTTGTTGAACTCTGCTGCGAGCAGCGCTTCAGCGAGCGCCATGCCAACCGCGTTCGCCAGACCCTGGCCGAGCGGGCCCGTGGTCGTCTCGACGCCCGGCGTAATGCCGAACTCGGGATGGCCCGGCGTCTTCGAGTGCAGCTGACGGAAGTTCTTGAGCTCCGCCATCGGCAGGTCGTAGCCGGTCAGGTGCAGCAGCGAGTACAGCAGCATCGAGCCATGGCCGTTCGACAGCACGAAGCGGTCGCGATCGCTCCACAGCGGGTTCGTCGGGTTATGGCGCAGATGGCGCGACCACAGCGCAACGGCAATCTCGGCCATGCCCATGGGCATGCCGGGGTGACCGGAGTTCGCTTGCTGAACGGCGTCCATGGACAGCGCACGAATGGCGTTGGCCATCAACTGGGTGGTAGCGGGGGAGGCGGAGGACGAGGTCGTCATGTCGAGTCCGGAAGTGTGCAAAAAGCGGCGTGGGCGGCGCTGGTCGCGAACAGCGCAAACAGCGGGCGCACACAGCAGCGCGAGGGTCCGGAAGCTCGGCAAATCGCCCGCTCGGGCGCACATGCGGCGCCTGGAGACGCGAAACGGCCGGAGCAAACGGAGAGGGCTGCAAAGCGGAATATTCTAGCAGATCGTGGGGATTATCCCTGGCCGTAGGGCGCGGGGAATGCGGCATGCGGCCGGTGCCGGCCTGCCTCGGGAAGGGGCGAATCCAGGAACCCTATAATGCCGCTGTTGGCCCCATTTTTTCGCGCGCTCGTTTGCACGACGCCCAAGACCTTCGTGAGCGAAACACTCCTCTTCCATCCCGCCGCCGACGCGCTCTATGGGTTTCCGGGCGCACGCCGCCTCGCGGCCGCCGATACGCCGTGGCAGCGCATCGAAGTCTGGGATACGCCGCAACTGGGCTGTCTCTTCACGCTGGACGGGCGCCCGATGACCTCGGCCGGCGACGAATTCATCTATCACGAGTGCATGACGCACCCGGCCGCGCTCACCCACCCCGCGCCGCGTGCCGCGCTCGTGCTGGGCGGCGGCGACGGCGGCGCGGCGCGGCAACTGCTGCGCCATCCGGGCATCGCGCGCATCGTCGTGGCGGAACTCGACCCGGACGTGGTGCGCCTGACAGGCGACTATCTGCCCGAGGTACGCGGCGACGCCTTTGAAGATCCGCGCGTCGAACTCGTGATCGGCGATGCGGCGGCCTTCGTCGCCTCGACGCAGGAACGCTTCGATCTTGTCGTGTTCGATTTGACCCCGCCGGATTCGCCCGCGGCCGGGCTGTACACGCCAGAGTTCTACGCCGCGCTCAAGCGCGTGATGAGCGCCGACGCACTCGTCTCGCTGCATCTCGGCTCGCCGTTCCATCACCCGGAACGCGTGGCGGCGCTGCTTGCCGGACTGCGCCGGGCCTTCGCCGTCGTGCGGCCGCTTGCCGCCTATGTGCCGTTATACGGCTCGCTTTGGCTCATGGCCATCGCGAGCGACACGCTCGACCCCGGCAGCGCCGGTCTGGCCAGGCTGGAAGCGCGCATGGCCGAGCGTCAACTCGAAGGTTTGCGATATTACGACGTCAAGTTGCACGCTACGCTCTTAGAAGCTCCACTCACAGCGAGAGATAAACTAGGCGAATTCCTACAGCTTTAGCGACCCTGCCCGTGGAAAATGGCAGGTTCCCAACGCTTTCATCGCGCGCCCACGCTCAAAGCGACGGCCGGCGCCTCATCCTAACCGCGAATCTGGAGAGACTCGATGACCCCACCCCGCCCTGCCGGCGTGCCGTGGCTGACCCCGTATCTGACGGTGCGCGACGCGCGCGCGTCGATGGACTTCTATCGGGCGGCGCTTGGCTTTGCGGTACGCGATAGCGTGGAGGACGACGGCGCGATCATGCACGTGGAGATGACGTACCACGATCAGTTGATCGTCATGTTCGCGCCGGAGGGTGCATTCGGTTCGACGGCGCGCACGCCCAAAAGCGCACAGACCGTCGCGCCGCAATCTTTTTATCTGTATGTCGACGATGTCGACGCGGTTTATGCGCGGGCGCTCGAAGCCGGCGCAAAATCGCTGAGCGAGCCACAGGACCAATTCTGGGGGGACCGCTTCGCGCAGGTCGAAGACCTCGACGGTTACCGCTGGGCGCTTGCTCGCCACTTGTCCTGAATCAATGAGAAATAGTCTTATGCCCCGCTTTTTCGTCGGCAGCGCCCTGCAATCCGACGAGGTTGTCACCCTTCCCGACGAAGTCACGCGCCATGTTCAGGTGTTGCGCCTGCAGCCCGGCGACACGATCGTGCTGTTCAACGGCCTTGGCGGCGAGTACAGCGCCGAGATCCTCGGCATGGAGCGCCGCGACACGCAGGTGCGCATTGGCCCTTATCGCGACTTCGAAGCGGAGCCGCCTTACCGGCTCACGCTCGCCCAAGGCATTGCCGGCAGCGACAAAATGGACTGGCTGATCGAAAAGGCCGTCGAACTGGGCGCGACGAACTTCGTGCCGCTCACCACCTCGCGCAGCGTCGTGCGGCTTTCGGGCGAGCGAGCCGTGCGCCGCCAGGCGCACTGGCAACGCATCGTGCAAGCCTCGTGCGAACAGTGCGGGCGCAACCGCATGCCCGACGTCGCGCCCACGCGCGAAATCGCCACTTGGCTTGGCTCGCTGCCGAAGCGCCCCGGCGAAGGAGAACTGCGCGTGCTCCTCTCGCCGCGCGCCAACGTCTCGTTCTCGACCTTGCCGATCGACCCGCCCTCGGGCGAGGTGACGGTGCTGGTCGGGCCTGAAGGCGGATTCTCGTCGCCGGAAGAAGCCGCGGCGCTCGACCACGGTTTTATCGCCGTGGGACTCGGGCCGCGCGTTTTGCGCACCGAAACGGCGGGCATCGCCGTGCTATCGGCGCTCGCCGCCCGCTGGGGTGGCTGGTAAGCCTCAGCACCCGGGAAAACCACTGGTAAAAATGACAAAGCCCGCCGAAAGGCGGGCTTGTGGTTTTCTGTCGCATGCACGCGACGAAACGCGAGCCGAAGGTCAGGCGAACGAATAAAAAACGCGGAACGGCACCTTGCGCTCGGCCCAGTATTCGGAAGCCTCGCGAAATACGTCGAGCAGCGTCTCACGCCCGTCCTTGTCGAACTTCTGGGCAATCGGCAGTCCTTCCAGCACGATCACGAAACCCGGCTGCTCGCCGGCCTTCTGCACGAGATCGGTCAGACAGTCGTACAAGCCGTCGTAGTTCTTGCCGAAATGCTTCGGAAACAGAAACGATGTGGCAATGGTTTCGAGCACTTCCTGCTTGGTTTGCGCGTTCGCGCAGAACGCATAGAGGAAATGCTGCTGCAGCCGCTGGGCTTCGTCCGAGAGATCCTGAATGCGAAACGCCCGGATCGACTGGACAATATTCGGCTGCACGGTCGAAAACAGGCTCATGGCCCCCTCGTTCGATGAAAGCCCCGCCTCATCCTGGCGCGCCTCGCTGTCTTGCTTCAACTGCATGACGCGCTGGAACAGGTTGCCCTCCCCGGACGCGAACAGATCGCTCGCGACCCGGGGGTCGTGCGCGTAAACGTTATCGCTCATGCCGCTCATCCCGGTGTCAATCAATAATTCGCCTGAAACTGGCGTAGTGGTCGTCGGAGTAGTAACAGTTGTCGGTCTGCTTGCGCGGACCGCCGCAAACAATGCGCCTGGCGCCGCGGTTGTGCGCGCTCGGCGTTGGGACCGTGTATTCGTGATAGTAGCCCCGCCGATGCGGTGGCAATATCCGTTCAAAATTCCCGAATACGACGCCGTCCTTCTCGTAAGGGAACGGGCCGCCCGCCGCAATCAGGCTCAACGTGGCCACCGCCTCACGCGGAAGTTCGTTGACCGAAATGCTGCCGACTGAATTACCCGCGTCTTCCGGCTGATTCGTGCGCGCCTGAGCATCACCCGCTGCCAGCGCTACGGTTGCGACTAGCGCCACCGCTGCGGCGCGCCACAAGCTAGACAAACCGCCGCCGAAACAATGAGTTAGACGAGGGGCCATTGCCTGGTTCCCGCTTCCCTGGTTACGCGTTCGACGACCATGAAAGGTGTAAGGGTATCGCTAATGATGCCTGGAAGCAACGTTCGTCAAGCGAGGACGACCAGAGCTTGACCGCGCACAAGGGCCAATCCGGTAAATTTTACAATCTCATTTTGCGCGATTTTGGCCGATCGCGCAGGATCTCGCGAGCAAAAAAATCGGCGCACTCGCGAGAGTGCGCCGATTTTGGGGACAGCGTTACCGGCGTTGCCGGCAACCTGCGCGAGCGAGCTTAACGCGTCGCGTTCACATCTGCGACGAGCAGCGCCGTCATGTTGACAATGCGCCGCACCGTGGCGGAAGCCGTCAGCACGTGCACCGGCTTGGCGGCGCCGAGCAGGATCGGCCCGATGGCGATGTTGTTGCCCGCCGCCGTCTTGAGCAGGTTGTAGGAAATGTTCGCCGCGTCGATGTTCGGCATGATGAGCAGATTCGCTTCGCCTTCGAGCGTCGACTCCGGCAGGATTTCCTTGCGCAGGTTCGCGTCGATCGCCACGTCGCCGTGCATTTCGCCGTCCACATGCAGGTCCGGCGCGCGCTCCTGGAGGATGGCGAGCAGGTCGCGCATCTTCTGCGCGCTAGGCGCGTTGCTCGAACCGAAGTTCGAGTGCGAGCACAGCGCGATCTTCGGCTCGATGCCGAAGCGGCGCACTTCCTCGGCCGCCATGATGGTGATTTCCGCGAGCTGCTCCGGCGTCGGGTCGACGTTCACATGCGTGTCGACGATAAAAATCTGGCGGTTCGGCAGCACCAGCGCGTTCATTGCGGCATAGACGTTGCAGCCTGCCTTCTTGCCGATCACCTGGTCGATGAAGTGCAGGTGGCGGTGCGTCGTGCTGACCGTGCCGCAGATCATGCCGTCGGCCAAGCCCTTTTCCACGAGCATCGAGCCGATCAGCGTCGTGCGGCGGCGCATTTCGAGCTTCGCCATTTGCTGCGTGATGCCCTTGCGCGCCATGAGCTTCGCGTAGCTCTGCCAGAACTCGCGGTAGCGCTCGTCGTGGTCGGTGTTCACGACCGTGTAGTCCTGCCCGGCCACGAGACGCAGGCCGTAGCGCGCGATACGCTGCTCGATCACCGAGGGGCGGCCGATCAGGATGGGCTTGGCCAGCTTTTCGTCGACCACGATCTGCACCGCGCGCAGGATGCGCTCTTCTTCGCCCTCGGCGAACACGATGCGCTTCTTCTCCGGCTCCACGGCGCGCGCGAGCTGGAAGATCGGCTTCATGGTCGTGCCGCTGTGGTAGACGAACTGCTGGAGGTGCTGCTCGTAGGCGTCCATGTCCTCGATCGGACGGGTCGCGACGCCCGAGTCCATGGCCGCCTTGGCCACGGCCGGCGCGATTTTCACGATCAGACGCGGGTCGAAGGGCTTCGGAATGAGGTACTCGGGCCCGAACTGCAGATCCTGAATGCCATAAGCCGTGGCCACCACGTCGCTCTGTTCCTGGCGCGCCAGCTCCGCAATCGCATTCACGGCGGCAATTTCCATCTCGCGCGTGATGGTCGTCGCACCCGCGTCGAGCGCACCGCGGAAGATGAACGGGAAGCACAGAACGTTGTTCACCTGGTTCGGGTAGTCCGTGCGGCCCGTGGCGAGCACGGCGTCCGGGCGCACTTCGAGCGCGAGCTCCGGCAGGATTTCCGGCGTGGGATTGGCGAGCGCGAGAATGAGCGGCTTCGCGGCCATCTGCTTGACCATGTCCTGCTTGAGCACGCCGCCCGCGGAAAGGCCGAGGAAGATATCGGCGCCTTCGATCACTTCGGCGAGCGTGCGCGCGTTGGTCTCGCGCGCGAAACGCTCCTTGTCCGGGTCCATCAGCTCGGTGCGGCCCTTGTAGACCACGCCCGCGAGGTCGGTCACGATGATGTTTTCGAGCGGCAGGCCAAGATCGACGAGCAGGTCCAGACACGCCAGCGCCGCCGCGCCCGCGCCCGAGGCGACGAGCTTGACTTCCTTGATGTCCTTGCCCACGACCTTCAGGCCGTTCGTGAAGGCCGCCGCCACCACGATGGCCGTGCCGTGCTGGTCGTCGTGGAAGACCGGAATCTTCATGCGCTTGCGCGCCTCACGCTCGACAATGAAGCACTCCGGCGCCTTGATGTCTTCGAGGTTGATGCCGCCGAACGTGGGTTCGAGCGCCGCGATCACGTCGACGAGCTTGTGCGGGTCCGTCTCGTTCAGCTCGATGTCGAACACGTCGATGCCCGCGAACTTCTTGAAGAGCACCGCCTTGCCTTCCATCACGGGCTTCGAGGCGAGCGGTCCGATGTTGCCGAGACCGAGCACGGCCGTGCCGTTCGACACGACGCCCACGAGGTTGCTGCGCGCCGTGAAGCGCGCGGCGTTGAGCGGATTCTCGACGATCGCCTCGCATGCGAACGCAACGCCCGGCGAGTACGCGAGCGAGAGGTCGCGCTGATTGATCATCTGCTTGGTCGGCGCAATCGCGATCTTCCCCGGCGTGGGAAACTCGTGATAGTCGAGTGCGGCTTCGCGGAGTTTGTTCGTGGCGGGATTCGACATGGGAGGCAGGACGTTAGTGCAGATTAGAATAACAACTCGAACGCTAATTCGAAGGCATTGTAGCGCCAATCTCCGACAGCATTCCTTACAGTTCGGGCGCAGGTGCCGCGACCGCAATGAGGGGAACACCGCGCCCGCGCGCCCTTCGCAGCGTCGGACACATCACTTGTCATAGACCTTTCGACATGCTTTCCGAGTTCTCCCTGATCGACCGTTATTTCGCGCGACGCGCCCGAACGAACACCCAACGCGCCGCGCTCGGCATCGGCGACGACTGCGCGCTCATATCGCCCGCTCCCGGCGAAATGCTGGCCGTCTCGACGGATATGCTCGTGGAAGGCCGGCATTTTTTCCCCGATATCGATCCGCACGCGTTGGGCCACAAGGCGCTCGCCGTCAATCTGTCAGACCTTGCCGCGATGGGCGCGCAGCCTTTGGGCTTCACGCTGGCGTTCGCGCTTCCCAAGCCGGGCGAAGACTGGCTGGCCGCATTCAGCACGGGCCTTTTCGAGCTGGCTGACCGCTTCGACTGCGAGCTGATTGGCGGCGACACCACGGCGGGCCCGCTCAATCTTTGCCTGACGGTGTTCGGCTCGGTGCGTCAGGATGTCGCACTTCGGCGCGACGCCGCGCAGGCGGGCGACGACATCTGGGTTTCCGGCACGCCCGGCGACGCACGCGCGGGCCTCGGCATGCTGCGTGGCGAATGGCAGGTGGACGAGCCGGACGCCGCCTACTTTCGACGCGCGCTAGAGTATCCCGAGCCGCGTGTCGCGCTCGGCCTCGCGCTACGCGGCGTCGCGCGCGCGGCGCTCGACGTGTCGGACGGCCTTGCCGGCGACCTGCGCCACATTCTGGAACGGTCGAACCTCGCCGCGACGATCGACGTCGACGCCCTGCCGCTCTCGCCCGCCCTCGCGCGCCTGCCGCGCGAGGTCCAACTGCAGTGCGCGCTCGCGGGCGGCGACGACTACGAACTGTGCTTCACGGCGGCGCCGGCGCAACGCGCAGCGGTCGAGGCGGCCGCGCAACAGGCGGGCGTGCGCGTCACGTGCATCGGTACAATGAGTGCCCTCGCGTCGCCTCAGGCCACCCCCGCAATCGCCTGGCGCGACGCCGCGTGCAAACCGCTCAACCTGAAGTTGCAAGGTTTCGACCATTTCCATGCAGACTGACCCCACGCCCTCTCCCGCCGACGAACTCGCGACGGCCGGGCGGCCGGAGCCCCAGCCTGGCGGTCCGCGCCGCGCCGACGCGCCGTTCATGCTCACGCATCCGTTTCACATCATCTCGCTCGGCTTTGGCTCAGGGCTCTCGCGCCTCGCGCCCGGCACGGCGGGCACACTGTTCGCGTGGGCGGCGTTCGAGGTGCTCAACCGCTACCTCACCGTCACGGAGTGGGGACTGCTGATCATCGTGGGCTTCTTCGCGGGCATCGGCATTACCGGGTTCACGGCGAACAAGATGCGCGTGGAAGACCCTTCTGCCATCGTCTGGGACGAGATCGTCGCGTTCTGGCTCGTGCTGCTCATGATCACGCCTGTCGATTTCATGGGCCGGCTCTGGGCCTTCGTGGTCTTCCGTTTCTTCGACATGGTGAAGCCGCCGCCCATCCGCTATTTCGACCGGCGCTTCAAGGGCGGTCTCGGCATCATGCTCGACGACATCGTCGCCGCTTTCTTTACGCTGCTCGTCATCGCGCTCTGGCGCATGTCGGTCTAACCCCACCTGAGCGCCACTTCAACGGATTGCTGCAATGCCTACCGATTCCGTCGTCCACCAACTTGCCATCCGCGTCGGCAACAAGCTGCGCGACGGGCGGCTCATGCTCGCGACCGCCGAGTCCTGCACTGGCGGTATGGTCGCCACCGCCATCACCGATATTTCAGGCAGCAGCGGCTGGTTCGAGCGCGGCTTCGTCACTTACTCGAACCAGGCTAAGACCGAAATGATCGGCGTGCCGCCCGAACTCATCGAAAAGCACGGCGCGGTCAGTGAGCCGGTGGCGCGTGCGATGGCCGAAGGCGCGCTCAGCAACAGCCGGGCACAAGTTTCGCTCGCCATTACCGGAGTCGCCGGTCCGGGCGGCGGCACGCCGGAAAAGCCAGTCGGCATGGTGTCGTTCGGCTGGAGCAACCGCCTGCATACGAGCGTCGAAACGCTGGTCTTCAAGGGCGACCGCGAGCAAATCCGCGTGCAGGCCGCCACACACGCGCTGCGCGGGCTGCTCGCGCTCATCGACGAACAGGAACGCTAATACCGGCCGGCGCCGCGCAGGATCGCTGGACGGCACCACTACGGAGGCGCACGCCATGGCTACCGCGAATGCCGCAGTCGAAGAACTGATCCGCCGCTTCGGGCTCGAGCCGCACCCCGAAGGCGGCTACTACAGCGAAACCTACCGCGCCGACAAGTTCGTGCGCCGCGACGGCGCGCCTGCAGAAGAGGGAACGCGCGCGGCCTCCACGGCCATCTACTTCCTGCTCGCGGACGGCGCCTATTCGGCCTGGCACCGCATCCGCTCCGACGAGCTCTGGCACTTCTACGCGGGCTCGCCCCTCGAGATTCATTCGATCGACGAGCGTGGCGTGCTCTCCACGCGCAAGCTCGGCCATGCGTTAGACCATCCGGGCACGGTATTCCAGGCCGTGGTGCCGGCCGGGCACTGGTTCGCGGCGCGCTGCTGCGATCCGTCCACTTATGCGCTGGTGGGCTGCACCGTTGCGCCGGGGTTCGAGTTCAGCGAGTTCGAAATCGCCGATGTCGACGCGCTCGTGGAGAAGTATCCGCTGCACCGTTCGATCATCGAGCTGTTCGGCAAACCCGCGTCGGTCGCGAAAAAGGATTGAGCGGCGCTGCGCATCTCGAAAATCTAGGATAAAAAAACGGCGTGCCCGAAAGCACGCCGCAATCGCCCTACCACTCCAGGCGGTCTCGATGAGATCGCCCTCGGGCTCGCGTTCCCTACGCGCGAGCCCTTGTTCCCCACTTACTGCATGGAGATCTGTACACGCCGGTTAGGCGCAAGACATGCCACCACGGCCGCTGTCGCCTTCTTGCCCGGGCAGGAATTCACCGGGTCGGCTGCGCCGCGGCCATTCACTTCGAAGCGCTCCGCCATCACGCCTCGGGCCTGGAGCGCGCTCATCACCGCTTGCGCCCGTTGCAGCGACAACTTCTCGTTATGCGCCGCCGAGCCGAACCGGTCGGTGTAGCCATCGATCTTCAGCAGCCGAAGCTTCACGTGCGAATCGCGAACGCGCTGCGCGAGCTCGTCGACCATCTGCTTGCCTTCCGGCTTCAGCACGGCGCTGTCGAAGTCGAACAGCGCGTCAGCCGATAGCGAAACCGGCTTCGCCAGCTCGGGCGGCGGCGGAGGAGGCGGCGGCGGCACGCACTTGTCGAGCTCGCCGTTCACCTGCTGCGCAAGCTTCTGCGCGCGCTCGATCGAGTCCCAACCGTGCACCCAGCGCGTGCCGTGCGTTTCGTCCTGCTCTTTCCAGGCTTCGTCGGTCAGGGCAGACAAACGCCCCGCATCCTCGCCGCGGCATGGCGACTGCGACGCGCGCTCGTTCGTGCGCTCGATTTCCTGCAGCGCATTCACCCATTTCTCGCGCGTTTCGACCGGCGGCCAGTTCTTCTGGCCGTAGATCGGCTGGAACGGCACACTGCCGTCGATAAAGTGACGGCCGTTGTTCAGCGCACCCGCCGCGGCGTCGTTGTACACCTTCGAAACGAGCACGTGGCTGTCCTGGCGCTGCGCAATCTCGAGCCATCCTTCGGCCAACCCGCGCTGATACGGGTCGGTGATTTTCTGCGCGGCGGGCATCAGCGCCTCGGCATCGCTGCCCACGCTGGCGAACGCTTGCGCGCTCATCAGCGCGGCCAGCAGTGCGCCGCATATCAAAGTTTTCTTCATGGAATTCTCCGTGCCCGCCACGGTTTCCCGTGGCGGGCCTGGGTCACGGTCGATCAGAACCCGAACGTCGCGCCAACCGAGGCGCCGACGCTACCGCCGCCCGTCGACTTCGACACGTGCGCGTTCAGGAGCAGGCGATCGGACACGTACCAGTTCGCACCGAGTGCCAGCGCGGTTTCGCCACCGTACGTACCCGCCGCCGCAGCCATCTGGAAGTTGCCTTCCGCCCGTGCGTTCGGGATCAGCGACGAAGCCGCCATCGCTGCGGCGCCCAGCGAGTTCATCTGCTTGCGCACGACGCTGATCTGCTGGTTCGTGTAGGCGTTGGACTGCTGCGTGGCCTGCTGAACCGCGTTGCCCGTTGCGTTGTTGACCGCGTCGTTCAACTGGTTCACGTTGACCGCATCCGTGCCCGCCGTGCCAGCCGCGACGTTGGTGATCTGGCGTTCGTTGCCCGCCGAACCCACCGACACCGTGTTGTCACGATCGGCCACCGAACCTGCGCCCAGTGCGACCGCGTTGTTCGCGCTTGCCGTCGAGCCCGCGCCAAGCGCCGTGGACTGGTTGCCGCTCGCCAACGCGTTCGCGCCAGCCGCCGTAGCATGCGTACCGCTAGCGGTCGCTGCTTCGGTATTGCGGTCCCCTTGCGCCGTGAACATCGGGTCGGACGCGTTCGCTGCCGCGTTGTTCACCACGCTCATCAACTGTGCGTAGTTCACCGCGTCATCGTCCGACGTACCGGCCGCCACGTTGTGGATCTGAACAGCGGTGGTCGAACCCGCGCCGCCCAGTGTGATCGAGTCGTGCGCCGACGAGTCGTACGTCACCGCGTTCGCGACCTGGCCTGCAATGCTCGTGACGCTCTGCTGCACCGCGTACAGTTGCGAACCGTTCACCGCATCCACGCTCGAAGCGTTCACTGCACCGTTCGATACACCCGTCAGCACACGTGTACCCGCCGTGCCCGTGAAGTCCACGGTCGTACCACCGGTCGCTGCGGCCACCGTCACCGTGCTCGTCGGCGTGGCTTGCTGCACCAGGCCGATCGTGCCGTTGTTGATGTTGTTCGTCAGGTTCGTGATGTCCGTCGTGTTCTGCGTCACACGGCCGTCCAGGTTCGTCAGCGCGCCGCCCACGTTGTTGAACGTGCTGCCGCCGATGTTGTAAGTCGGAGCCGAGATCGAACCATCGCTGTTCACCGTCGAACCGCCGCCCAGCGCGTCAGCCGTCGAACTGCCCAGTGCGTAGAGCTGCGAACCGTTCACTGCGTCAAGGCTCGATGCGCTCACCGCGCCGTTCGCCACGTTGTGCAGTGCGACTGCCGAAGTGGCACCCGTACCGCCCAGCGTCACCGAGTCATGCGCCGACGAGTCGTACATCACCGCGTCCTGAAGCTGACCGTTGATGTTCGTGATATCGCCCGACAGGTTCGAGATGCTCTGGTTCGTTGCGTACAGCTGCGAGCCATTCACCGCGTCCACGCTCGATGCGTTCACCGCGCCGTTCGACACACCGGTCAGAACACGCGTGCCTGCCGTGCCCGTGAAGTCCACGATCGTGCCGTCCGTGTTCTTCGCAACGGTGATGTTGCGCGTCGTCGGATCCTGCTGCACCAGACCAATCGTGCCGTTGTTGATGTCGTTGATCACGTTGGTCACGCGGCCATCGACGTTCGTCAGTGCGCTGCCGACGTTGTTGAACGTGCCACCATTCAGAACGTACGTCGGGTTCGAGATCGAGCCGTCCGGGTTCACCGTCGAGCCGCCGCCCAGCGCGCTGGCCGTCGAGCTGGCCGTGTTGTACAGCTGCGAGCCGTTCACCGCGTCGAAGCTCGATGCCGAGACGTCGCCCGCTGCCACGTTATGCAGTGCCACCGCCGAGGTTGCCGACGTGCCGCCCAGCGTCACCGAATCATGCGCCGACGAGTCGTACATCACCGCGTCTTGAAGCTGACCGTTGATGTTCGTGATATCGCCCGACAGGTTCGAGATGCTCTGGTTCGTTGCGTACAGCTGCGAACCGTTCACTGCGTCGTAGCTCGATGCGCTCAGCGTGCCGTTCGCCACGTTGTGCAGCGCCACTGCCGAAGTCGCGCCCGTACCA